>DASSME010000379.1:0-8664 GCA_035689035.1 Longimicrobium sp. | reverse complement strand
GAGCCGCATTCCGAATGAACGTACACTACTGGCCGGTCGGGATCAGGTCCGCGCAGCCGCTTCCGCTGAGCCATGATCAGATTGCAGGAATGCTCCTCCAGGATTGGGCTCCACTGAACGCCCCTCCTCCCGCATCAGCATTGTTCGGGTGGCCAGCCCATCTCATCCAGGCACAAAGCGACCGAGGCACCTTTTACTGGGAGATGCGCGAAGAGCTGGCGAGCACGGAGCGGCAATGGAAGCGCGTGATCGCCTGGATGCTTGGCGTGGTCGGTGCACGCCACCTGCTGGCCGAGGAGGGCTATCGCTGGATCGCGCCGGTGAGCGCGTTCTTCGCCAACGCACAGCACCCCGCTCGGGTCTACAACTGGCACCGCGCCTTTCCACCCGGAGCGGTCGTAACACAGGGCTTCTCTCGGCAGCGGGCCAACGGCACCTCCAGGCCCAGAGCCACCCCCCTCCTGCCAGACTACCTCGCAATACGGCCGCGGCAGGTCACGGGCGTTCGGGGGTGGGCGGCAGTCGAAGCGAAAGGCACGGACGACGCTCTGCATACTCCTGGGAAAGACAATTGTCCGCGTTCATGGCGCCGTCAGGCATGGAACCTCATCGTCACCCTCCACGGTGCGCGGGTCCCCATCCCGCGCCATATCGTCGCAGCGACCCGTGTAAACCCGGGCGCGAAGAAGTGGACTACCCGCTGCCTACATGTACGCGGGTGGAACTCCGCCGACCGGCAACCGCCTGAGCCGCCGCCACAGCTCGCGGTGGAGATCGCGGCTGCCCACCTGTTCGGCCTCTGCCTGAGCCTCGGTTTGGTCGAGAACGCAGCCGCCCTTGCGGCCGGCGTGAAAGCGAGGGGTGGCACGGTGTCGCAGAGCGCGGAACGCCGTCCTCGTCGGGACGAAACGCTTGCTGCCATGGCAGCGAGCGCGGACGAGGAGCTTAGCTCCTACAGCGCTCCCGCGACTGGGGAGGACCCGGAGACCCGCCGCATCCACCGTACGCTCGTGTCCCCGCTCGGCTTGGCGGAAGTCACCATCGAGCCCGCGACAACCATGCTGATCGAGCGCCTGCGCTCCACGGACATTGACGTCGCCAGCGCGGCGCTGGACCAGGCCGACACGCGCCTCAACGACTTGATGGCGACCGCGGGGGCGGACGCGCCCGACGGCACGCTGCTCCAGGACGGCCTGCGGATCCGCTTCAAGCTGTGAAGCTCCTCGATACGTAGACGGCCACGCAGCGAGCGTGGAAGTAGGAAACTGAGTTCTGGTGGAATGCCCCGTCCTTCTCAAGCAGAAGGGCGTACGATTACGCTGGCGCCTCACACCACGAGTGCACGGTCCACGGACCAAGCGACAGCAACTGGTGAAGCACGCTCAGATCGTCAGCAACGATCTCGGCCGACCCACCCTTCGCTTTTTTGGGCCAAGAGCTACCCGAGTGTTGCCGGATTTCGCTCCGGCGCGAGGAGATCCAGCCTAACACTCCCGTGATCCAGAGATCACCAGTCCATGTTGGCTTCCTGCTCGTACGCCGCGCTTTCGCGCTCGATGAACTCGGCCGTGGCCGCGTCGGATTCAAGCGCAGCTACGTACTCCCTTACTCCCTCAGGGTCGAAGTACGCGTCCAGTCCCGCCTGGAGGATCCTCATGGCGCGCGGATGAGTCTGTTCAACGTACGCATCCGCGCGATCCAGCACCACACACGCGCTGTCGAAGTCCGCCTGAGAAACAGGAATCACCCGGTAGTGGATGCCGTCGCTAAAACGGGACAACGACGCCGGTGTCGCGCCGATCCCAGGAAGATGGACGAACAATGACTCATATCCCTTTTCGAAGCCGCCGTGGGTGAACGTATTTCGGATCCGCTCCTTGATCTCCTCTAGCTCGGTGTAGAGCCGATGCGCGGCAGGAGACTGGTCGGGCCGGAGGATGCGATTGTACTTCGTCGTCCAATTTGACGAGATGAAGTCCGCCCAATTCTCCGACGCCGCGTCGAATCCGGAGAACGGAAGTAGAAGGACGAACACATGTTCGAGATAGCTGAAATAGCAGTCGATCATCGCGTGCGTGTTGAAGAACCCCTCCTTCTCCGGCTTGAGCGGCTGTGATGTGATGGCCATTGGCCGCCCTTCAGCATCGCGGCTGTGGACGACAGCTGCTGGCGGCGGGCTTTCGAATGCTGCCGTTGCTGCAGACCGAAAAAAACGATACCTCTCCGTAAACAGGTGCAGTTGGTTACGGACGGTGAAGTGACCGCCTTCCACCTGCTCGCGAATCAGCGGCTCCAAGAGGCGCTCCGCAATCCTACTGGCGCTCTTGAGCCGCCGCACGAGCAGATGCAAGATGCGCAGAGTCTCGCCCTCGGCGTTCGGCGCTTCGGCGCGCAGGCCGAACTTCCGGTGGGACAGCCGGAAGGGAATGCCCCGATAGCAGACCGGAATCGTCCAAGCAGTCTTTTCTTCCGGCCCCCAGTACCGAAATCCGAGCACCGTCACCAGTGTAAGGTAAACCATGTATGGGAGGAGCGGTGCAGCGCCCGCAGCATCCGCCCCGTTCAGCCGTACCGTGATTGCCGTAGACCGGTCGAAAGCCGTCTCGCTTGCCTCAAGACCCTTTAGACAATGCTGCAGTGCGTCCCAAGCCTTGGGATCCGCGGATTGCCACACTTCCCGGAATACATCGGACTCACTCATTTGCGAACCCAGGCTGAAGGAGATTGGTTCTGAAGCGCATGCGAGAAATTCCTATCCGGCACGTCACTACGAAATGACGCGGACGCGAAATGGGTGCTCCTTCACCTGCTCCGGCACAGTGAAAGCGCGCCACGTACGCGGCCTCGCCCGGACTGCATTCATGATTGCCCAGTAGCAGTTCTGCGCGAAACCCGAGCCTAACTCCCCAGCACCCAGTAAGTGTAGATCGGCTCGCGGGTGGGGTCGGGCACACGGAGCCGAGCGCACAGTGAAGACAAGGCGCGTCGCAAGCGCCCGGAGCGACCGAGTCTGAGCCGGACAACAGTGCGGTCCTCCGGCTGAACAAACCGAGGTTGAGGTGTTTCGGCTGCCCCAATGCGGCACGTGGGGTCAGGCGAACACTTCGTCGAGGTCGTCCTGCGCCGGCCCCCGCGTCGCCACGCGTTCGAAGCTCCTGCGCAGCGCCGCGCCGGACCCGAGGCTCGTGACCAGGACTCGGGCGAGCTGCCGCCGCGAGATGACGGCGTCGCTCGGATCCCCGGCATGGCGGCGGTCGCCTTGGAGGAGCACGAGGTGGTGCTCGTCCGGCTCGTTGTAGTTGAACCAGCCGGGACGCACGATGGTGTACGGGAGCCCGCTCGCGCAGACCAGCCATTCGCCGCGCCGCTTCCATTCGTGCGCCGCGGTGGTGCGGTTGTACTGCCCCTCACGGTTGGTAACGCCGATCGCGGCCATGAGCGCGATGCGCGCGAGCCGGCCGCTGAGCGCGGTGAGCACGTTGCGCACGCCGCCGTAGGGCAGCTGCGGCTGGTGGTGGTCGGCGCCCCGGCGTACTTCGCCCGTCTCGCGGCACCGGCGCATGCGCGACTTGGTGGCGCACGACTGCAGCAACTGGCGCGCGGGCCCCGGGAAGCCTCCCTATCGCTGGGAGTTCACCGAGAACGGACACGACTTCGCGGTGGCCGTGAATTCCGTGATCCTCACCAACGACCCGGCCCTCAACCGCCGCTTGGTAGTGGCTGGCGTAGGGCTGCCGCTGGGCGGGGACGAGCCCGTGCGCCCGTACGTCGAGCGGCGGGAGCTAATCCCGGTGCTCGAGGAGTTCTCCACGCCCTTCCCCGGTTTCTACCTCTATTATCCGCAGCGGCGGCAGGCGTCCGCGCCGCTGCGCGCCCTGATCGACTACCTGCTCGAGAGAAGGCGGGCTGGAGGCCTCACGTAATGGAAGCCGGCTGCTCGGCCTAGGCGACCGTAGATTACGCGGCGCGAAACTCCGAAAGGGGCAGCACGCCCCCACACCATCCGCGGTGAACGGCCTAGCCGGTTCTTACTCAATGACGACGACCCGTTCGATGCCGCTCTCACCCAGTAACCACTCCGGCACGGCAACTCCCGCGCGCCGGTAGCCGTCGTGAAGGGCTTGGGCGAGGTGGCGGCGCACGCGGGCCCGCTCGTCGCTGGGGAGATCGCGCACGGCGGTAGCCAGGAGCACGGCCCCGAACGGCGTCCACACCGGCGGGCGGTTCTCGGCCCACTCCCGGATCTTCTGCAGGTTCTTCGGTCGCGGCGTGGCGGTCATCGCCAGGAACTTCCGGAGCACGATGCGCGCGACGCCGATCTCGCGGGCGAGCGCCTCCTGGCCGGGATGGGCGGCCAGCTCCCGCCGAAGAGTTCTCCGGAGACGCTCCATCTCCCGCTCGTCGGCGTACGCGTCGATTTCGTCGCGCGTGACGCCATTCGGCCCGAGCCTGTATCCCAGCTTCATGGTGGCGCCGTGGCTGACGAAGGTACGCGCGCACCGGTGGCTCCGGTGGCCTCGAACCACGGGCGTGGCCCCGGCACCGCCGGCTCCTTCACAGGCTACGCGAGGACGGTCGGACAAAATGGACGTCGTGGCCTTTATTGGCCAGGATGGGCATGAATGCTGGCCTGGACGAGGCGCCGGTCCGTCCCGGGATTCGGGAACCAGGTTTCTAACAGGCTCCCCCGGCGCCCAGGCCGGGCTCTTTCGGCGGTTCCGTGCTTCCTCCGTCCGCGGCCCACCGCGGCGTCTCGATCCCCATCTCGCCCGCCGCTTGGCGTACCACGCCCGTGATGCGCGAGACGACGTTCTCCTTGGCCTTCCCGAGGAAGCGTTCTAGCAGCACCGCGAGCGCCGCGCGCGCGACGTCGTCCGGGGCTTCCACCGCGTCACGCGCTCCTTCCCGCACGTACCACGCGTGCAGCTTGCGGAGCGTCGTCGTTCTCGGCCTGCTGCCGCCGATGAACAGCATCACCGCGCCGTGCGTGATCCCGATTTCCCTCGACACCCGCCGCAGCGATCGCGCGCGGACTGCTCGCTCGACCGCGTCGCGGAGCGCGTCCAGCGCGGGCTGCCGCCACGGCGCCATGGTCTCGTGGCGGCGAGGATACCACCGCCGCAGCGCGCTGAGCGATCGCGGGGTGGGCAGGCGGCGATCCAGCTTGCTGATCACGCCGGTGCTGACGCCGGCGTCGCGCGCGACCACGCGCGCGCTGGTCGCGGCGACGATTTCCCTGACGCCCGCGCGCAGGGTTTCCACATCCGGCGCGTCGGGCTCGGGCTCGGCGCCGGAGCCCATGGCCGCGTACCACGCCTCGAGCCTGGCGCGCACGTCTCGGCCCGGCGTGCGGCCGGCGAGATACGCCTGTAGCGTCGCGTATGGAACCCCGAGCGCCGCGGCCGTGCGGCGCAGTCCCCTGGAAGCGACCAGCGCGTTGGCCGCCGTGATCACCTTGTCCTCCATCTGAGCTCCTGGCTGTGTGGCTCATGGCTGGCCCGGACCACACCGGCGGCGCCGGTGGTCCGGGGTCTCCATGTGGCCGGACGCGCAGGTGGCACCGGCTGGTGAGCGGTGGTCGCCGGGACCAGATGAGAGAAACCCCGGGGGCGGTGTGAGCCAGTGCCGGGATACGCGCTGGCTCTTCTGCTAGATCCGGTTCACCAGATGGATAAAGTGGCCGAAACAAGCCTCCTTGCCGGATTCATGACGGCTCGCGGCGGGAGCCCAGGCAGCGCACGAGCGAGCAGGGGTGGGTCCGCAGGCTCCTGATGTCGGGGTGCTCGGGCTCCGGCGGGGAAAGCTGAGAGTCTGCCGCGACCCGCGGTTGCCACACGACCGCTTGCACCGGCGCATGTGTCTGGTGCTGGCGGTGCTCAGGCCTCGTTCGTTTCCGGCGCGGATCGGGCTGCGCGCCACTTCCGGATCTTGTGCAGCGTCTGCATCTGCGGCTCCGAACCATTGACGAACTTCGCCAGGCCGGTGGCGCTCATCCCGATCTCGCGCGCCGTGGGTCTGAGCCCGGCCTCCTCGATGCGGAAGCCGACGGCGTCGCGCAGTTGCTCGATCATGCGCTGGTAGGCGAGCGGGTCGCTGCTCCGCTCCCGGTGCAGGCTGGGCTTGGGTGGTTCCGGCATGATGCGGTCTCCATGGTCTGAATGAGAGGCCGGCTGGGTCACAACAGCTCGCGCGGGTAGTTGCGGGAGATGTCGACCGGCACGGCGATGTTGAAGAAGAACCACCACCAGAGCGCCTTGCGGGAGCCCATGGGGTCCGGGTTGTCCTTCCAGGGGATGTTGTCCATCACCGACTGGGCGAGCTCCGGCGGGTACCGCTCGTCGAGCCACTCGCGCAGGAGCGCGGCGGCCTCCCGGCCGGTGAGCGGCTTCTCGGGTTCCGGCTGTGCACGGCGTTTCACCCGGCACCTCCTTCCAGCTCCTCGGCCAGGAGGAGACAGTGCCGCGCGGCATGCAGCCGGGCGGCGTCGGAGCAGCGCCGCGAGCGGCCGGCCTTCAGCGCGAGGCGCACGCGCACGAGCTGGTCGGGGGTGAGCCGCTCGAACTGCTGGGCGCGGAGCGCGGCCGAATAGAGCCGCGCGCGAGCGTCCGCGAGGCCGTGCTGCGCGGGCGACGGAGGTTGCTGCGTCTTCTCCATCCCGGTCTCCGTGTGCGGGGCATGGCCACCGCGGGCGTGCGGTGTCGTCCAGGCACACGGACGCGGGTGCGGCACCCCGCGCGGGGGCGTTGCACCACGTCAGTTCGATTTCAGCTCCTGCGTCCACCCGGGCGGCTCCACGCCCTCCTCGCTGACGACCCCGAGGACCGCGTCGGCCATGCGCGCGCTCGCCAACAGCTTCAGCCGCTCCGGCAGCCCGTCCAGCAGCACCCGGAGCGCGGCGCGCGGGATCTCCGGGCTTACATCCGCGTCGGTGCCCCCGCGTACGTACCACCTGCGCAGGAGGCGCACGGTCGACGGATGCGGCCGGGTGACACCTGCCGTGAACCTGCCGAGCGCTGGAGGGGTGAGGCCGATCTCCCTGGCGACCGCGCGGGTCGACCGCGCCGTCGCGGCGCACTTGGCCGCGTCGCGCAGCACCTCGACGGACGGAGCGATCTCTCGCCAGGGCATGGCTCCCGGCAGCCCCCATCCGCTGCCGCCGGCATGCACCCCGTGCCATGCACGAAGCCGCTGCAGCGTGGTCGAGTCCGGAGACGATCCCCTGATGAAGCTCTCCACCACCTCCACATTGACCCTGGCCTCCTTCGCGACCACGCGGGCCGACCGGGTGCGGGCGGCGCGTATCACCGCGCCGCGTGCCACCTCGAGGGGGGGCTCGCTGGCCGGCACGCAGGCTTCGTCGGCCGGGCTCGGCTCCATCATCCTCTCGGAGGTCGTGTTGTCGTTCTCGCTCGTGCCGGCGTGATCATCATCACTGGCGGGCTGTCGCAGGTGCTCTGGTTCCATGTGTCGCGTCCAGGTGTGTTGCTGTACGGGACGCCTCCGCGGGCGCGGCGGCGTCCCCCGGGCAGGCGGACGCAGGCGCGGCACCGGTCGAGGTGTTATACCAATTCTCTTGAATTATTGTGCATTTTGTGTTAGATTGGGCTGGCCTCCAACCGGGAGTCAGCCCATGCGTCGTGCTCTGCCGGACATCCACGAATCGGTCGGGGAACTCGAGTCCATGCTGGCCCAGACCCGCGATCCCAGCCGTAAGCAGCGGGTGCACCTGCTGCTGCTGATCCGCACTGGGAAGGTGGCCTCCCGCGTGGCGGCCGCGGCCCACCTGGCGGTGCATCGCAACAGCGTCGGCGACTGGCTGGAGAAGTACGAGAAGGGCGGCGTCGGCGCGATGCTGGAGATCGGCACGCGCGGCGCGAAGCCCGGCACGCGGGTGCTGTCGCCCGCCGCGCTGGAGGCGCTGAAGGCCCGCCTGGGCGCCGAAGGCTTCGACGGCTACACCGAAGTCCAGGAGTGGCTCCGGCGCGAGTTCGGCGCCGACATCCCCTATCCCACCGTGCACCGCATCGTGCGCGACCGCCTGAAGGGCAAGCTGAAGCGGGCGCGACCGCGGCACGTAAAAAAACGCCAGCGACGCCGCCGGGTTCCCCCGGCGCCTGAAGCGCTACCTGGACCTGGTGGCCGCCTTCACCGGAAAGGCCGTGCGGCGCTTCTTCCAGGACGAGGCCCGCCTCGGGCTCCACGAGTCCGCCACGCGCCGCAGGCTCACCGCGCGCGGGGTGAAGCCCCTCCAGCCGATGCTCCCCCGCTACGAGTACTTCTGGCTCTACGGCGCGGTAGACCCCTCCACCGGCGACTCCCTCTTCCTGGAGCTGCCCGCCCTCGACACCCCCTGCTTCCAAGCCTTCCTCCACGAATTCTCGCTCGCCTTCCCCGACACGCTGAACGTCCTCGTGCTCGACGGCGCGCCGCCGCACACCGCCCACGCCCTGGAGATGCCCGAGAACGTCCTGCTCTTCCGTCTGCCACCCTACTGCCCCGAGCTGAACCCGGTCGAGCGGATCTGGCTCGACGTCCGCAAGTGTCTCGGCAGCGGCCTGCCGGCGAGCCTGCAGGCGCTCGCCGGCTCCGCTGCCGAAGCCATCTCTTCCTATACCCCCGAGACGTTGATGTCACTCACGCACTTCGGGTATCAGCATGTCCTTT
>DASSME010000378.1:0-3546 GCA_035689035.1 Longimicrobium sp. | reverse complement strand
CGCGGGGTCGTCGGCCCGGGCCGGCAGCGGCGCGGGCGTGTTGTTCACCGGCGCCGTGTACGTCCACGTGACCGTCCTGTAGCCCCAGTTGCCGTACTGGTCCCAGGTCTCGGCCGTGAACGTGTTCTGCCCCGGCTGCAGCGTCACGCTCCCCGACGAGGTGGCCAGGCGCGTGCTGCCGCTGTAGTTGAACTGCGAGGTCACGTCCACGCCGTTCAGCGTGATGTAGTAGCTGTAGGCGTCCAGGGCCACGTCGTCGCGCCAGGTGACGGTCACCGCGAGCGCCGCGCTGGTGTAGCTCCCGCCGGTCGCCGGGCTGATACTGACCGTGGGCGCGATGTTGTCGGCGCCGCACTGGTCGATGGGCTGGATGACCTGCGTGGTGGCACCGTCGCGGGGGGTGGCCCGCCTGCGCGGGCGGGGCGCGGGGTGGGTGTGGTCCCTCTTTGCCGTTGTGTCGGTGGAGAGCGTGGTGCTCTCCACGCTCACCGGGCAGATCTGGGCGTGAGCGGGTTCGGCCCGCCCTGCCAGCCCCGCAAGGGCCAGAAGAGCGAGCAGGAGCGTGCGGGCCGGGGCTTTCCGGCTCGGGGGATGAGAGTGCGCGTGCACTGCCGGTATGGTGAACGGGTGAGTGGGATGGAAACATTTGATTATAAACCCGCGCTCGGCGGGGATACAAGTGGGCGCATTCCGTGTGCCCGTGCCGGCGGCCGAGCCGAACGGTCCAGTGCTCCTTCTGCTCTCCCGGACTCCGGTGGAGTGAAGAAAATGCGCGCCATCCAGGCGGCTGTGCCACCGTTACCGAACGGCGGCCGGTAACGAGCAAGCGGACCGGGTGAACGCGGAGGACGATAGTCAACCTGTTTGACTATTGCGCTGACGCGTCGCACATTCTCGACCGTACCCTGTGGTTTTCTCCAGACGAAAGGTCCAGAATGCCAGTCATCCAACGGGCGGAGAACGAGCGGCACGCCATGAACGGCGCCGTGTTCACCGCGCTTGCCTCGCCCAGCCGCGGCACGCGGCAGACCAGCGTGTGGCGCGTGGAGATCGAGCCGGGCACGCCGGCCACGCCGCACCAGGTCACGCAGGAGGAGATCCTGGTGGTCACCGGCGGGCGGGCGCGCGTGCGCCTGGGTGCGGACGAGGCGACGGCCGCGGCGGGCGACTGCATCGTGGTGCCGGCGGACACCACCTTCGCGCTGAGCGTGGATGGTCCGGAGCCGCTCTGCGCCCTGGTCAGCTTCCCCGTCGGCGGCCGCGCGCGCCTGCCGGACGGCGCCGAGTTCACGCCGCCGTGGGCGCAGTGAGCGCGGCCGGCGGCGAAGAGGCGGGCGTTCCGCTCGCCCGCCTCTTCGCCATGGCGTTCCGCTCGCTGATCGACGCGCTGCACGCGCGGCTGAAGGAGACGGACGTTGCCGACCTGCGCCCGGCCTACGGCTTCGTGCTGGTGGCGGCGCGCGACGGGGCGCCCAGCGTGAACGACGTGGCCGCGCTGATGGGCACCACCAAGCAGGCCGCCTCCAAGCTGATCGACGGGATGGAGGCGGACGGCTACGTCCACCGCGTCGCCGACGCCGCCGACGCCCGCGCCCGCCGCATCCGCCTCACCCCCCGCGGCCATGCCGCCCTGCGAACGGTGGAGGCGGTGTACGCCGAGCTCGAGGCGGAGTGGGCGCGGGTGGTCGGCCGGGAGCGGCTGGAGGCGCTGCGGGGGGACCTGACGGCGGTGCTCCGCAGCCAGAACGGCGGCCGCCTTCCCGCCGTGCGGCCAACCTGGTAGGCGGGGGCGCAGTCGAGAGCTGCCGTTCGTGGCAGCACCCTTCCGCCTCCCCGGCACACTCGTCGGCCAATCCGGCAAACCCGCGCGGCACGCCGTTTGTCTATGCGTGGCGGCAGATCGGCGGCAACACGCCCCCGCTTGCACGGCGGGGGACGAGCGCTTATTTTCGCCCTGTCGTTAGCACTCCTGCTGGGTGAGTGCTAACAGTGGAACCATCAACCAATCCAACCCAACACCCAAAAGGACGGGAGGCTCAATCCATGGCTACCGCGACCGAGATCAAGGTAAAGCCGCTTGCCGACCGCGTGGTCGTCAAGGCCAGCGAAGAGGCGGAGACGATGCGCGGCGGGCTGTACATCCCCGATACCGCCAAGGAAAAGCCGCAGCAGGGCGAGGTGGTGGCGGTGGGCCCCGGCAAGCTCTCGGAAGAGGGCAAGCGGATCGAGATGGAGCTGAAGGTGGGCGACAAGGTGCTGTACGGGAAGTACAGCGGCACCGAGGTCACCGTGGACGGCGAGAACTACCTGATCCTGCGCGAGAGCGACGTGCTCGCGATCGTCGGCTGAACGCTCCCCGACTTCTGACAACGAACTCTCCCACAGGAGATTGAACCGATGGCTGCCAAGGAACTGACGTTCGGCGTGGACGCGCGCGCCGCGCTCAAGAAGGGCGTGGACCAGCTGGCCGAGGCCGTGAAGGTCACCCTGGGCCCCAAGGGCCGCAACGTGGTGATCGACCGCAAGTTCGGCTCGCCGCTGATCACCAAGGACGGCGTCACCGTCGCCAAGGAAGTGGAGCTGGAGCACCCGATCGAGAACATGGGCGCCCAGATGGTGAAGGAAGTGGCCACCAAGACCAGCGACCTGGCGGGTGACGGCACCACCACCGCCACCGTGCTGGCCCAGGCCATCTTCCGCGAGGGGCTGAAGAACGTGACCGCCGGCGCCAACCCGATGTCGCTGAAGCGCGGCATCGACAAGGCGGTGGAGCGGGTGATCGCCGAGCTCAAGTCGCTCAGCGTGCCGACCGCCGGCAAGAAGGAGATCGCGCAGGTCGGCACCATCAGCGCCAACAGCGACGAGGAGATCGGCAACCTGATCGCCGACGCGATGGAGAAGGTGGGCAAGGACGGCGTGATCACGGTCGAGGAGGCCAAGGGGCTGGAGACCACGCTGGAGACGGTGGACGGGATGCAGTTCGACCGCGGCTACCTGTCGCCGTACTTCATCACCGACCCCGACCGCATGGAGGCGGCGCTCGAGGACGCCCTCATCCTGATCCACGACAAGAAGATCAGCAGCATGAAGGACCTCCTCCCGGTGCTGGAGAAGGTGGCGCAGATGGGCCGCCCGCTCCTGATCATCGCCGAGGACGTGGAGGGCGAGGCGCTGGCCACGCTCGTGGTCAACAAGCTGCGCGGCACGCTCAAGGTGTGCGCCGTGAAGGCCCCGGGCTTCGGTGACCGCCGCAAGGCCATGCTGCAGGACATCGCGGTGCTCACCGGCGGCCAGGTGATCTCGGAAGAGGTCGGCTTCAAGCTGGAGAACGCGGTGCTCAGCGACCTGGGCCGCGCCAAGCGCATCGTCGTCGACAAGGACAACACGACGATCATCGACGGCGCCGGCGAGGGTGAGAAGATCCAGAAGGCCAAGCGCCCACTGCTGATCATCGCCGAGGACATCGAGGGCGAGGCGCTGGCCACGCTCGTGGTCAACAAGCTCCGCGGCATCCTGAACGTGGCCGCGGTCAAGGCCCCCGGCTAC
>DASSME010000377.1:0-23798 GCA_035689035.1 Longimicrobium sp. | reverse complement strand
CCCTGGTAGCGCTCGGGGAGGGGCGGAAGCTTGTTGGCGTACTGCACCAGGGCCTGCCGCGTCATGTCGGGCGACAGCGTGGCGAAGCGCCGCAGGATCCTGTCGATCGACGGCGGGATCCCCGCCGCTGGGGTCGGTTCGGTCATGCGTCTGGCCTTCTGAAGGGTTCGTTCCTCCAATGTACAGGCTTGCCGCGCCACGGGCGACGCCCCGCGTCTCCACCCGGTGGCGGAGCACAGCGGAGGGACACGTCCGGATCCCGCGGCTCGGTCGTGCCCGCGGCGCAGGCGGGCCACCAACGTGAGGCGGGGCGGCCCCGGAAACCGGAGCCGCCCCGCCCTGACCTCTGCGTCGATCCGTCAGGCCGGCCGCGTCACGAGGTGGTGAGCTGCGTGCCGTACTTGGCGTTGATCGCCTTGGCGAACTCCTGCGCGAAGATCACGTGCGCCGCCGACGACGGGTGCACGCCGTCGAACGAGATCAGGCTGCCGAAGAAGTTGGGCGCCGCGGTGGGGCCGGTGACCGGGCACGAGTTGAGCACCGCCGCCTGGAACTGCGCCGCCGTGGTGGCGCTCCCCAGGTCCTGGCACTTGCGGTCGTTCTGGTAGCGGCCGTTGGCGTCCTTGGCCACCAGCAGCGGCGCGAACACCGCGTTGGGGTCCACGTACGCCCAGTTGTTGGCGTCGGCCGCCGCCTTGATCGCCGTGTTGTACGCCGCGATGCGGGTGCGCACCACCACCTGCTCGTCGGTGTCGAGCAGGTACACCCCGCGCCGCGGGTCGCCCACCGGGTAGGCCGCCGGGTCGCAGTTGATCTCGGGGAAGCTGGCGTCGCTGACGATCTGGAAGCTGACCATGTTGGCCGCCAGCGGGTTGGGCGTGCCCAGCGCGGTGACCGGCGAGCAGTTGTTGTTCACCAGCTTGCCATTGAAGCGCCCCGCCGCGTCGCGTGCCAGGAAGAAGTACGCGCCGGGCTGGATCAGCGGCGCCGCCGTGACCGCGTCGACCACGCCGATCAGCAGCGCGCCCTGGGTGCCGGTCTGCTTGATGGCGGTGGTCAGGTTGTTCAGGCTGGCCTGGAACGACGACAGCCGGGTCAGGTTCGAGTCCGCCCCCGCCGCGGTGGGCCCCAGCACGCCGCCCAGCGCCGCCGAGAGCGCGTCGTTGTTGCCGATCCACACCGACACGAAGGTGGGGTGCGCGTCGAGCATGGCCTGCACCTCGCTCTTGCCGCCCGTGAGCAGCGCGTACAGCCGCTGGAAGGCGTTGGCGGGGTTGGTGGGCGTCACGAACAGGTCGGCGATGCGCACCCCCGGCACCGCCAGGTTCTGCGTGTACGCCGACACGTCCACCCGCCCGCAGCTGGTGCCGGTGACGGTGGAGGGGGTGAGCGGCGCCACGAACGGCTGCGGACACCCGGTGCCGGCCAGGCGCGGCTGCCCGAAGGTGGTGATGCTGGCGCGCGCCGCCAGCAGGCTGGGGTACGAGCGCACCTCGGTGCTGTCGAGGATGCCGCCCGACTGGTAGCCGGCGGTGATCGAGTTGCCCAGCGCCACGTAGCGCTGGAACAGGACCCCGCCGTTGGCGGGGTTGGGCGAGTTGATGATGTTCTGGTCGTCGCCCACGCACGCTCCCAGCGCCAGCGTGGCCAGCGCGGCCGCGGCGGTAAGGGGGCGTCGGAATGCCACTCTCATGCGTCTCTCCCTGAGGGTGATGTACATCTGTTTACCGTAAGGACGTCCGGTCCGCGGGTTGGGTCACTGGCCGGCCGGGCGCCCGAAGCGGTACGCCAGGGTGAAGCCGAAGGTCTGCCCGAAGGCGTCGTAGGTGCCGACGGTCGGCTCGTCGGGGCGCACGGCGCCGCGGCGGTCGGGCTGATGGATGTACTGGTACGAGAAGTCGGCCGAGAGGCGCGGCGTCACGTGCCAGCCGAGCCCAGCCGTGTAGTAGTTGCGCTCGCCCTCGGGAAGGAAGGGGGTGGCGCGCGGGGTGGCGGCGGTGTTGTAGCGGAAGCCGGCGCGGAAGCTGAGCGCGTCGCTGTACATGAACTCGGCCGCCAGCCGGTAGGTGTTGGTGTCCTTGTAGTTCAGGTTCAGCACCCGGTCGGGGCTGCTCCCCTGGAAATCGACGTTGAAGGCGTCGAAGCTGCTCCACCCCGTGCGCTGGTAGTCGAAGAGCAGGTTGAGCACCTCGACCGGGCGGTAGCTGATCCCGGCCACCAGCTGGTGCGGGAACTCGATCTCGGTGGCGATCCCCTGGTTGGTGAACGGCCCGCCGGTGGCGAACTGCGCGGCCAGGAGCGGGTCGAAGATGGTGCCGGTGGGCACCTGCACGAAGGTGGCGTCGCCGTCGAAGTCGATCTTGGTGGAGTGCAGGTAGCGCACGCCCACCGCGGTGTTGTGGCTGAGCTGCAGGATCGCGCCCAGGTTGGCGGTGATCCCGTGCCCGTTGCCCTCGAGCGTCACGTCGGCCACGTCACGGCCGCGCAGCCCCACGCTGGGCGCGTCGGCGCGCTGGTGCACCTCGATGCTGCCGCGCACGTAGTCGAGCCCCGCGCCCACGCTCAGCCGCCCGGGGATCAGGTCGACCGAGAGGGTGGGCTGGATGAAGATGGCGCGCAGCGAGTTGTCGTACCCCGTGTAGCGCCCCTCGAAGGTGGTGCCGGGGGCGCAGCTGGCGGCGGTGTCGACGGAGCACACCGGCCAGTCGAGCCCCAGGCCGTACGGCGCGAACACGCCGATGGCGGCGGCCACCCGCGGGTGCACCTTGTACGAGAGGTACGCCTGCGGCACCGGCACGGTCTCGCGGTCGCGCTCGATGGCGGTGGGCGAGCCCGCGGGAGCGGCGCCCACGTCGTAGTGGAAGGTGTTGCCGGCGTTGATCAGGGTGACGCCCACGCTGAAGGCGCTTCCCTGGGTGGCCAGCCCGGCGGGGCTGAAGTACACGCCCGAGGCGTCGTCGCAGGGCGAGGCCACGCCCGCGCCCACGCGCGCCGACATGCAGGCGCTCTGCTGGTCGACTCCCGAGCCCTGCGCGTGCAGCGGGGTGCCAACCGCCGCGCACGCGACCACGGCGGCGCCGGCGATTGCCAGACTTCGTCTCATTGCGAGTCTCCTTGGGTGTTATGCGGTGGTGCTCCGGAACGGCGCGGGCGCCCCCGGAAGAGAGGGTGTTGTCGGGAAGCGGAATTTCGTGCAGGCAGTAGGCTGACGCAGCACGATACATTCAACGCACCCGTGGCGCAAGCCGGAAACCCGCGCGGCTGCACGGGTTTGCGCGCTCCGCCGCCCGCCGGCCGGTGAGCGCCGCTCAGCGCCCGGCCGCCGCCACCACCAGCGTGCCCACCGCGTTCACCAGCGCCACGCAGTTGGCCGCCACGAACACCACGTTCTTCATCCGCAGCGAGTAGATCAGGAAGAGGAGGCTGGCCAGCGTCTGCAGGGCGAAGAAGAGGGGGTCCACCTGCTGCGGCCCCTTCACCAGCGCCTGCACGAAGGTGTAGGTGAGCGACGCCGCCAGCGCCACGCACGCCACCCACCCCACGATCTTCACACCCTTCCGGTCCGCCCGGCGCCGCTGCGGCGTCTTCGCCATCCGCTCGTCCTCGTCACTGGTTCTTTCCCCCGCCGTCCGTTTGCGCGGGCCGGGCGGCCATGCACGGCGCGGGCCGCGGACGAGGCAGGCCGCCCGTCCAGTGCGGTCGATTTCTTTCCCGGTCCCGAGATGTGTCGCGGATGCCGCGCCGCGGAACCGCCGGTCACACGGAGCAGCGGAGAGGAACGGAGGAGCGGAGAACGGCGCTCGGGTTCCGCGTTTCCTCCCGCGAGCGGCCGGTGTTCCTACAGCTTCGCCAGCGTGCGGATGTCGTCGCGCATGCTCTCCACCGGGGCGCCCTCGGTGATGAGCACGCGCAGGTTGCCCGCGCGGTCGATGCCGTACACCACGCCGCTGTGGGCGAGAGCGGAAGCGGACGGTCCGGCCCGGTTCGCGGCGCCGTGCGCGTCGTGGTGGCCGTGAACGAGGGCGGCCGTGGCGGGCGGATCGTCGTTCGGGGCCACGTAGACGCTGTAGCCCCGCCACGCCGTGGCGAGCGCGGCCGAGTCGCCGGTGAGCGCGGTGACGCGCGGGCCGAAGCGCGCGACGTACTTCCGCAGCACGTCCGGCGTGTCGTTGGCCGGGTCCACGGTGACGAAGACGATGCGGGCGCCGCCGGCCCGGCCGCCCAGGTCGCGGACGGCGCGCGAGAGCCGGTCCAGCGTGAGCGGGCAGAAGTCGGTGCAGCGGGTGTAGCCGAAGAACAGCAGCACCGGCGCGCCGCGCAGGGAGGCGAGCGTCACCGGCCGCCCGTCGGTGTCCGCGAGGCGGAACTCGGCGGCGGGGGCGGGCTCGTACACGGTGCCGTGGAACGCCGGGCGTGGCGGCAGCGACAGCCAGGCGGCGTACGCGGCGGTGCCGGCCAGCACGGCCACGATCGCCAGCACCATGGGGAGCACCGGCGGGCGGAACTTGGTCATCGGGGGGTCGGTTCGCGAATCGGGTCGTTGATCGCCGCGGACGCGGAGGAACGGGATCCTCCAAGTCACGGCGGCGGAACAATCTAGCCGCGATCGGGCGAATCGGCGAGCGGGGGCGGCGGAGGGCGGCTTGTCGGGCGGACGGGCGCGGGCTACGTTCCGCCGCCAATCCAGGAGGGCGATGGTGGACGAACCGGGGAATGGACGAGCGATGACGGACCGGGCGGAGCTGGAGCGCATGATCGGCGAGGCGTACCGCGACCGCGGCCTGCTCGAGCGGCAGGGCACGCGCGACGCGGTGGAGACCGTGATCAACCTGCTGGACCGCGGCGAGCTGCGCGTGGCCGAGAAGACGGACGGCGAGTGGCGGGTGAACGCGTGGGTGAAGGAGGCGATCCTCCTCTACTTCGCCCTGCGGCCGCTGGACCCGATCAACGCGGGCGACCTGCGCTTCTTCGACAAGATCGAGACCAAGCAGAACCTGCGGGAGCAGGGGATCCGCGTGGTTCCCCCCGGCGTGGCGCGCTACGGCAGCTTCCTGGAGCCCGGGTGCGTGCTGATGCCCGGCTACGTGAACATCGGCGCGTACGTCGGCGCCGGGACGATGGTGGACACCTGGGCCACCGTGGGCTCGTGCGCGCAGGTCGGCCGCAACGTGCACCTCTCCGGCGGCGTGGGGCTGGGCGGCGTGCTCGAGCCGCCGGGCGCGCAGCCGGTGATCGTCGAGGACGGCTGCTTCATCGGCTCGCGCTGCATCGTGGTGGAGGGGGTGATCGTGGAGGAAGAGGCGGTGCTGGGCGCCAACGTCGTCCTCACCGCGTCCACCCCGATCGTGGACGTGACCGGGAGCGAGCCGGTGATCACGAAGGGGCGCGTCCCCGCACGTTCCGTCATCATCCCCGGCTCGATCCCCAAGGAGTTCCCGGCGGGGACCTTCCACGTTCCCTGCGCGCTGCGCATCGGCGAGCGGAAGGCGTCCACCGACAAGAAGACGTCGCTCAACGACGTGTTGCGCACCTTCAACGTGCAGGTCTGATGGCCGAAGCGATTCACCCTGCCGAAACGGAAGCGCCGGAGGCGATCCGCCACGAGCTGGCGGAGCTCACGCTGGCGCTCTGCCGCATCCCCAGCGAGACGAAGCACGAGGCCGAGATCGCCACCTGGGTGCAGCGGCGCTGCGTCGAGGTCTCGGGCGCGGCGGCGGTTACGCGGATCGGCAACTCCGTCGTCTGCGACCCCTGCCGTGACGCGGCGGAGCGGCAGGCGCTCCCCGCGGTCGCCCTGGTCGGCCACCTGGACACGGTGAAGTGCGCCGAGGCGCAGGACTACGCGGTGCGCGACGGCCGCGTGTACGGCTGCGGCGCCAGCGACATGAAGGCGGGGGTGGCGGTGATGCTGGCGCTGCTGGACCGCTGGCGCGATCTGCACGGCGCCCGGCCGGTGTGGATCTTCTACGACGCCGAGGAGGGGCCGGCCGAAGAGAACGGGCTGCAGCCGGTGATGGACAGCGGCGTGCTGCCGGCGCTGGAGTTCGTGTTCATCCTCGAGCCCACCGACATGGGGCTGCAGCCGGGGTGCATGGGGACCATGCACGCCACGGTGACCGTCCGCGGCACGCGCGCCCACAGCGCGCGGCCGTGGCAGGGCGAGAACGCCGTCTACCGCGCCATCCCGCTGCTGGAGCGCTTCGCCGCGCGCGGGCGCCGTGCCGTAACCTTCGGCGAGCTCACCTTCTACGAGGTGTTCGTGGTGACGCAGGCGCTCACCGTGAACAGCAAGAACGTGGTGCCCGACGCGCTGACGCTGAACGTGAACGTCCGCTTCGCCCCGGGGAACACGGCCGAGGCCACCGAGGCCGAATTGCGCGAGATCGTCGGCGAGCTGGGCGAGGTGGAGATCACCGACTGCGCGCCCAGCGGCGACGTGCACCTGGACCACCCGCTGATCGCCGGCTGGCGCCGGCGCGAGGAACTGCCGGTGCGCCCCAAGCAGGCGTGGACCGACGTGGCGCGCTTCACCAGCAACGGCATCCCCGCCGTCAACTTCGGCCCGGGCGAGACCAGCCAGGCGCACCAGGCCAACGAGTGGTGCTCGGTGGAGTCGCTGGAGTTCTGCTACCGGGCGTTGCGGCGGTTCTTCGCGTAACTGCAGGGGACAGGGGATAGGGGACAGGGTACAGCAGGAGGATTCGAGGCTGTACCTTGTGCCTATAGCCCTATCCCCTGACGTAGAGGGCCGCAACGGTCCGTGCTCGTTCGAGCCGAACCGGCGGCCCTGGCAGGCTGTCCCCTGTCCCCTATCCCCTGTTCCCTATCCCCTGCAGTTCACGCGGCCTGGCGGAAGTGCTCGCCGGTGGAGGATTCGATCGCCTCGACCACCGTGCGGGCCATGCGGTACTGCTCCTTGATCGGCTGCCAGTTCTCGCGGATGTAGGTCTTCAGGTTCCGCGTTCCGCCGGCCAGGCGCACCTCCATCTCCTCTTCGCAGCGCGCGCCCACCTCGCGGATGAACTCGAGCATCGCCTCGTGCTCCTGCCGCACGCGGTGCACCTTGATCATCTCGGAGCGGCTGGGGCGGGTGGCGTCCTTGCTGTAGCCCAGGTTGGCCAGCGCCCGGCCGATGGCGCTGCTCTCGCAGTTCTCCAGGTGGCTGGTGCGGTTCACCGGGTTCTTCCCCTCGATCTCGCGCGCCCAGCCCGAGGTGTACACGCCGGCCGCCACCTCTTCGGGGGTGCGGTACACGCGCGCCTCGAACACCACCTCGGGCCCGTCGTCACGCACCAGGCGCGTCTTGATGCACCCGTGCGGAAAGTCGCGGTAGAACTCGCCGATGCGCTCCTGCACCGGCGCATACCCCTCGAGATCGAAGCTCATTGCTGCATCTCCCGCTGCGTTCGTCCAGCCGGCCGGCCGGGGCCAGTCACACCTCTTTCTTACGGTTTATTTTCGGTTTTCTTCCGAAGCGTGTCAAGGGTGTTGCATCGACCGATGCACAACTTGCGCGGAGTTTACAGGTGGTCCCTCACCCTGGCTTTCCGGCGCGCCTGGCGTCGTGTCCCAGAAAGCCCGTCCTTCTCCCGGACCGCAGAGAGGGACGATGTGCGCTTCGCGCGGCTGCTTCGTCGTGGGGGATGAAGATCGTGCGCACCAGATCGAGCCGGGCAGAATCACACGCCCTCGTCCAGCCCCTCGCCGAAGACGTAGCGGCGGCCGCGCCAGAACAGGGTGCCCTTCCGCCCGCGGCGCAGCGAGTTGAGCAGCAGGGCGATCATCCACAGCAGGCCGATCGGGTGCAGCACGATGCCGTTGCTGCTCTGGCGCAGGCGGATGGCGATGGCGATGCGGATCAGGTGGTTGGCGGCGATGCCGACCAGCGACGGCCAGAGCAGCATCCCGTAGCCGCGGATGGCCTGCACCACGCCGACGTAGGGCGCCAGCAGCACGCCGCCGTACAGCACCAGCGACAGCGCGATCCCCAGCGCGCCGGGGCCGCGGTGGTAGAGCATCCGCGAAAGGCCGCGCCAGAGCTGGCTGCGGCTGTGGAACATCCGGCCGTGGGCCATCAGGCTGCCGTCGGCGTACACGGCGCGCCGGCCGGCGGCCTTGATCCGCCCGCACAGCTTCACGTCGGCCGCCACCTCGCCCGCCACCGACTTCCACCCTCCCGCCTTCTCCAGCGCCTCGCGCTTGACCGCCACCATCTGCCCCGTGGCCACGCGCACCCACGAAAAGCGCGTGAGCCACACCAGCGGCATCGGCAGCCAGCACAGGTAGCTCAGGTTCAGCAGCGGCACCACCATCTGCTCGGTGAGCGTGCCGGTGGCCTGCATCGGCAGCGCGCTGACGAAGTCCGCCTTCTTCCGCTCCAGCACCGAGCCCAGGCGGTTGAGGCAGGTGGGGGTGGCCACGGTGTCGGCGTCCAGGAACACCAGCACGTCGCCGGTGGCCTCGCGCGCCAGCTCGTGGCAGGCGTGCGGTTTTCCCAGCCACCCCACCGGCAGCTCGCCGCTGCCGCGGATCACGCGGACGATCGGCTCGGCGGCGGAGAGGCGCTCCAGCACGTCGGCGGTGCCGTCCGTGCTCCCGTCGTCGAACACCAGCACCTCGTGGGGCCGCTGCTCGCCGGCCAGGACCGCCGCCACGCAGTTGACGATGCGCCGCCCCTCGTTGCGCGCGGGGATGCACACCGAGACGCGGCCGTCCATCCGCCCCCTGGCGCTGCCACGCGGCCACACCACCAGGTTGAACAGCACCATCGCCAGCGCCGCCAGCGATGGCACCGCCAGCAGCCAGAACCAGGCGAGCTCCTGCGGGGTGAATGCGATCATCCGCTTGAGGGAAGGGGAAAACGGCAAGCGCCTGACGGAACCAGCCGCGGAAAGGATGCCGCGGCGCCGCGGCGTTGGAAAGATCCCGCGTGCCGCGGCCCTCGGCCGCGTTGGCGCTCCGATACGGCCGCTCGCTGGAAATCAACCGGTTTTCAGCAGATCCGGGCGTGTGAGGCTGGCCCGGTTACCCTTAGCCTGGAACGATAAACAAAGGCTGTACAGCCGCGTATACGATCCGGGGAATTTCGAAAAGCGGTGGACGTCGCGCAACGGTCGGCGCGGTGGATGGCTTGACAGCGCGCGAGACCGGGGACGCTTGCGCGATTGTTGCTTTCCAGCAAAATTCCAGGATTGGAAAAACATCGGTGTCCATACATTTGGGCCCCCGGTTTCTCGGGGGCGCGGTCGGAGGGCGGGGAAGCGGGGCGGGGTGAACGGGCCGCGATGGGCCAAGCGAGACGCACCGCGCCGAGCTTCGGCGCCGGTGTGTCTCACGGGATCAACGGCAGGACCGGTTCAGATGAGCTATCGCATCAAGCGCGTCGCGCACCTCACGGGGATCAACCCCGCCACGCTGCGCGCGTGGGAGCGCCGCTACAACCTGATCGCCCCCGGGCGCACCGACTCGGGCTACCGCGTGTACAGCGACGAAGACGTGGCCATGCTGGGCCGCATCAAGAAGCTGACCGACGAGGGCCTGACCATCGGCGAGGCGATCTCGCGGGTGCGGCGGGGGAGCGCGCCGCTGCCGCCCACCGCCGCCGCGCCCGACCTGGCCGAGGTGCGCCGCCAGCTGCGCGACACGCTGCTGCGCTTCGACCGCCAGGGCGCGCTGGGCGCGTGGGACCGGCTGCTGCACCTGTCCCCCGAGCGCCGGGCCGAGGAGGTGCTGCTGCCGCTGATGCGCGAGATCGGCGACCTGTGGCAGGACGGGGCGGCGGTGGTGGCGCAGGAGCACTTCGCCAGCGGCTTCGCGCGCGAGAAGCTGGCGGCGATGATCGCCGAGATCGACACCGGCGTGGCGCCCGGCCCCGAGGCGGTGTGCGCCGGCCTCCCCGGCGACCCGCACGAGCTGGGGCTGATGGCGGCGGCGCTGCGGCTGGCCGCTGGCGGGTGGAAGGTGCTGTACCTGGGCGCCAACGTGCCGTGGGACGACATGCGCCGCGTGGTGGCCGAGCGCAAGCCCGCGCTGCTGTGCGCCAGCGTGGTGATGCGCAGCAGCGCCCACGGCGTGCGCGAAAGCGCCGAGCGGCTGCGCGCCCTGGCCCCGCGCGAGACCGGCGTGGTGATGGGCGGCGCCGGCATCCCCGCCGAGGCCGAGCCCGTGCGGGGTGTCCGCTTCGCCCAGACGATCGGCGACGTGTTCAGCGCGAACTGAGCGCCGGCAGGGCCGGGCGGACCCGGCGAGAAGGAAACGGCGAAGCCCCTGCTCTCGAGCGGGGGCTTCGTCGTTTGGGTCTGCGCTGTTTCCCCGGCCCTCCCCCCGCAAACTGCGCGGGGGGAGGGAGCACTACTTCCGAGTTCAACGCGGCGCGGTTTCGCGCTGCGGCTGCCACGAGCTTCGATTCGCGCCACACATGCGTGGATCGAGCGAGAGGCTGTCGTCCGCGAAGGCGGACTTCGTGTGGTTGTTGCAGCGATGCAGCGATTTCAATCGTCCGTCCCCGCAGCGAAATCCAGGGACCTCTCATCGCCAGGGACCTGGCGTCCGCGTGGGTCAGAACGACTGGCCGAAGGTGAGATACGCCTTCGGCGCGGGGCGCTCGCTGACGCCGGTGAGGGTGGCGGCGCGGCGCACGGGGACGGCCACGCCGGCGCGCAGGCGCATCCCCAGGTTGAAGCCGAACAGGAAGTCGCCGCCGAGCTCGGCGCCCACCGACACCATCGGGTCGGCCTTGGGGAAGAACGAGGCGAGCTCGGGGTCGCAGCGCTCGGCGCACCAGGCGGTGCCCGCGTCCACGAAGGCGGTGCCCCAGGTGCGGTCCAGGTAGACGGGGACCAGGCCCACCCCGCGCTGCACCAGCGCCAGCGGAAAGCGCCACTCCAGCGTGCCCGCCCACACCCGGTCGCCGAACTGCGACCCCTCGGGCCAGCCGCGCACGAACACGTCGCGCGTTTCGCTCAGCCCGAACGCCGTGCCCAGCGGCGTCCCCAGCACGTCGCCGGTGATGCCGCCGGCGCTGAACAGCGGCGTGCGCGAGCCGAAGTCGGCCGCGCTCACCGCGCGCAGCGCCACCACGTGCCGCGCGAAGCCCCAGCCCCGGAAACCGCGGTACGCCTGCGCGCGCCCCGTCACCCGGGTGTAGCCGCGCGTGAAGTCCTCGCTGGGGAGCGGCTCCACGAAGCGCCGCCCCTCGACCGACGCGGCGGCGATGAATCCGTCCTGCGCGCTGATGGAGAACGGATAGCCGCGCACGGTGGAGGTGCCCAGCGTGGCGATCCCCCCGACGTCGGCGGGCGGGTCCAGGAGCACGGTGACGGAGGGGACGGTCCCGTTGCTCCACTGCCGCACACGGTCGCGCACGTTGGCCCCCAGACTAAGCCAGCTGTACGAGCGGAAGCGCGGCCGCGCGAAGGTGGCCACCAGGCTGGCCGACCGCTCGCGCTCTTCCAGCGTGGTGAGCGGCGATCCCGCGGTCTCGTTCACCTGGAACGTCCCCAGCGCGTCCCAGTCCTGGAACGCGGAGACGCCGATCACCGGGTTCCCCAGGCCGCGGAACAGGTAGCCGGCGCCGCCCTCGGCCCGTCCGTCGCGCGTGTACACCTGCGCGAGCGCGGCCCACAGGTGCCGTTCGACCACGTCCTGCCCGCTGCTCGCCACGCCCAGCGCGGTGCCGAACGCCTCGCTGTGGTAGATCGTGGGCTCCCAGTACGCCGGGAGCACCGAGCGCCAGGCGCGGTACGGCCTGGCGCCGGCATCGGTCGACCGCGCGGGGTCCGGCTGCGGCGCGGGGGCCACGGAGGGGCGCACCGGCGGCGCGGCGCGCCAGGTGGACGGGTCGAAGGGGATGCGCGCGATGTGGTACCCGTCGGATCGGTAGTACTGGAAGGCGATCCACCGCCCGTCGGGCGACACGTCGGGCTGGAAGGCGCCGGTCAGCACGTTGCTCACCTGCATCAGCCGTCCGCCCTGCGTGTCGTAGGCGTAGAGGTTGGCGATGCCCGTGCGGTCGGACGAGAAGAGCACGTAGCGGCCATCCGGAGACCACGCCGGATTCAGGTCCACCGCCCGGTCGTCCGTCACCCGGGTGACGACACGTCCGTCCCGGTCGAGGATCACCACGTCGTAGAACCCGCCCTGGCGCCAGCGGGCGATGGCGATGCGGCTGCCGTCCGGCGACCAGCGCGGGTCCGCCCACTGCACGTCGAGCGACGGCGCGGCCAGCTCGCGCGGGGCGGACCCGGGCGCCTCCATCGTCACCGGCACGGTGGTTCCCGGCGCGCTGCGAATGGCCACGATCCGGCCGTCGCGCGCCACGTCGGGCGCCATCAGCCGCGCGCCGCTGGTCAGCCGCCGGCGCCCGCCGGCCGCGTCGATGCGGAAGAGGTCGGAGAAGTAGCGATAGGGATCGCGCGCGTCGATCATCGAGGTGACCAGCGCGCGCCCGTCCGGCGTCCAGCTCGCGGCGGCGCCGGTGGTGCGCGAGGCCAGGGTGCGCTCGCGCCCTTCGGCATCCACCGTCCGCTGTTCCCGCTGCTCGCGCGCGGTGAAGGCGTCGAACGCGATCACGCCGCCGTCCGGCGACCAGCGCGGGAAGCCGGCGTCATAACCTTCGTTCGTGAGCACCTGCGGCTCGGTGAGGCCGTCGCGGCGCAGCGAGTCGGCCAAGGCGCGGTAGCGCGTCTCCAGCTGAGTCCGCCACTCGCGGTAGGCGGTGGTGAACGAGACGCCGTACGCACCCTTCGCCGCCCGGTCGTTCAGGAAGGGGACGATCTGCCCCCCATAGCGCCGCACGAACTCGCCGGCCGCGCTGTCGCCGCGCGTGTCGGCCAGCCAGGTCAGGAACATCGACCCGTAGACGTAGCGCGTGTTGCCCCCCGGCCAGCTGGTGGGGTCGCCCGAGGTCCGGTCGAGCGGGAAGAAGCGCCCCTCCAGCACGGCCGCGCGCAGCACCATGTCGTGCCAGGTGCCGCGGACGCGGCCGGCGCGGGTCAGGCGGCTTTCCAGGTAGGTGGCGAGCCCCTCCTTGGTCCAGTCGGGGGTGGTGGTGTGGGGAAAGGAGAGCGGCGCCCGCCCCAGGACGAGCCGGGCAAGGCGCGGGAGCCCGCGGGCGTAGTCCAGGTGGAAGATGTGGGTCAGCTCATGGGTGAGGACCAGGTCCACCCAGTCGTCGTAGAAGGCCAGCGTGGGCTCGTCCACCGGCGGGTGCGCGAAGATGACCACGCGGTTGCGCGGGAACGGCGTGGCGAAGCCGTTGGCGTAGTCCACGTTGTCGGTCACCACCAGGTCGACGCGCCCCGCGGGCGGCCGCACCAGCGCGGCGGTGAGCTCGGCGTACGCCTCTTCGGCGCGGGCGCCGGCGCGGCGGGCCAGCGGCTCCAGCCCCGGCGTGTAGTGCACCCGGAAGTGCGCCGTGGGGATCACGCTCCAGCGCGCGTCGGGCGCGAGCTGCGCCCGCGCCGCGGCGGGCGCGAGAATGGCGATCGCGAGCGCCGGCAGGGCCAGCGTGCGCGCGGCGAGCCGACGGAAGGGTGAGGTCATAGGAGGGGCGCGCGATCGTAGCTCTGGAGATGTTGATCGTACGACCAGATCACCACGCGCCGGCCGTGGTTCAGGTCGCACTGCTGATGGAAGATCGACGGCTCGTCGTGCCGCGTCAGATCCGCGATGGTTCCACGGATCAGCTGGTCGTCGCCCTGCACCGAGCTGACGATTTCGCTCAGCCGCCGGCCCTCGGCGAGCCACGAAAGGCAGCGGATCGCCTCGATGGCGTTGCTCTTTCCCGACGCGTTCGCGCCCAGCATCAGCGTGAGAGGAGCCACCGCGAGGCGCGCCTCGCGGAAGCTCTTCCAGTTCTGGATGGTGATGCTCGTGATCACGGGTCGGGCTTTCGGGCGGTGGGCTGCGTTCCGGATGAATGCTACAGGCTAACGCAAAAGACGCATCTACGGGAAGGCTTCACCGCGCCCGGCCGCGCAGGAACGCCTCGATGGCGCGCAGGTGGGCGCGGGCGACGCGCTCCTGCACGGCGGGGTCGCGGACGGCGGCCTCCTGCCGCGGCACCATCAGGAAGGTGCTCTCGGTGAGCGTGGAGGGGAACCAGGTGCCGCGCACCAGCGCCAGGTCGGCCCGCGCGATTCCCAGGTCGCGCAGCCCCAGCTCGCCGGTCAGCTCGTGCTGCAGCAGCCGCGCGAGCTCCATCCCCTGCGGCGCGTTGTAGAACGCCGTCGTCCCGTTGTTGGTGAACGGGTTCACGCCGTCGGGGAAGGCGTTGTTGTGCACGCTCACCAGCAGCTCGGCGTTCGCGCGCTCGGCCATCAGCGGGCGCGCTCCGAGCGCCACCGCCGCCGTGTCGGGCCGCGTCTCGAGCACGCGCGCGCCGGCTTCGCGCAGCAGACGCACCAGCCGCTTGGCGATCATCAGGTTGGCGTCCGCCTCGGTGAGCCGCGTGGGGCCGATGGCGCCGCCCGGCGGGTGCCCCGCGTCCACCGCGATGAAGCGGCCGGCCAGCGGCCGCGCCCGGTCGATCCGCGGCGGGCGCCGTACACGGATCACCAGCGTGCCGCCCGCGTCGTAGAAGGAGCGCCAGCCCCAGACCGGCTGGTCCGTCTCCAGCCGCGCTGTGAACACGCCGTCGCGCGGCTGGTCCCACGCCAGGTGGCGGACGAAGGGGTCCTCCGGCCCGTAGTGCGCCCAGTTGGTGCGCGTCTGCGCGCCGAAGACCTCCACGTTGATCGTGTTTCCGTCCGCCGTCACGCGGAAGGGGAGCCGGTCCGACGTGCTGAGCCGCAGGTCCACCCACTCGGCCGCGGGAACCACGCGCACCGTGCCGACCGTCGCCTCGCCCGCGGGCGTCCCGGCGGGGAGCAGGCGCAGGCTCTTCGCGTCGATCCACACGCTCACCCCCTCCGCCAGCCGCGCGCGCAGGAAGCCTTCGCGCTCGCCGTCGATGGCCAGCCGCGTGCCCACCGGGAAGAACCACTGGTACGGCGTGTTGCTTCCCGGCAGCGCCTGGGCGATCACCGTGCTGTCCGGCCGGTCGCCCGCGGCGACGGCCACGCGCGTCTCGCCCGGCCGCAGCACGCCGACGGACGCGGGAAGGGGCATCCGCAGCGAGTCGGCGCCGCGGGTGAGCACGATCGCGGCGCCGCCCGTGCCCGCGGGGATCGCTGCGACGGTGGCGTTCGCCGTGCCCGCCGGCGCGGCGACGGGGGCGCGGGGCGCGAAGGTGCCGGCGTACTCCGAGAACTCGCGCGGCTGGCCGGCCACGTCCTGCTGAAAGCCCATCTCCCGCTCGGCCACGCGGCGCTCCACCAGCGGAACGCTCGATCCGTCCGCCAGCAGCAGCCGCGCGGTGGCGCCGGGCGTGGCGCGGAAGCGGACCGTCACCGGCTCGGCCTGGTTCACCGTCAGCGCGCCCGACGGCGTAACGCTCCCCGCGACGATGGAGAGCGGCCCGCCCGCGGCCGGCGGCTCCTGGCGCACGGGGACGCGCACGGTACGCCGCTGCTGCGCCTGCTGCGTCTGGGCGCCGCCGCGCACCTCGGCCACCAGGTCGTACACGCCGTTCGCGGGGACGGGGAGGAAGCCCAGGAACGCGCCGTTCGCCGCCACCTCCACCGGCTGGCCGTTGATGGTGAGCCGCGCCTGCCCGTTCCCCACGCTCCCGAAGACGAAGTTGCTGTCCGCCGTCGTGAGTTGCGCCCCTTCCGACGGGTAGACCACGTCGATCGCGAGCGGGCCGTTGCGCGCCGGCACCGACGGCAACGACCCGCGTTGTCCATCCGCCGAGACGCCGTTGCCGGGTCCCCCGACGCCCCGCACCGCGGAGTTCGTGGACGCGGTGGCGCACGCGGCGATCAGGAACGCGGCGAGGGCGAAGGAGGTGGGCCGGGCGAAGCGGTGCGGCATGCGGTGCTTCCCGAAAGGGACAGGGCCGGGGCGCGGGCGACCGAAATCTCCCGCACCAGACTAGCGACGCGCGCGCGTCGGCGCGAGGCGACGTGGGCGCCGCCGGGCGGACCTCAGCTTCCGCCCTCGTCCAGCCGGGCCGCCGCGGCGCGGTCGATCATCCACACCAGCTCGCCGGCGGTGGGCCGCAGGTTCTGGGCGGGGAGGCGGAAGACGTCGAGCGGGCCGCGCAGCACCTTCCAGACCACCTCGGCCTTGCCGGCGCCCAGCGCCAGCATCTCCAGCCGCGCGGCCGCGTTCACCACGGGAAAGGTGAAGGTGACGCGCGGCTCGCCCAGCTCGCGGTTCAGCGCGGGCGCCACCGTCCGCTCGCGCTCGCGCAGCAGCGGGGCGAAGGGGAAGAGCGAGCAGGTGTGCGCGTCGGGCCCCACGCCCAGGTGCACCAGGTCGAAGCGGGGGATGCCGGGGCCGAACACGCGCGCCAGCTCGTCCGCGTAGCGCGCCGCACCCTCGGCCGCGGGCAGCTCGCCCAGGATGCGGTGCACGTTGCCGGGGGGGATCGGCACGCGGCGGATGAACGCCTCCCACGCCATCGCGTGGTTGCTGCGCGGGTGGTGCGGCGGCACGCAGCGGTCGTCGCCCCAGAACAGGTGCACGCCTTCCCACGGGATGCGCGCGGAGAAATCATCCGTGCCCAGCAGCGTGTACATCTCCCTCGGCCCGGTGCCGCCGGAGAGCGCCACGGTGAACCGCCCCCGCGCCTCCACCGCCTCGCGCGCCCGCGCCACGAACGACTCCGCTCCCGTGCGGGCGGCGGCGTGCGCGTCGGGGTAGACCTCGATCTTCGCTCGGTTCATCTCCACTCCTGATCAGCCACGGGCGGCCGCGTCCAGCCGGCGCCGGCGGACACCCCAGCGCCGATACGCGCCTCGCGATGATTCTGCGTCCACCGCGCGCGTCGCGCAAAGCGGCGGGCGCGGTGCGGCCGTGGTTGTATCAATAGGATTGACACATGACGATGGATGTATCATCTTCTCTGGTACATCATGCGGACACGCAAGCAGGAGGGGTGACGATGTTCAGCCTGTTCTTCGGAGACGATGCCCCGCGCCAGCGCGAGCCGCGGCCAAGGAACGTCAACTTCGGCGACGACGTGCGGCGGGCGCTGGCCAACGCGCGGGAGGAAACAATCGAGCTTGGGCACCGGCAGGTGGAGACGGAGCACATCCTGCTGGGCCTGCTCCGCGACCGCCAGGGCGAGGCCGCGCGGGCGCTGGCGGCGCTCGGCGTGGCCCCGGACGAGGTCTGGCAGCGGGTGAGCCGGGCGGTCACGCCGGGGCGTGGGGACGCGTCGGACGTGGGCGAGCTGCCCTACGCGTCGGCCGCCAAGCGGGTGCTGGAGCTGACCATGGACGAGGCGAACGTCACCGGCGCCGCGCAGATCACCCAGCGGCACCTTCTCGCCGGGTTGCTGCGCGAGCGGAAAGGGACGGCCGCGCAGGTGCTGGCCGCCTTCGGGGTCACGCTCGACGCGCTGCGCGGCGCGGGCGCCGCGCCGGCCGGCCTGATCGGGATCCGCATCGACGACGCGTCGGACCAGTCGATCCACGAGCAGATCGTGGCGCAGGTGCAGGAGGCGGCGGCCACGGGGAGGGCCCGGCCCGGCGAGCGCCTCCCCTCCGTCCGCGCGCTCGCCGACGAGCTCGACATCGCGCCGGGAACGGTGGCGCGCGCCTACGCCGAGCTGGAGCGCCGCGGCGTGGTGGTGACCGACGGCGCGCGCGGCACCCGCATCGCCGAGCGTACGGCCGCCGAGCCCGCGCGCGTGGACGACCTGGCGGGGCTGATCCGCCCCGTGGTGGTGGCCGCCTATCACCAGGGCGCCACCGCCGCCGACCTGCGCGCGGCGCTCGACCGGGCGATGGCCGGGATCTACCCCACGGGCGGCGAACAGGCCTGAGACGAAACCGCGGCCGCGGGGCGAACGTATCGTGCGGCGGGTGCCTCGTCCCACCTTGCCGCCTGTTCCCGCCGATGAGATTCGCCGTCCTCCTGGCCGCCGCCGCGTTCGCCGTGGCCGCGCCGCCGCTGGCCGCGCAGGGCGACGTGCGCGCGCTGGCCGCCCGGCTCGACTCCGCCGTCCCCGCGCTGCTGGCCGAGTCGCACGCGCCCGGCGCCGCGCTGGCGGTGGTGGAGGGCGGCCGCATCGTGCTGGCGCGCGGCTACGGCGTGGCGAACGTGGCCACGGGCGCGCGCTTCACCGCCCACACGCCGGTGAACGTGGCCTCGGTGTCCAAGGCGGTCACCGCGTGGGGGGTGATGCGGCTGGCACGCGACGGAACGCTGCCGCTGGACGCGCCGGTGAACGGCCACCTTCGTCGATGGCGGCTGCCCGACGGCGCCTGGCCCGCGGAGAGCGTGACGGTGCGGCGCCTGCTGAGCCACATGGGCGGGGTGAGCATCGCCTCCGTCCCCTGGTTCCCCCTCGATTCGGCGGCGCCGTCGCTGGAGGACGTGCTCTCGGGGCGCGCGGGCGATCGCGGCGCGCTGAAGATCGAGGTGGGGCCGGGCACGGTGTGGCGCTACTCGGGCGGCGGGTACACGCTGCTGCAGCTGGCGCTGGAGGAGGCGTCGGGCGAGGGCTTCGAATCGTACATGCGGCGGCGGGTGCTGCGGCCGCTGGGGATGGGCGAGAGCGGCTTCGGCGACCCCGTCCCCGGCGCGGCGGTGGGGTATGACGAGGCGGGGAAGGCCGAGCCCGCGGTGCGCTACGTCGGCTCGTCCGCGGCGGGGCTGTGGGCCAGCGCGCACGACTTCGCGCGGCTGCTGCGGGCGTACGGACGGGCGTGGCGCGGCGCGGACCGGCGGGTGATCGGACGGACGGAGCTGGGCGAGATGGCGCGGCCGGTGGCGCCCGTGGCGCTGGAGGGCGTTGCGGGCGCCTTCTACGGCCTGGGCCACGGCACCCACCGCGCGCCCGATGGACGGTTGTACCTGTACCACAGCGGCGGGAACCCGGGCTTTCGCGCCTACCTGATCGTGGCGCCCGAGCGCGGCGACGGGCTGTTCATCGCCGTCAACTCCGACAACGGCGTGCCGGCGATCACCCGCGTGGTGCAGCTCTGGGGCGAGGCCCACGGCGGCGGGCTTCCACCGCTCTTCTGACCGCGAATGGGCCCGGTTACCGGGGGTCGCGTGGCGGAGGGGTGGCGCTGGTGTCCACGCGCACTGTCACGAGCGTTCCGCCGCGCGGCGCGCGCACGGTGACCACGTATCGCCTGTCCGAAACCTCGCCGAAGTGGTCCTGCACGCGCTCGCGTATCAGCACCCAGTGGCCCCGGCGCCAGCAATACTCTCTCTCGTTGAAGGCGTCCGCGCCGCTCGCGTAGAAGCTTGACACGCACGGCTGGCGGCGCCCGGCGATGGTATCCAGTCCGCCGCCGCCCGGCAGCACGCTGTCCTGCACGAAGCGGCGCCGCGCGGGGTCGTAGATGAACAGCTCGTACGAGACCCCGGCGCTCCCCGACCAGGTCTGCACCTTCAGGTCGGTCCATCCGTCGCGGTTCAGGTCGAACCCTTCGGCCAGCGTGCTCCCCTCGAAGGCGGTCTGGTCGTTGTCGCGCAGGCCTACCCGCTGGAGTGGACGTTTCGCCGCGGCCGGCAGGTAGATGAGCGCCTCGGTGGGGATCGCGTCCTCGCCCCGCACCACCAGCCGCAGCTCGGGGCCGCCGTCGCGCAGGGTGCAGCGCAGGGCCACGCCGCGCGCCATGGCCCCTTCGTCGTAGCGCGTGCCGTAGCCCGGCTCGTTCTCGGCCCGCTGCGGGCGTGCGTCGGCGTAGCGGCAGCGGTCGCCGGGCTGGCGCCAGTCAACGCGGCGCTCGCCGGCCGTGGACGATGCGCTGGTGACGCGGACCACCGTGTCGACCGTCGGCACCGACGTGTACGCGGCCGGCTCTCGCCGCGGCGGCACCTGCGGACGGTCGGCGCGGCACCCCGCGAGCGCGGCGAGGGCGATCGAGGCGTGCAGGATACGGATGCGCATCAGTCGATCAGCGGGCGGGAAAAGCTGACGGCGTGCTGGTGATCACCCGCGCGCTCCAGATCCGGGGGGAGGCCCATGGCCGCGGCCTGCGCCCACTGTCCCGATCGACCCAGGCCCCGCTCCGGATTCGAGCGGGAAAGCACCACGACGCGCGGGCGGATCATGGTACCTCCGATCTCCGGGGCGGCGTGAACTGGCTCGCCGCGTCGCTGTCCAGGGTATCGATGCGGGTGGTGTAGCGCCCGCCCGGGAGCCGCTTGCGCGTGGTGCGCTGATAACGGAAATCGCCGGAACGGCCGCCCCCGGAGAGATCCACCTGGCTTTCGGACCACGTGTCGGTCCACCGCCCGTCGATCCAGCAGTACTCGCCGTGGCTGTGCAGCAGGCCCGCGTGCCCGAACACCGAGCCGGTGCGCACGCAGGGCCGCTCAGGGACGGGATCGATGTGGCTGTCCTCGCTCAGCACGGTGTCACGCACGAACGCGCCGCCGTCCGGATCGTACATGAAGATGTCGTAGATCTCGTTCCCGGTCGCACCCCAGAAGCGGCCCACCTTCACGTCCATCCAGCCGTCGCGGTTCAGATCGATGCCCTGCAGGAAGTCCACGCCCAGGGCCGGCTGCTCGCCTTCGTCCAGCCGCAGGACCTGGATCGGCCGCGGCGCGGACCAGGCGGCGAACACGAGCACGGAATCGACCCAGCTGTTCTTGTCGCCGACCGCCTGCAACCGCAGCGCGCGCCCGTCCGGCCCCGGCTTGCAGTCGAACGTGGGCCGCGCGGCCATGTCCTCCTTCGGGAACGCCGGCATCTCCAGGCGGAACGGCGTCAGGTCGCGCACGTCGGTGCGGTTGCAGAGCGGCCCGCCCTGGTGCGTGTGCAGCCGGTCGTCCGCCAGCGGATTGGGCCGCAATGCGCGCGATGCCGCCGCGATGGACTCGGGCATGAGCCCGGGCGCCCGCTGGGCCGCGCGTGGCCGATCGGCGCGGCAGGCGGCCAGCGTGGCGGCGGCAAGGAGCGGGGAAAGGCGGCGAAGGCGCATCGGAGCAGGGCCGGGCGGAGGGTGACGAGTTGCGTCCGCCGCATCTACCCGGCGCGGTGCCGACGGGTCCGTCGCCGCATCCAGACCCGGTTGGGAGAGATCACCCCGAGGCGGCGGCGGAACGCCGAGCAGCGGTTGAACGCCGAGGGCGTTCAACCGCTGCCGCGCGCTTCTCCGGTGGCCGGCTGGGTCTACAACTCGCGCCACTCGCGCCCGTCCGCGCGGATCAGGGCGTCGGAGCAGGCGGGGCCCCAGCTGCCGGCGGGGTAGGGCTCGGGCTCGCCGGCGCGCGCCCACTCCTCCAGGATCGGGGTGATCAGCGTCCAGGCGGCCACCACCTCGTCCTCGCGGGCGAAGAGGGTGGCGTCGCCCAGCATGGCGTCCAGCAGCAGGCGCTGGTACGCCTCGGGCGATTCCGTCTTGAAGGCGCGGCTGTAGTCGAAGTCCATCGCCACCTGCCGCAGCTCGCCCTGCATCCCCGGCACCTTGGCCTCGAAGAGGAGGGTGACCCCCTCGTCGGGCTGGATGTGCAGGATCAGCGCGTTGGGCGCGGGCGAGTCGCCCTCCACCACGTCCAGGATCGGGTGCGGGGCGGGGCGGAAGCGGACCACGATCTCGCTGAGCTTGGCGCCCAGCCGCTTGCCGGTGCGCACGTAGAATGGAACGTCGGCCCAGCGCCAGTTGTCGATCCACAGCCGCAGCGCCGCGAACGTCTCGGTGCGGGAGTGGGGGTCGACGTTCGGCTCGTCGCGGTACCCCGGCATCTTCCCGTCCGCGGACGCGGCGTACTGGCCGCGCACCGCGTCGTGCGCCACGTCTTCGCCGCGGATCGGGCGGATCGAGCGCAGCACCTTCACCTTCTCGCTGCGGATGCTGTCGGCGTCGTAGCTGGCGGGCGGCTCCATGGCGACCAGCGCGAGGACCTGGAGGAGGTGGCTCTGCACCATGTCGCGCAGCGCGCCGGCCTTCTCGTAGTACCCCGCCCGCTGCTCCACGCCGACGGATTCGCCGACGGTGATCTCCACGTGGTCCACGTAGTTGCGGCTCCACACCGGCTCCCACACCAGGTTGCCGAAGCGGAAGACCAGGATGTTCTGCGTGGTCTCCTTACCCAGGTAGTGGTCGATGCGGAAGATCTGCCGCTCGTCGAAGACGCGGTGCAGGTCTTCGTTCAGCTTCTTCGCCGAGTCCAGGTCGTGCCCGAACGGCTTTTCGACGATGATCCGGCTGAAGCACGGGTCCTTCGGATCGCAGACCAGGCCGGCGCGCCCCAGCTGCTCGGCCACCAGCTCCATCACGCCGGGGGGAACGGCCAGGTAGTAGAGCCGGCTCCCGCCCGTCCCCTGCTCCTGGTCCAGCCGCTCCAGCGTCTGCTTCAGGCGGTGGAAGCCGGCCGGGTCCTCGAAGACGGAGCCCACGTAGTCCAGCCGCGGCGCGAAGCGGGCCCACTCCTCGTCGCCGGGCTCCTGGGCGAACTCGGCGAGCGCGGCGCGCATCCGCTGGCGGAAGGTGTCGGCGTCCATCTCCTCGCGCGCGAAGCCGACCACGGCGAAGTGCTCGGGAAGGAGCCCGTCGCAGAAGAGGCGGTAGACGGCCGGCATCAGCTTGCGGCGCGTCAGGTCGCCGGTGGCGCCGAAGATCACCAGCGTCTGCGGCTGCGGCGTCCGGGCGCTCTTCATCGTCTTGCGCAGCGGCGTCTCGGCGGGGGCGCCGCTGGCCATGGTCACCTGCCCGGCGGTGGGGCCGGGCCCGGTGGAGGAGGAAGGCGTGGCGTCGCTCATCCGCCGTGCCCCTCCGGCGCGGCCGTCTTCACCGCGTGCCCGCCGAACTGGTTGCGCAGCGCGGCGATCACCTGCGCGCCGTAGCTCTGCTCCTGCCGCGAGCGGAAGCGCATGAACAGGCTCTCGGTGATCACGGGCGCGGGGACGTTCTGGTCGATGGCGGCCTGCACCGTCCAGCGCCCCTCGCCGCTGTCGGCCACCCACCCCTTGATGTCGGCCAGCTCCTGCCCCTCGGCGGCGTAGGCGAGCTCCAGCAGCTCCAGCAGCCACGAGCGGACCACGCTGCCGTGGTTCCACAGCCCGGCGATGGCGCGCAGGTCCAGCCCGAACTCGCTGGTGTGCAGGATCTCGAACCCCTCGGCGTACGCCTGGAGGAGGCCGTACTCGATCCCGTTGTGCACCATCTTGGTGTAGTGCCCGGCTCCGCTGGGGCCCACGTGGAGGTAGCCGTCGGGCGGGGCCAGGGTGCGGAAGGCGGGCTCGCAGATCGCCACCGCCTCGGGCGGCCCGCCCACCATCAGGCAGTACCCCACCTTCAGCCCCCACACGCCGCCGCTGGTGCCGGCGTCGATGAAGTGGATGCCGCGCGCCTGCAGCTCGGACGCGCGGCGCTTGCTGTCGTGGAAGTTGGAGTTGCCGCCGTCGATCAGCACGTCGCCGGGCTGCAGGCTCTCCGCCAGCTTCTGCAGCGTGGATTCGGTCGGCGCGCCGGCGGGCACCATCACCCAGACGACGCGCGGGGCCTCCAGCGCCTGTGCCATCTCCTGCAGCGAGAACACCGCGGTGGCGCCCTCGGCCGATCCCACCTTCTTCGTCAGCTCGGGATCGAGGTCGAACACCACCACCTGGTGACCGCCGCCCAGCAGGCGCTCCACCATGTTGCCGCCCATCTTGCCCAGCCCCACCATGCCCAGACGCATGTGATCCCCCTGGTTCACCGTGCCTTGCCGGCCGCCCCACCGCGGCCGGTGGGTGCAATTACGCCCGCGCCGGTCCACGCGGCAAGGGCGGGGGCCCGCGGGCC
>DASSME010000376.1:0-4228 GCA_035689035.1 Longimicrobium sp. | reverse complement strand
TTCCTGGCCGGTCGACATCCGCGAAGAGATATCCATGCGTCGTCGTGCCGTCGCCCTTGCCGTGCTTCTCCCCGCGCCCGCCCTCGCCCAGAACGTGATCACGGAGATGGTGCACGAGGAGCCCACGGCTGTCCTGGACAGCCTGCGAGGGCCGGTGCGTTCCGTCCGCCAGACCTCCACCGGGGTGATGAGCAACGACGTTGCCGTGGTGACGACGTACGACCGCATGGGCCACCGGGCGGAGCTGCTGACGTACCGCGCGAACGATCTGCGGTCGCGGCTGGTGTACACCTGGGACGAGCGCGGCCGCAACACGGGCTGGGAGTTCTACGAGGTCCCACGCAGCGGAGGGCCCCACGCCGGCTACCAGGAGTCTCCGCCCGGCACACCACTTTCCACCGTGCCGGAGCGCCACGTGTACGTGCTGGACGACGCGGGGCACCGCATGGAGGAGCGCGAGATACTCCCCAACGGAACGCTCCTCGGCCGCACGGAGTTCGCCTACGATTCCGCCGGCCGCACGCGCCTGATGACGCATTTCGACGCCCGCGGCGAGCTGAGCTGGCGGACCGCGCAGGAGTACGACGCCGCCGGCAGGGTGCGCGCGCAGCGGCAGTCCTTCTCCGGTGTTGAAGGGGAGAGCCGCACCGTCTACGCCTACGACGAGCGCGGCAACCTGGCGCTGATGGAGAGCTACGACTCCTACGGGCGGCTGGAGGCGCGCCAGGTCACCCGCTACGACGGCGCCGGCCACAAGCTCGAGGAAGAGATCTACGACGGCGCCCAGCCACGCTGGCGGATCGAGTACCGCTACGACGCCGAGGGGCGGCTGCGCGAGAAGGAGACGTTCGACGCGAATCCCCGCCTTCTCGCAATGCCGCCCCGCCCCCAGCCGGGGAAGGTGGTGTACACGTACCAACCCGACGGCGGCCAAACGGTGGAGATGATCCGCTACGACCCCGGCGGAGCGCCGTCGGGGCGCAGGGTGGAGCGGTTCGACGCGAGCGGGAAGCGGGTGGAGTGGGAGGAGCTCCACGCCGACGGGACGCGGGTGCCCCAGCAAGTGTTCGACCCCGCACCCGGCGGCGCTCACGTGCTGGTCGGCCGGATGCGCTGGTTCGAGGAGCTCGACGCGCACGGCAACTGGATCCGCCGCGGGTACATGGTGGTTCCCGACCACGGGGGCTCTCCCCGCCCGCTCTGGGAGCAGGTGCGCGAGCTCACCTACTGGTGACCCGTGCGCGCCGCGGGATGCGCAAGAGGCCGCGGACGAATCGCCGTCCGCGGCCTCTGATCGTTCCCGGCGGGGAAGCGGGTCAGACCCCCACGGGCTCCCGCACCCCCGCATGCGCGGGATAGTGCGACTCCACGTAGTCGTCCAGGATGCGCTTGAACTCGTCGGCGATGTGGTCGCCGCGGAGGGTGACCGCGTGCTCGCCGTCGATGTAGACGGGGGCCTTGGGCTCCTCGAAGGTGCCGGGAAGCGAGATGCCCAGGTTGGCGTGCTTGCTCTCGCCGGGGCCGTTCACCACGCAACCCATCACCGCCACCTTCATCTCCTCCACGCCCGGGTGCGTCTCGCGCCACACGGGCATCTGGTCGCGCAGGTACCCCTGGATGCTCTCGGCCAGCTTCTGGAAGTAGGTCGACGTGGTCCGCCCGCAGCCGGGGCAGCTGGTGACCTGCGGGGTGAACGAGCGGATCTCCAGCGACTGCAGGATCTGCTGGGCGACGTGGACCTCTTCCGTGCGGTCGCCGCCGGGCTTGGGGGTGAGCGAGACGCGGATGGTGTCGCCGACCCCCTGCTGCAGCAGGATCGACAGCCCGGCCGTGCTGGCCACGACTCCCTTGGTCCCCATCCCCGCCTCGGTCAGCCCCAGGTGGAGCGGATAGTCCGAGAGCGGCGCCAGCATCCCGTAGACGGCGACCAGGTCCTGCACGCCGCTCACCTTGGCGGAGAGGATGATGCGGTCGTGCGGCAGCCCCAGCCGCTCGGCGAGCGCGGCGCTGCGCATGGCGCTCTCCACCATCGCCCGCATCATCACCGTCTTGGAGTCCAGCCGCTCGGCGTCGGACAGGCGGGCGTTGGCGTCCATCATCTCGGTGAGCAGCGCCTGGTCCAGCGAGCCCCAGTTGACGCCGATGCGCACCGGCTTCCCGAATTCGAGCGCCTTTTCGATGATGGCGGCGAAGTTCTCGTCGTGCCGCTTGGCGCCCACGTTGCCGGGGTTGATGCGGTACTTGGCCAGCGCCGCCGCGCACTCCGGGTACTTCGCCAGCAGCAGGTGCCCGTTGTAGTGGAAGTCGCCCACGATCGGCACGTGCACGCCGCGCTGCGCCAGGAACTCCACGATGTGCGGCACCGCCCGCGCCGCCTCGTCGTTGTTGACGGTGACGCGCACGATCTGGCTTCCCGCGCGCCAGAGCGCGGCCACCTGGCGGACGGTGCCCTCGATGTCGGCGGTGTCGGTGTTGGTCATGCTCTGGACGACCACCGGGTGCGCGCTCCCCACGGGCACGTCGCCCACCCAGGTGGTGACCGTCTTCCTGCGCTGTATCGGCTGCATCTGCGTTCGGATGTCTGGATGATCGAAGCGCGTAAATCTAACGCCTGCGCCAACTACAGGGCAATTCGGGGGCGAGGGCGGGCTCGCACCGGGCGGATGAATCCGCGGCAACAACGGCCCGAGTCCGCCTTCGCGGACGCGCACCCCGGCATCGGCGCGGAGTGTGGGCGGTGGGGCATTCCGCGGCTGGCCCCTCCCGGCTCTCCCCCGCTGCGCGGGGGAGAGGGAAACTACAAACCGATGACAGACGAAGGTCCTTCTACAACCCCTCGCTCGCCGCGGGGGGCTCCGTCGAGGCGTGCGGGGCGCCGGTGACCATCAGGATCACGGCGAGCACCACCAGGGCGGCGAACAGGTAGCCGCCCGCGCCCATCCGCTCGCCCCACATCAGCCACGCGCCCACGGCGGCCACCACCGGCTCGAAGGTGGCCACGGTCGCCGCGCGCGTGGCCTCGATCCGCCGCAGCCCCGCGCTGTACAGCAGGTAGCTGCCGTAGGTGGGGACGACGGCGAGGAAGACGAGCACGGCCCAGTCCGCCGGCGTCTTCTGGCCGAAGCGGACGAAGGGGAAGAGCCCCAGCGCGCCCACCGGGAGCGCGTAGAGAAAGAAGGTGGCCGCGTGGTAGCGCTCGAAGGCGCGCTTGCCGACGAGGTAGTACAGCGCGTAGACGAGGCCGGAGAGCAGCCCCCAGAACAGCGCCGGCGCGGTCAGCCGCACCGTGCCGCCGCCGCCCGCCAGCGCGATCCCCACCACGCCGGCGATGGCGAGCGCCACCGACAGCAGCTTGCGCGGCGGCATGTGCTCGCGCAGGAAAGCGGCGGAGAAGAGCGCCACCCACACCGGCGCCGTGTACAGCAGCACGGCGGCCAGCGCCGCCCCGCCGCTCTGCACCGCGTGGAAGTACGCCGCGAAGAGCAGCGCCACGCCCGCCACGCCGAACCCCAGCGCCACCGGCAGGTCGCGCCGCCGCAGCCGCGTCTGCCCGATGGCGGCGGCGTGCACGCCGAAGCAGGCGCCCGCGATCAGCGCGCGCCAGAAGGCGATCTCCAGCGGCTCCACCCCATCGCGCAGCGCCAGCCGCGACACGGGGCCCAGCATCCCCCACAGCACCGCCGCGGCCAGCACGTACAGGTATCCCACGCGTCCCCGCTCCTCGCCTGAAGAGATGCATTCGGGCGGGTAATCGGCGCCCGCCGGGGCCGCGGCGCAACCGCCGCCGCCCGCTCATCCGCAAAGCCGAACCATGCGCAGGCACCGGCGCGTCCGTGTCCGGACGCACTCACGCACTCGCGCACTCACGCACCCGATTCGACCCGGCCTCGGGACGCGAATCGATTCGCCCGATCCGAAAACTCTCGGCTTCGGACGAGAACCCCGTTACATTGGAACGGTTTACACGGCGCGCCGGAAGCTGTATCCCTTCCGGCGCACCACCCGTCTCGCCGCCTGGACCCGACCGCAGCCTCCCACCGAACCCGATGCGCGCCGACCACCCGCGTCCCACGCTCGAGCCCGCCGCGCCCACGCCGGCGCCCGCCGCCGCGCCGCGCCGCGCCCGCCTCCGCGCGCTCCCGCGCGACAGCATGGCCGCGCCCGAGGTCCCCACCGCCGTGCGCCCGCAGGAAGTGCCGATCGGCGCCGACCTGGACCACCCGTCGCT
>DASSME010000375.1:0-11638 GCA_035689035.1 Longimicrobium sp. | reverse complement strand
TGATCCGGGTCCCGACGCCTATGATGCCCGGCAGCGACAGCGCCTCGTGCGCAAGCTGCACAAGCGGGCCGAAGCCCTCGGCTTCGCCCTCGTCGCCATCGACACAGGTGAGCTCCTACCGCAAGGAGTTTCTTAGGAGCGCGACCACGCCTCCGCCGCGGATGTAGCGATGGCCGCAGCGCGAAGGATCTGTGACCGACGGTGCGCGACCGCTCGTTTTTTCGCGCCGACCGGCCACAGATCCTTCGGCTTGCGACCGCTCGCTCATGCCGCGGCGACTGCGTGGTCAGCCTCAGCTCAGGATGACGAGGCGGCGGGTTGGGTGCAGCATGCACAGCCATTTCCCACGAACGGTATGACCACCGGGGATCCGGGGCGGGATGACACCGTGGACGGATCACCACTCCCGCCGGGCGCATCGTCCGAACGTTGGGCAAACGTTCCCGAGAACAGATGTTGCAACTCCGCTCGGGCGGTCCGGCCCGTGGCGGCCCCCGCGGGCCGCGCACGCCCTGCGCCGGCCCGCGTGCCGCTGTACGCGCGAACACCACGTCGTCCGTATCTCCGCTCCCGCGCCACCTCGCGCCGAGCGAAGGCGACGCGCCTCTCTCCCATGCCGGAGCCTGACGTGGAACAAACGATCCTCCTGGTGGAGGACAACGAAGACAACCGCGCGATCTACCGCACCATCCTCACCTACGGAGGGTTCCGGGTGATCGAGGCGGTGGACGGCGAGGAGGGGATCGAGAGCGCGCAGCGCGACCAGCCGGCGCTGATCCTGATGGACATCTCGATCCCCAAGATCGACGGGTGGGAGGCCACCCGCCGGCTCAAGCTCGACGCCTCCACCATGCACATCCCCATCGTGGCGCTCACGGCCCACGCCATGGCCGACGACCGGGCGCACGCGCTGGCGGTGGGGTGCGCCGGCTACCTGGCCAAGCCCGTGGAGCCCCGCCGCGTGCTCGAGGAAGTTCGCCGGCTGCTGGCGCCGGGATACGCGGCCGGCGGAGCGGGCGGATGAAGGCTCGGCCGTGCTCCGGGGAGCGACCCGGACGGCGGCGGGACGGGGCGGTGCCGTCCACATAACCGTGCGAGGCCATCTCTCACCCCTTGGGGCAAGTGACCGATGTGCGCATGGCAGGGTGACGACAACTTCCGCGTCCACGGGGTGGAGAGCGACGAGGCCGCGCGTGAGGCCGCGCTCTTCGCCGGACGCGCGAAGGACGCCGGCGTGGCGCCCGGTGGGCAAGGCGCGGGGTCGGAGAGCGCCGGCCTCTACCAGCTCCTGGTGGAGAGCGTGCAGGACTACGCCATCTTCGCGCTCGACCCGGCCGGCAACGTGCTGAGCTGGAACGCGGGCGCCCGGCGGCTGAAGGGGTACACGCGCGAGGAGATCGTGGGCCGCAACTTCTCCACCTTCTACCCGCCCGAGGACCTGGCCGCGGGGAAGCCGGCGTGGGAGCTGGAGGTGGCCGAACGCGACGGCCGCGTGGAGGACGAGGGGTGGCGCGTGCGCAAGGACGGCACGCGCTTCTGGGCCAACGTGGTGATCACCGCGCTCCGCGACGGGTCGGGCCGGCTGGTGGGCTTCGCCAAGGTCACGCGCGACCTCACCGATCGCCGCGCGGCCGAGCAGGCGCTGCGCCGGAGCGAGGAACGCCTCCGGCTGCTGGTGACCAGCGTGAAGGACTACGCCATCTTCATGCTGGACCCGGACGGCTACGTCACCAGCTGGAACGAGGGGGCGCAGCGGATCAAGCAGTACACCGAGCGGGAGATCGTGGGCCGTCACTTCTCGCTCTTCTACCCCGTCGCCGACCGCGACAAGCCGGCCAGGCTGCTGGAGATCGCCCGCCGCGAGGGGCGGGTGGAAGACGAGGGGTGGCGGGTGCGCAAGGACGGCACGCGCTTCTGGGCCGACGTGGTGATCACCGCGCTCTGGGACGAGCGCGGCGAGCTGGTGGGCTTCGCCAAGGTCACGCGCGACCTCACCGACCGCCGCGAGGCCGAGCTGCGGTCGATCGAGGCCGCCCGCCGCGCGGCCGAGGCCGAGGCCGCCAACGTGGCCAAGAGCGAGTTCCTGGCGGCCATGAGCCACGAGCTGCGCACCCCGCTCAACGCCATCGGCGGCTACGTGGACCTGCTGGAGCTGGGGATCGGCGGCCCGGTCACCGACGCGCAGCGCGAGTACCTCTCCAAGATCCAGCGCAGCCAGCGGCACCTGCTCGGCATCATCAGCGACCTGCTCAACTTCAGCCGCATCGAGGCCGGGCAGATCGAGTACCAGCGCGTCCCCGTGCCGCTGCGGCAGAGCACCGAGGCGATCGTGTCGATGCTCGAGCCGCAGGCGCAGGAAAAGGAGATCGTGCTGGCGATGGGCGACTGCTCCCCCCGGCTCGCCGCGCTGGGCGACGCGGCCCGCATCGACCAGATCGTCCTGAACCTCTGCTCCAACGCGCTCAAGTTCACCCCGGCCGGCGGCCGCGTGGAGATCACCTGCGAAGGCCGGGGCGAACAGGTGGCGGTGCGCGTCTCCGACACCGGCGTGGGGATCCCGCCGGAGCAGACGGAGCGGATCTTCGAGCCGTTCGTGCAGCTGGGCCGCGACCTCACCAGCACGCAGGAGGGCACCGGGCTGGGGCTGGCCATCAGCCGCGACCTGGCCCGCGGGATGGGCGGCAACCTGGGCGTGGAGAGCACGCCGGGCGTGGGCAGCACCTTCACCCTCACCCTCCCCGCGGCGTAGGCGGACGGGACACCCCGCCCGCGGCGGGTTGAAACCCGCCGCTGATCAAACCAAAGTCCGCCTTCGCGGACTCCGCTGCGGGCACCCGTGCAGGACGACGGGGCATCGTCGCACGCGCATTTTTCGGGGATCACGCTGGATCTCGCCGCCGCGGTCCGCGAAGGCGGACTTCCCGCGGTTCCAGCGGCGGGTTTCAACCCGCCGTCGTGTTTGGGCCCGCCGGACCGTTCCCCCGTTTCGAGCGATGACCTTGGCGCGCCGCGAGATGAAACGGACTTCTTGACACGCGCCCTCCACATGCTGATAATTCAGCACGTGCAGATTTTTCCGCACGTTTCTCCCGCCGCCCTTCCACGGGTCGCCCCGCCGATGACGGATTCCACGCTGACCGGGATGAGCCGCCGCGAGCGGCAGATCATGGAGATCATCTACCGGCGCGGTAAGGCCACCGCCGCCGAGGTGCTCGACGAGCTCCCCGATCCCCCCACCTATTCGGCGGTGCGCGCCGCGCTGCGCCTGCTCGAGGACAAGGGGACGCTGCGCCACGAGATGGACGGCAAGCGCTACGTGTACGCCCCCGTCACCCCGCGCAGCCGCGCCCGCAGCACCGCGCTGCGCGACGTGGTGCGCAACTTCTTCGGCGGCAGCCCCGAGCAGGTGGTGAACGCGCTCCTCGAGGAGCACCGCCCCTCCGCCGCCGAGCTCGACCGGCTGGCCGCGCTGATCGACCGGGCCCGACGCGAGGAGGGCGAATGAGCGCCGCGCTTCTCCCCGCCCTCTTCGCCGCGCTGCTGGACGCGGCGCTGAAGGGGACCGTGATCCTGCTCGCCGCGCTCCTCGCCACGCGGCAGATGCGGCGCCGCTCGGCCGCGGCCCGGCACCTGGTGTGGATGGTGGCGCTGGCGTCGATGCTGGTGCTGCCGGGGGCCTCGCGCCTCCTCCCCGCGTGGCGTGTCGTCCCCGTCCCCGCTCCGCTGCGCCCGGCCGCGAGCTTCGTGGCCGCGCCCCCGGCGGCTCCGGCGGCCGGACAGCGGACGGACGCGACCGCGGCTCCGTCCGGCGACGCAACCGGCTCCGGCGCGCCGCTCTCCGCGGCGCCGAGCGAGGCATCGTCGCCGTCGCGCGCGTCCGCGTCTCCCGAGCCCACGGAGGGGGCGTTCGACTGGAAGACGGCGCTACTGCTGATGTGGGCGGCGGGCGGGGCGGCGCTGGCGCTGCGGCTGGGCTACGGGGTGGCGCGGGTGTGGTGGATGCAGCGCCGCGCCGTCGAGATCGACGACGAGGAGTGGGTGCGCATCACCGACCGGCTCGCCCGCCGCCTGCGCGTGGGCCGCCTGGTCACCCTGCTGCGCGAGCGCCACGCGGTGGTGCCGATGACCTGGGGGATCATGCGCCCCGTGGTGCTCCTCCCCTCCGACGCCGAGGCGTGGGACACCGAGCGGCGCACGGTGGTGCTGGCGCACGAGCTGGCGCACGTCCGCCGCTGGGACACGCTCACCCAGTGGATCGCGCACCTGGCGCTGGCGCTCTTCTGGTTCCACCCGCTGGTCTGGGTCGCCGCGCGCCGGATGCGCGAGGAGCGCGAGCACGCCTGTGACGACGCGGTGCTTTCCATCGGCACGCGCCCGGTGGCGTACGCCGACCACCTGCTGAGCATCGTCCGCTCGCTGGGCGAGGCCGAGGGGCCCGCCGCGGCGCTGGCGATGGCGCGGCGCAGCCAGTTCGAGGGCCGGCTGCTGGCGATCCTGGACGGCGCCACGCAGCGCGGCGGGGTGACGCGCGGGCTGGGCTTCGCGGCGCTGGTGGTGGCGGCCGCGGCGGTGCTCCCGCTGGCCGCCCTGGGCGCCGCGCGCACCGACGTGCGCCCCGGCGCCACCCACGCCTCGCTCACGCCCCCCGCGCAGGCGCCGTCCCTCGCGTCGTCGCTGCGCGGCGAGAAGCCGGCGGACCAGAAGCCCGAGGCGGCCAAGGGCGTGCTGGGCCGCATCGCCGGGCAGCTGGGCGCGCTGGTGGACCGCGCGGGCGACGCGCTGCCGGGCGGGGAGCGGCCCGTGGCCACGGGGCGCGACACGTCGGTGAAGATCCCCGCGGCTCCGCCGGCCGCGCTCCCGGCCGCACCCGCGTCGGCCGCCTCGGCGGCGTCGGGCGGGGCGGGGGCATCGCCCGCGCGGCCGGCGCCGACGGTGGAGGCGCGCGTGTCGAGCGCGGGTCCGCGCCTCTCCGACGCCGGCGAGGCGCTGATCGGCCGGCTGCAGCAGCAGGGCGGCGACTACGCCGACGTGATCCGGGCGGCCTCGGCGATCGCGGGGAACCCCGAGCGCGCGGCGGTGCTCACCGCCGTGCTGCGCCGCCCCGACGTGGGCCCCGACGACCTGGCGCTGGCGCTGCGGGTGGCGGGCGCGATGACCAGCCACCCCGAGAAGCGCGACGTGCTGAAGCTGGCGGCGGAGCGCTACTCGCTGGCCCCCGCGGCGGTGCGCACCGCCTTCTTCGCGGCGCTGGCCGGCTTCACCAGCGACCCCGAGCGCCGCGACGTGCTGCAGGCGGTGGTCGCGCGGCAGGGCGCGTCGGCCGAGGTGGCGCAGGCGGTCATCCTCTCCGCGCGCGCCATGCCCGGCGAGGCCGAGCGGCGTGACGTGCTGATGGCCGTCCTGGAGCGCGCCGACGCGTCGCCGGCCACCCTGCTCAGGGTGGTGGACGCGACCAACGAAATGCCCGGCGCCGCCGTCCGCCGCGACGTGCTGGTGGCCCTGCTGGCGCGCCGCGGCCTCCCGGGCGAGGTGCTGTCGGCGGTGATGAACGCGGTGGCGATGATCCCCTCGTCGCCCGACCAGCGCGACGTGCTGATTCGAGCCGCGGCCACGCAGCGCATCGACGGCGCCGTGCGCGAGGCGTACGTCCATGCCGCCGGCGTGATCGCTTCGAGCGCCGAGCGGGCCGACGCGCTCTCGGCGCTGCTGGGCGGCGGCGCGGCGGAGCGCCCGGCGGGCTCCGCGAAGCCCGCCCCGTCGCGGCCGCGGACCGGCGCCAACGGGAGCCAGCCGTGGAGCTCGGACATCTCGCTGAGCCTGGGTGATGGCCGCGTGATCCACGTGACGGCGCGGCGGGTGATCCTGGGGCGAGCGGGGGACCAGATCGAGGCGATCCACCCCGGCGGCACCCTGGTCGCGTCGGAAGCGTTGAGCGGCCACGTGCGCCGGGTGGAGATGCTCCCCTGCCGCGAGTGCGCGGGCGGGATCTCGCGCCGCTACACGGTGGACGGCCGCACCCAGCCGTACGACGCCGCCGCGCAGCGCTGGCTGGTGAGCGTGCTGCACACCTTCCTCCCGGACTGAGCGCGCGAGAAGGCGGACGGCCCCGCGCCGTCCGCCTTCTTCCCGCGGTGAAGTGCTGAGAAATCAGCAGATGGACGGCCTGTCGGTCCCTTGCCAGGACGGGGGCTTCGACCGGCATCGGCGCGGCCGCGGCAGCCCCCTCCCCCCGCCCCCTCCCCACGCTCCGCGGGGGAGGGGGAGAGGCCGGCGCGAATGGCCGAGGTCGCGCGGGTCCTCACGGTGGGAGTCCGCGAAGGCGCCGCGAAGGCGGACTCTGGGCCGTGGCTGCCCCGGATTTCAATCCGGCGTGCGGGGGCCGGCGCGAGGCTGATCGTTCGCGCGGCGTGAGAGATCGACCGAACCCGAGTTGCAACATCCGAAGTGCTGAAATTTCAGCAATTGACGGACAACCTCCTACCCTCCGAGCGGGAGCTTCTCGATGCGGATCTTACCGATTCTGGCGCTGGTCCTGGCGCTGAACGCGGGCGCGGCGGCGGCGCAGTCGCGGACGTCGCACACGCACAGCGAGGTAATCGAAAACGGCACCCGGACGAGCGTGGAAGGGTGGGGCCAGGCGCGCTTCACCGACGACGACACCGGCGTGGCGTGGATGGAGCCGGGCGCGCGGCTGGCGGTGGAGGAGCAGACCCGCGGCGAGCCCGAGCGCCGCGTGGTGTGGCGCGAGGAAGGCGGCCGGGTGCGCCGCACCTTCTACCGCGACGACCGCGAGACCACCCCCGCCCCCGAGGACGAGGCGTGGATCCGCCGCGCGCTGCTGCACCCGATCCGCGAGAGCGGCGCCTACGCCGAGCAGCGCGTGGCCCGCATCTACCGGCGCGGCGGCACCGACGCGGTGCTCGACGACATCCGCCAGATCGCCAGCGACGGGGCGAAGCGCGCCTATTACACCGCCCTGCTCCGCCAGCCCGGCCTGCGCCCCGGCGACGCCGCGCGGGTGCTGCAGGACGCCGGCCGCCGCATCGCCAGCGACGGCGACAAGCGCTCGGTGCTCGCCGCGGGGCTCGTCCGCTTCGACGGCCACGCCGGCGTGGCCCGGGCCGCGGTCGAGGCCGCGGGGCGCATCGCCAGCGACGGCGACAAGGCCTCGGTTCTCCGCGCGGCGGCGGAGGGCGGCACGCTGCGCGACCCGTCCGTCCGCGAGGCGTTCCTGCAGACGGCGCAGGGGATCGCCAGCGACGGCGACAAGTCGGGCGTGCTGATCGCGGCGATGCGGGCCGAGACGAGCGCGGCCACGGCGGCCGGGGCGCTGCGCGTGGCGCGGTCCATCGCCAGCGACGGCGACAAGGCGCGGGTGCTCACCTCCACGCCGGTCTCCACCCTGCGCGACCCGCGCGTACGCACCGCCTACGACGCGGCGCTGCGCACCATCGCCAGCGACGGCGACCGCTCGCGCGCGGCCACCTGGCTGGTCCGGAGCCTTCCGTGAGCCGCGCCCTCCATCCCCTGGCCGCGTCGCTCCTGGCCGCGCTGGCGCTGGCCGGTCCGCTCACCGCGCAGCAGACGCCGCCCGCCGCGCCGCCGGCCGAAGGCGCCGCGGGGGCGAAGCAGGCGTCCGCGGCGCGCGTCGCCGGGCGCGCACCGGCCATCGACGGGCGGCTGGACGACGCGGCGTGGGCGACGGCCCCCGTGCTCGCCGGCTTCACCCAGAAGGAGCCGAGGGAAGGCGAGCCCGCCACCCAGCGCACCGAGGTCCGCTTCCTGTACGACGACCACGCGCTGTACATCGGCGCGCGGATGCATTCGGCCGACCCCGCCCGCATCCAGGCGCCCGTGAGCCGGCGCGACGTGTGGGAGCAGGCCGAGAGCTTCGCGGTGTCGCTGGACACGTATCACGACCGCCGCACCGCCTACACCTTCCTGGTCACCGCCGCCGGCACCCGCGGCGACTTCTACCACGCCCGCGACGTGGCCGACGGCGACGCGCAGTACAGCCCCGTGTGGGTGGCGAAGGTCGCGCGCGACGCGGAGGGGTGGACGGCCGAGATGCGCATCCCGCTCTCGCAGCTGCGCTTCAACCCCGGCCAGGCGCAGACCTGGGGGGTGAACGTGCGCCGCTGGATCCCCCAGAGCGAAGAGGACGACTACTGGATCCTGGTCCCCAAGAGCGCCAGCGGGTGGGCCTCGCGCTTCGGCGAGCTGGGCGGGATCACCGGCGTGCGCCCCGAGCGGCGGATCGAGCTGGCGCCGTACGCGGCCACCGGCGCCAGCTTCAGCCAGGGCGTGAACCCGGCGGACCCCTTCCACCAGCCGCGCGAGGCCACCGTGCGCGCCGGCGCCGACGTGAAGGTGGGCCTGGGGCCCAACCTGACGCTGGACGCCACCGTGAACCCCGACTTCGGCCAGGTGGAGGCCGACCCGGCCGAGGTGAACCTGAGCGCCTTCGAGACCTTCTTCAGCGAGAAGCGCCCGTTCTTCATCGAGGGGAGCGACCTCCTTTCCGGCGGCGGCGCGGGGTACTTCTACTCCCGCCGCATCGGCGCCGCGCCGCACGGGCTGGCCGACGGCGACTACGTGGACGTGCCCTCGAGCAGCACCATCCTGGGCGCCGCCAAGCTCACCGGGCGCCTTCCCAGCGGCCTTTCGGTCGGCGTGCTGGGCGCGCTGACCGCGCGCGAGCAGGCGCGCACCTTCGACACCGCCGCCGGCCAGTTCGGCCGTGTGGACGTGGAGCCGGCGACGGCGTACGGCGTGGTCCGCCTGCAGCAGGAGCTGGGAAAGGGCGGCTCCACGGCGGGGTTCATCGTCACCGGCGTCCATCGCGGGCTGGAAGCGGGATCGCCGCTGGCCACCCGCCTGGACCGGGACGCGCTGACCGGCGCGGTGGACTGGGACCTGCGGCTGGGCCGCGGCGTCTACGAGGTGAGCGGCGCGGTGGGGTTCAGCCACCAGGCGGGCGACTCGCTGGCCATCCTGCGGCTGCAGCGCTCGTCCGCGCGCTACCTGCAGCGGCCCGACGCGGACTACGTCACCTACGACCCCTCGCGCACCACCTTCTCGGGGTACACCGCCTCGCTCAGCGCGCAGAAGATCAGCGGCAAGCACTGGCTGTGGACCGCGGCCGGCGACCTGCGCTCGGCCGGCTTCGAGCTGAACGACGCGGGGTCGCAGTCCGTGGCCGACTACCGGGTGCTCTCCGGCGAGCTGCGCTACCGCGAGAACACGCCACACGGCCTGCTGCGGCGGTGGGCGGCGTACGTCACGCCGATCATGCAGTGGAACGGCGGCGGCGTGGTGACCGACCCGGAGCTGTGGCTCGACGGGGAGGCCACGCTCAAGAACTTCTGGCGCACCACCTTCACCGCGTTCCGCGTCTTCCCCGCGCAGAGCCAGACGCTCACCCGCGGCGGCCCACTGGCGGCGTCCACCGGCTCGACGGCGGCGATCGGGATGCTGCAGAACAGCGCGGCGGCGCGCCTGCAGTGGCGCGGCCGCATCTACTACGGGATGAGCGACGAGGGCGACGTGACCGAGCGGCTCAGCGGGCGCCTTTCCGTCCGCCCGGGCCCGCGCTGGCAGCTCTCGGTCGAGCCGAACTTCCTGCGCTACAGCGCGCGGCAGTACGTGGCCACCTTCACCGGCGGCCCGGCGTCCACCTTCGGCCGGACCTACGTCTTCGCCTACGTGGACCGCACCGAGTTCTTCTCCGACGTGCGGATGACCTACCTGTTCACCCCCGACCTGTCGCTGGAGCTGTACGCGCAGCCGTTCGCCAGCAGTGGCCGCTACCACGACTTCGGCGACCTGACCGCCGCCCGCGCCCGCGCGCTCGCCCCGCTGGACGGCGACACCACCCGCGTGGTGCGGAGCGGCAACACGACGGAGCTGCGCTACGGCGCGCAGCGGCGGACGGTGGACGACTTCAACGTGCGCTCGTTCCGCAGCAACGCGGTGCTGCGCTGGGAATGGCGCCCGGGAAGCACCCTCTACCTGGTGTGGCAGCAGGACCGCGCCGGCGACCGCGACCGCATCGCGCACGTGGGCCCGAAGTCGCTGCTGGAAACGCTCGACACGCCGGGCGACAACTTCCTGGCGCTGAAGGTGACCTACTGGCTGCCGCTGCACTGACCGCGAACGGGCGCGAGAGCGCGTGATGCAGCTCCGGCTGATTCGCCGCTGCAACGGGCGCTGCTGGATTCACGGTGAAAAAGGTCACACGGAGCAGCGGAGAAGAACGGAGCAACGGAGAACTGCCCAGTCGTAAGCAGTTCTCCGTTGCTCCGCTGCCCTCCGTTGCTGCGTGTGACGCTTTTCAGCGATGGCGGATCGAGGATTGTAAATGCGGTAATGCGGTAATGCGGTTTCGGTATCACACGGCCTTGGGATATATATTCGTAAAAATATAAATCTCGATTCTGAATTCGCCGTGAATCGTTCGCAGCAAGGATCGGAATGGCCTCAGCAGTTCAGCCGGATGCGCTTCGGATGTTCGGTTTCGAGACCCACCGCGCGCGTGACGCAGTTCCTCCGTTCCTCCGGTGCCCTCCGCTGCTCCGTGTGACCCCTCCAGCGGGACCGGCCGCCACGCCGCAACCGGAATGGGCGAGCGAATCGCCGGCTACTGGGGGCCCGCCTGGCTCGGGGCGAGCTTCAGCACCAGGCCCGCCGCCGTCGTGACGTACAGCTCGCGCGACGCATCCTCGCCGAAGCTGGTGACGCTGCCCAGGTTGCCCACGTCCCACTGCTTCGCGTCCGCGACCGCCGAGCCGGTCCAGCGGAAGCTGCGCAGCCAGCCGTTGCAGTAGTCCGAGTAGAAGTAGTGCCCCCGCACCGCCGGCACCGCGCTGCCGCGGTAGACGAACCCGCCGGTGATGGAGCAGCCGTCGGAGTGCGAGTATTCGACCACGGGGAGCGTCAACCCCTGCTGCACGCAGCCGGTGGCGCCGTAGCAGTGCATCCCTTCCATCAGGTTCCACCCCAGGTTCTGCCCGCCGGTGGCCGCGGGAAGGACGTTCACCTCCTCCCACTGGTTCTGCCCCACGTCGGCCACGTACAGCAGCCCCGCGTCGCGGTCGAAGGCGAAGCGCCAGGGGTTGCGCACCCCGGTGATCCAGATCTCGCCGCGCTTGCCGGCCTGCCCCGCGAACGGGTTGTCGGCGGGGATGGCGTACGGCTGGGCGGCGTCGATGTCCAGGCGCAGGATCTTCCCCAGCAGCGCGGCGGGGTTCTGGCCGTTCCCCTGCGGGTCGCCGCCGCTGCCGCCGTCGCCCAGCCCCACGTACAGCTTGCCGTCGGGGCCGAACATCAGCAGCCCGCCGTTGTGGTTGGCGTACGGCTGCGCCACCGCCAGCACCAGCTGCCCGCTCGCCGCGTCGGCGGTGTTGGACGCGGGCGCGGCGTGGTAGCGCTCGACCCGGGTGTCGCCGTTCAGGTCGGTGTAGTAGACGTAGAAGAAGCCGTTGGTGGCGTAGTGCGGGTGGAAGGCGACGGAGAGCAGCCCCCGCTCGCCGCCGCTGGTGATCTTGCCGCGCACGTCCAGGAACGGCGTGGGGAGCACCGCGCCGTTCTGGATGACGCGGATCCGCCCCGTCTGCTCCACCACGAACAGGCGCGCGTC
>DASSME010000374.1:0-3328 GCA_035689035.1 Longimicrobium sp. | reverse complement strand
CTCTTCCTTGGCCACGGTGGTCTGATTACTCTTGAGCATGGGCGGTTGACCTCGTTTCGTTGGGTGAATGCACGTGGGTAAAACCCGCATCCCAACTTGAGGCAGCCGCCCTCTTTTTCTTCCTCCCTATACGACACGGAGGAACGGAGGGCAACGGAGCAGCGGAGAACTGCAACGGCCACCTGCAGTTCTCCGCTCCTCCGGTCTTCTCCGCTGCTCCGTGTGACCTTTTTCAGCGATGCCGGTTCCAGGACGATCGTCGCGGAATCCGCATCCAGACGGCGGAAAGGCCCCGCGCCGGCTTCCGGCGCGGGGCCTTTCCCAATCTCCCGCCGTGGGACGGGTCAGCCGTTCGTGACCACCGAGTGGTCGCCCACGTCCACCTGGCCGGCCACGTTGCGGACCACGGCGTGGCTGCCGATCAGCGAATCGTGCAGGTCGCACCCGTCGATCTCGCTGGCCTCGCCCACGATGCAGTCGCGCAGCTTCGAGCGGCGGACCTTGCTCCCCGCGCTGAGGGTGACGTTGGGGCCGATCTCGCAATCGTCCAGCTCCACGCCATCGGCCACGTGCACGGGCTCGTGCACGGTGACCCCGTCCTTCGCGGGCGGAGACTTGCCGCGCGTGGTGGAGAGCACGTGCAGGTTGGTCTCCAGCAGCGTCTCGGGCTTGCCGGCGTCGTACCACCCCTGCACCGGCTCCACCTTCAGCTTGCCGCCGTGGTCCACCATGTACTGGAAGGCGTCGGTCAGGAAGTACTCGCCGGCGGGGCCGGGGCCGGCCTGCATGGTGTGGCGGATCCCCTCGAAGAGCAGCTTCCAGTCGCGGATGTAGTACAGGCCGATGTTGGCCAGCTTGCTCACCGGCTCCTTCGGCTTCTCGACGATCCGCCGCATGAAGCCCTGCTCGTCGGTCAGGATCACGCCGAAGCGCTGGTAGTCTTCTACCTCCTTGGCCCAGATCACCCCCGCCACGTCGCTCGGCAGCCGGTTGACCACCGTCAGGTCGGCGTCGAAGAGCGTGTCCACGAAGATGATCAGCAGGTCTTCGTGCACGAAGGGCTCGGCCAAGCGGATGGCGTCGGCGGTGCCGTTCTGCTCCACCTGCTCGACGTACTCGGCCTGGAAGTCGGGATACTCCTCCTTCATCCAGGCCTCCACCTTCTCCTTCAGGTGGCCGGTGATCAGCACGGCCTGGTGCACGCCCAGCTCGCGCAGGTCGTCCAGGATGTAGGCCATCACGGGCTTGTCGCCCACCTTCAGCAGCGGCTTGGGGGTGACGTGGGTGTGGGGGCGCAGCCGCGTCCCCTTCCCCGCCACCGGCATCACGACGATCACGCGCGGGCTCCGATCTTTCCAGCAGGTGGATCTCGAGGTGCTCCAGCGGATGTTTCCGCCGCCGTGCCCCCGGGCAGTTTCCGTACCGGGCTCCGGCGGCCGGGCGGAATGTATGGGCGGGGATGCGATGGGGCGAGGGTGGGGGAAGGTGCTGAGTGCTGAGTGCTGAGTGCTGAGTGCTGAGTGCGTGCGGCGGTGCGATGCGGGAACGATGTCCGACCGATGCGAATCCGGCGCCGCTTCGCCGGGTACTTTGCGGGGGTGCGGGGCCTGGCCCGTACGAGCGGCGATCGGCGAACAGCCTCGCGCGGTTTGCGAGGCTTCCTGTCGTTGTAGCTGCGGCTTCAGCCGCCGGTGCGGGATCGGTGTCCGGGCGCCGATCCCTCTGCGTCCGCACTCCTCGCGTCCTCCGGCCGACCTGCGTAGATTGCCCGCCTTTCCACGCCCGGGCTCGTCGCGGGAATGCATCATGATCCTGCGCCGGCCCGAAGTGACTTGCCGATGGGGCGACGCGTCTTGATGACCCGGTGCCGATGGGACGGCTGATCCGCGCGCTCACGCGCAACCGCGCCTGGACCGACCCCGAATCGCCCGACCGGCGGCTGCGGGGGCGCGACTACGCCGTCCCCTTCACCACCGTGTGGGAGGCGGCGCTCGATGTGGCGCGCGGCTGGAAGCGCTGGACGGTCGTGCAGGCCGAGGCGCGCAGGGGCGAGATCCAGCTCGAGGCGCGCACCGCGCTCTGGAAGTTCGTGGACGACGTGTGGATCCGGATCTCGCTGGACGAGCTGGGGCAAACCCGGGTGGACGTGATCTCGCAATCGCGCGTGGGGCGCGCCGACCTGGGCACCAACGCGCGGCGGATTGCCCGCTTCTTGCACGCGCTCGACCGCCGCCTGGAGCTGGGAAGCGGCGGCAAAAAATCACGCAAGTAGTTACGGCAACGGTAGATGCATCGAGAGAAAGCGGCCAGCCAGAACCATCCGGAGCGCATCCCCGTGCTCCCCATCCGCAGCACCATCGTGTTCCCCGGCGGGGCCACGGCGCTGCAGATCGGGTTCGCGCCCAACGTGGAGGCGCTCAGCCGGCACCCCGAAAGCGACCTGGTGGTCGCCATGGTCAGCACGGTCGAGGACGACTTTCCGCCCCGCGCGCTGGAGAAGATCGCCACCGCCGTGCGCGTGCTGGACCGGCTGAACCTTCCCGGCGGGACGATCCAGACCACCCTCCAGGGGCTGCGCCGCATCCGGCTCGCCGACGTGCGGCTGGAAGACGGCTACTATTCGGCGGTGGCGAAGGAGGTGAAGGAGATCGCCGCGCCGGCCGAGGAGGCGGACCCGCTGGTCGAGAAGATCGTGGCCACCGTCACCGCCGTGGCCAGCACCGTGGAGCGCATCCCCGACGAGGTTCCGCGCGTGCTGCGCATGAACCTGGGCGACCCGGGGCGCTTCGCCGACCTCACCGCCACCCTGTGCAACCTGAAGCTCCCGCTGCGCGACGCCGTGCTGCAGGAGCCGGACGTGCTCGCCCGCCTCAAGCTGGTCCTCCACGCGCTGGAGGAGGAGTGGGAGCACGTGCGCGAGGTGGAGCACGCCACCGCCACCGGCGAGGAGGGGGGTGGCCCGCTCCCCGCCGGCGGCCGCGAGCGGCGCGACGAGATCCGCCGCCGCATCCAGGCGCTGCAGGCCGAGCTCGGCGAGATCGACCCCGTGGAGCGCGAGGCCAACGAGGCGCTGCGGGTGGTGGAGCGCGCCCAGCTCCCCCCGCGCATGGCCGCGGTGGCGCGCCGCGAGGCCGAGCGGCTGCGCTCCACCTCGGTCACCAGCAGCGAGGCGCAGGAGATCCGCGGCTACATCGACACCCTCACCGAGCTGCCCTGGACCCGGCAGGGCGACGGCGGCAGCTTCGACCTCGAGGCCGTGCGCGCCCAGATCGAGGGCGAGCACCTGGGGCTGGACGAGCCCAAGCGGCGCCTCCTCGAGGTCCTTGCC
>DASSME010000373.1:0-2324 GCA_035689035.1 Longimicrobium sp. | reverse complement strand
CTCGTTCCTCCCCCGCGCCGCGAACGGCTCGCTCCGTTCGCGCCGCGGGTGGGTCCGCATGGCATCGACCCCGGGTCCGGCGTCCCCACGGCGGGCGCGCCGCCGCGCTCGGACCAGGGAAAACCCCAGGCGTGACACGATGCGTCCGGCGCGCCGCACGCGATCCACCCGCCTCACCTCTGGCGCCACGGGTCGCGCGTGCCTCGATTCATCCATCCCAACGCAGGTCTAGTCCATCGGGTTCATTTATCTCCTTTTGCGCCACCGGTGGACCAAAGTGAGGATACGAATGTATCTCCGCCCAGCCACGCGTGATCCTGCGCATCCACCCTGTAGCCCCCTCGCATTCGCCGGCCAACCATGCTCCGCGTTCTCGTGATCCACCGCGTGCGGGTGTACCGCGACGCGCTCGCCACCGTGCTCCGCCACGACCCCGCCTTCGCGGAGGTGCGTACCGCGCCGTCGGTTCCCGCGGCCGGGGAGCCGCTCCCCGAGCCGGCGCCCGACGTGGTGCTGCTGGAGGTGGAGGCGCGGGGCGGCCGCGCGCGCGTGCAGGCGGCGGCGCGGGCCTTCCCCACGGCGCGCGTGGTTGCCGTGGGGCCCGGCGAGGCGCCGGGCGAGATCGTGGAGCTGGTGGAGGCGGGAGCGGCCGGCTACGTGACGCCCCAGCAGGCGCTGGAAGGCCTGGCGCTCACCCTGGTGCGCGTGGCGCGGGGCGAGCTGGCGTGCCCGCCGCGGGTGGCGGGCGCGCTGGGGCGGCGCGTGGCCGAGCTGGCCGCGCGCCACCAGCCGCCCGGCCCGCTGCAGCGCCTGACCGAGCGCGAGCACGAGGTCCTGGCGCTGGTGGCGCGCGGGCTTTCCAACAAGGAGATCGCCCGGCGCCTGTCCATCCGCACGCTCACCGTGAAGAACCACGTCCACAACCTGCTCCAGAAGCTGGAGCTTCGCCGCCGCGGCGAGGCCGCCGCCCTGCTCCGTGCCGCCACGGAGCCCGGCCCGGACGGATGAAGCCGGACCGTCCACCGGTGGCCCGCGCGGCGGGTGCGTGGATTCACCCGGGCGTGGACCAAAGGGACGATGGAGCCGCAAGCTGCAACGCGTGAACGTATCAGTACAGCAAACGCCCCGCGCACTCCGCCGGATAACATCATGAGCACCCACGACCTCCCCACCTCCTTCGACTTCGGCATGAAGGCCTGACCGTCCACTGCCCCCGCCGGCGCGACCCCCGGACCGCGCCGCCGGAGACTATCCATGTCCAACGAGATCACTGCCTTCGTGCCCCAGACCTCTCCGACCCTGCCGGTCCGCGTGGCGATGCTGGCCACCGTGGCGCCTCCCGAGCTGCCGCTGCTGTCGCTGGGGCCGCTCACCGCCCGCCTGCAGCTGGGCGCGGGAAGCGGCGCCGGGCTCGCGGGCGAGCTGCGCGGCACCGCCACCCTGGCCGGCGCGCGGATGGAGCTGCGCGGGGTGGTGGGCGGCGGCGACCCCATGCTGCGCGGCACCCTGGACGGGCTCCGCTTTTCGCGGCTGGCCGCCGAGCTGCTGGACGGCGTGGAGCTTCCCCCCGAGCTGCCGGACTTCGAGGTGAGCGGGGTGGAGATGGAGCTGCACCCGTCCACCGGCGCCTTCCGGGTGCGCGGCACCGCCACCCTGCGGGCGTGGCCGGCGCTGGGCGTGCGCGAGGGGTCCGTGACCGCGTCGGTCGACGTGGAGCGCACCGCGGCCACCGGCGCCACCCGGGGGCGCACGCGCGCCGCCGTATCGCTGGCCGCCGAGGGGCCGTTCACGCTGGCCGAGGGGCTGGCGTGCCGCCGCTTCGCGGTGCGCTTCGCGCTGGCCCAGGGCGAGTCGTGCGCTGCCTCGGGCGAGCTGGAGGCCACCGTGCTGGAGCACCCGGTGACGCTCTCCGCCGAGTATGCGGGCACCGCGGCCGGGCGGCACCTGCGCCTCTCCGCCGCGGGCGAGCTCACCCTGAGCGCGGTGCCCGGCGCGGAGCTGTCGCTGCGCGGCTTCGCGCTCGAGGCCGCGCGGGAGACGGGCGAGGGCGGCGCGGCGCCGTCCACCACCTGGAGCGTGGGCGGAAGCGGCACCCTCACCCTGCGCTCGCTCTTCCGCCCCGACGACACCTGGCGGCTGGGCGGCGACCTCACCCTCCGCGCGGGCGCGTCCGGCGCCGCGCTGGCGCTCGTCTTCGGCCCCGGCTCGGCGCTCCCGGTGACGCTGCCGCTGGGGCCCGGGCGCACGCTGCGGCTCACGCTGGCGCCCGAGCGGCTGGAGCTGCGCCGCGACGCCGCCGGCTGGGCGTTCGAAGCGGCCTCGTC
>DASSME010000372.1:0-11576 GCA_035689035.1 Longimicrobium sp. | reverse complement strand
GCTACGGAAGCGTTCGGTTCAGCGAGGGGAGAGGGGCGGACCCTGTTGCCGTGCCGCGCCCGCGCCAACGGGAGTCGCGTGCCACGATGGTGGGGCGGGTAGCGGCCGTCCGGCCCGCCCTCTCCTGCTCGCATGAACCTTCACGAGAACCCAAACCCGAGTTGTCAAACACGCCGGGCCGCGCAGGCCCGCTGATCCTCCAGATGCCGCCCGGTCCGTTTCACCGGAGCGGCCGGGAGTCCTTCCTGATCGGGTGCCTCGAAACGCGAAGCGCCCCGCCTCCCACGTGCGGGAGGCGGGGCGCTCGATCGTGCGTGCGCCGGGTCCGGGGTGCGGGTACCTACCCCCGCAACGGACCACCTCCCGTGAGTTGTGCCGAATCCTGCCGATGCCAGCCACGAATGCTCGACCGCGTAATGCCGCCGAATCGATCACTGGCGTCCCAACCGCCCCGCCTGCCGGCGACGGCCGGCGCGATACCTTCACCGAACTCCAATCCGAGCACCCGATTGGGGGCGCACGGCTCCGCCTTGGCCCCAGGCGCCAGCGGCGCAAGGGCTGCCACGGACGCCGTATTCGGCATCCGGAGGGCGGCGGCGGAGAAGGTGGTGGTCATCGCGGTACGTTCCTTCGGTTCGTCGGGTTGCTTCGGTTGATCCTGCGTCATCCGCCCCGCGGTACGGCCGATCGGCTGGATCGGTTTCGCGGGCAACGAAAAACGGGAGGCGCGTCCGATCGCCCCGTTGCTGAGGCAATCCCGTCTTGCAGACCAGCCCATGGAGGCTCGGTGCTGCGGCGACGGCCAGGGACGCGACTCCCGTTTCGTGCCCGAAGACTATCGCGCTCCCCGCGCGCCGTCAAGGGGGTCCAGTCGAAGTGTTTCCTCGCCCGAGCCGTAAAACCGACGCAAGTCGTTGCGGATTTGCGGCTTGCGTGATTGCAAAAACCTGCCGGGAGATAGCCTTCGAACTGCGGGTCACACGGAGCAGCGGAGGGCAACGGAGCAGCGGAGAACTGCTGGAGAAAAGTTTTGGAGCACTTCTCCGGTGCTCCGTTCTGCTCCGCTGCTCCGTGTGACGCCCAGCAGAGCATCGTCCTGCACGATGAAAAGGAAAGGGGGCCGTGCCGTGCTTGCGCCGCGGGGAGCCCGGCGGACAAGATGAGAGATCCCCGGAACGACCGCTGCCACCCTCCCCGGCACGACTCCACCATGAGACGATCCGCCTTCGCCGCCGCGGCGGTGATGCTCGGCGCGGCCACGCACGCGGCCGCCCAGGGCACCCCCGCCGAGCGCCTGCGCCGCGTCTTCGACCAGGAGTGGGAGACGCGCCTGCGTGAAAGCCCGCAGCTGGCCACGCGCATGGGCGACCCGCGCTTCAACGACCGCCTTGCCGAGACCGGGCTGGCGGCCCAGGCGCGGCGGCTGCGGCAGGCGCGCGAGCTCCTGGCCGCCGTCCGCGCCGTCCCGCGCGACTCGCTCCCGCGCGAGGAGCAGATCAACCGCGACATCTTCGAGCGCAGCCTGCGCGAGCGGATCGAGGGGGACGAGCTGGGCGACTACCTGATCCCCATCACCAACCGCGAGGGGTTCCACACCTACTTCCCCGAGCTTCCCGAGAACGTCCCGCTGAAGACCACGCAGGACTACCGCAACTACATCGCCCGGCTGCGCGGCTTCCGGGCGTACGCGGGCGGCTACATCGAACAGATGCGCGAGGGCGTCCGCCGGGGGATGGTGCTGCCGCGCGTGTCGCTCGAGGGGATCGAGGGGATGCTGGAGCCGCACATCGTCACCGATCCCACCAAAAGCCTGCTCTACAAGCCGTTCACCGCCTTCCCGGCCACCGTCCCCGAGTCCGAGCGCGCCGCGCTGGCCGAGGCGGGGCGCCGGGCGATCCTCGACGGGGTCGCGGCGGGGTACCGGGACTTCCTGCAGTTCATCCAGCGCGAGTACCGCCCCGCCGCGCGGCAGGGCTTCGGCGCGAGCGAACTGCCCAACGGCGCCGCGTACTACGGCTTCCTGGTCCGCCAGTATACCACGCTCGACACGGCCACGGCCGAGGGCGTGCACCAGACCGGCCTGCGCGAGGTGGCCCGCATCCGCGCGGCGATGGACAGCGTGATGCGCTCGACGGGGTGGACGGGCGACTTCGCCGGCTTCGTGCAGATGCTGCGCACCGATCCACGCTTCTACGTCACCACCCCCGAGGCGCTGCTGGAGCGCAACGCACTCTTCCTCAAGCGGATGGACGGCGAGCTCCCCCGCCTGTTCGGCCGGCTGCCGCGGATGAGCTACGGGATCCGCACCATCCCCGACTACATCGCGCCGCGCACCACCACCGCCTACTACGGCCGCCCCAGCGGCGACGGCACCCGCAGCGGCACCTACTGGGTGAACGTGTACGACCTGAAGAGCCGCCCCACCTACGAGATCGAGGCGCTGGCCAGCCACGAGGCCGTCCCCGGCCACCACATGCAGCTCGCCCTCCAGCAGGAGCTCGAGAACGTCCCCAACTTCCGGCGCTACGGCGGGGTGACGGCGTTCGTGGAGGGGTGGGCGCTCTACGCCGAGAGCCTGGGGAAGGAGGTGGGCTTCTACCGCGACCCGTACAGCGAGTTCGGGCGGCTGAGCTACGAGATGTGGCGCGCCTGCCGTCTCGTCGTGGACACCGGGATCCACGCCAGGGGGTGGACGCGGCAGCAGGCGATCGACTACATGGCCGCCAACAGCGCGCTGACGATGACCAACCTCACCAACGAGGTGGACCGCTACATCGCCTGGCCCGGGCAGGCGCTGGCGTACAAGACCGGGCAGATGAAGATCCGCGAGCTGCGCACCCAGGCCGAGCGCGAGCTGGGGCCCAGGTTCGACGTGCGCCGCTTCCACGACGCCGTCCTGGGGAGCGGCGCCGTCCCCCTGGGCGTGCTGGAGGAGAACGTCCGCCTCTGGATCGCCGCCGAGAAGTCGCGGCCGTAAAGCCTGACGCCGAATTCGGATTTACAGTTGTTGGATCAAACGGCTGAAGGAGGTCACACTTTACTCGTATCTGCACTCGTGTCTGCCGAACGACACAGGACCGAACAGCTGGCTCTCACAGAGTGCACAGAGTTCACAGTAAACTGCGGTTGTTCTCTGTGGACTCTGCGTACTCCGTGAGAGACTTTTTTTTATCCTCCGTAGTCGCGTGTAGCGCGTTGGACGACTCAGGATGACGTCGTCGGGGAGGCCGGGCGGGGAAGGGAAGAAGCACCGCTGAATGCCGAGCCGCCGCGCGGGACATCGCCCGCGCGGCGGCTCGTCGATGGATGGCGGCGATGGACTACGGGCGCAGCTCGCTGACGGTGCCGCCCAGGATGGCGAGGAAGCGGTCGCCGCGCCACACCACGCGCTCGTTCTCGGTGCTGCCGGGGATGAACGCCACCGGTCCCAGATCCGTCTGCGCGCCCGTGGCGGTGACCAGCCGGTAGCGATACCCGTCGGCCGCGGGGAAGAGGTACACCACGCTGCCGGTGGGCGACAGCGCCGACAGCGCGGACGCGTACCCGGCGGGGACCACCTCGGTGCGCGCGCCGGCCGGCGAGCGCCGCCCCACGCCGTGGTTCGCGAACCACGCGGTCCATCCGCCCTCCGTCATCACGGCGTACGGACCGGCCGCGGTGGAGAAGAGCATCTCCTGGCCGCCACCGGCCGCTACCCACCCCGATGCCGCACCCGCCCCGCTCACCTGCGTGTAGGCCACGTTCACACCGTCGGTGACCAGATGCACCAGGACGCCCGATCCACCCGGGATGAGGGTGGACTGGCTCCCGGCCAGGTCGCGCTTGATCAGGAACCCGTCGGTGAACGCCGCCAGTCCGTTGGGGCCGATGTCAAAGGGCCCGCCGGTGGTCCGGGCGATCAGGTCCGCGGCGCCCGTGGCCAGGTTGCGCCGCGCGAACTGGGTGCCCGAATTGGTGGCCCACATCGCCCAGTCGCCGTCCACCGCCGGGGCTCCCGCCGAGGAATAGCCGCCCAGCAGCGACAGCGTGCCCCCGCGCCATTCGAAGACCCAGGCCTCGGAGGTCTCGTACGTCCAGAGCAGCACGCCGCCGGTCACCAGCCGCGCGGCCGTGATCCCGGGCTTGCCGGTGGTGTCGGTCTTGATCACCACGTCGCCGCCCGCCGAGACGTCGCGCAGCTTCACCCGCCGCGCCCCCCCGGCGCTGTCGAGCCACACCACCTGCGTGGCCGAGGCGTCGAGCACCCGCCCCGGCACCTGCGCGACCGTCACGCGCGTGCCGTTGCCGATGGCGGTGGCGGTGAAGGTCACGCTCAGCGCGCCGGCGCTGGCGGTGAGCGTCTGCGTGCCGGGGGCGGAGCCCAGCGTCCATTGCGCGCTCGCGTCGCCCGAGGCGAGGGTGCGGCCGGCCGCCGGGGTCACGCTGCCGCCGCCCGAGCCCACCTGCCAGCGGATGGGGAGGTCGCCCACGCCCCCGCCCGCGCCGGTGGCCCGCACCGTCACCGTCAGCGTGGTGCCGGCCCCGGTGGTCTGCCCATCGCCCGCGGTCCTGGCCAGCGCGGTGCCCACGGTCGCGATGAAGTGGGCGCTGCCTCCGGCGGCCGTGGCCTGCGCGGTCTGGATGGCGCCGGCCGCGGTCCCCAGCACCCACTGCGTCCGCGCGATCCCCTGCGCGTCGGTGGTGGAGGGCGACACGATGGTCCCGCCGCCGCTGGTCACTGCCCACGCGACCTGCGCGCCGGGGACGGCGTTGCCGTACGGGTCGCGCACCACCACGGCGAACGAATCCTCCACCGCCGAGCCGCTCACGCCGCTCACCAGCGAGTCGCCGTTCAGCGCCCCGACGGTCGCCGCCGCACCGGCCGTGGCGGTGGCGGTGAAGGTGGCGAAGACCAGCGCCTGCCCCGTGCTGCTGTCCACCGCGCGCGCCTCGAGCGTCTGCGGCGCGCCGGCCACCTTCCCCAGCGTCCAGCGCTCCTGCGCCAGCCCGTCGTCGTTGGTGAGCGCGGTGCCGGCGAACACCTGCCCGCCCCCCGCGGTCACCACGAAGTTCACCACCTGCCCCTTTACGGCGCGGCCCTTGGCGTCGCTCACCTTCACCACCAGCGGCTGCGGCAGCTCGGCGCCGGCGGCGGCCGACTGCGTGTTCCCCGCCACCACGTCGAGCTTCGCGGCGGGGCCCGTGCGCGGGCCGGTGGAGTCCGCGCACCCGGCCAGCGCGCCGAGCCCGATCACCAGCGCGGCGCGGATGGCGCCGGACCATTGCATCTTCACGATCGATTCTCCCGTTGAACCATCGGCGGCGGTCATTCAGCTTTCCGCCTGCTTCATCTTCCGCAGCCGCGCTCTCCTCCGCCCGCGCCTGATTCCCCGCGCCCCGTGTGCGACCTGACCGGCATCACCCGCGGGATGGACCGCTCCATCGCCCGTGCCCCGGCAGGCGCCGGGACGGGGCAGAGGCTGGTCCGGTGATTCTCCGGACGGAGCCCGCCGGCGCCAGGCGGATCGCTCCCGCCCGGCGCCGTGCGCCGTGCTAACGGACCGCCCCGTTGGGCGAGTAGCGGATCGTGTTGGTGACCGGCGTGGTGCCCGGCGTGGTGGAGCTCACCGTGATGGTGGCGAACGAGTGCCGCGTGGCCGGTACCGTCGGGTCCACCGTCACCCGGAGCAGCGCGGGGGCGGTGGTGGACGACAGCGTGTAGGTGAGCCACCCCACGTCACCCTCGGGGTACGCCACCGTGACGGTGATCCCCGAGATGGTGCCGCTGCCGCCCACGTTGCGGACCTTGAAGTCTCTCCACTGCGGCGCCACGATCCCGCTGGTGGTGCGCACGTAGTCGTACACGTGGCCGCCGAAGCTGTAGCCGTACTGCGTGTCCCAAACCTGCAGCACCGGCCCCGCGCCGGCCGGCGAGACGGTGAGCTGCGCGGTCGCGAAGGCCGGGCCCGACGAGGCACCCACGGTGGTGGTGCCCAGGAACGCGGTCTGGAAGACGCCCGCCCCCGTGCCGGCGCTGGTGGCGAAGGCGACGGAGTCTACGCCGCTGGTCCAGCTCACCGCCGCGTCGGGGATGACGTTCCCGGCCGCGTCGCGCACGGTGGCGGTGAAGAACGGCCGGTTGTCGCAGCAGGCCGCCGTCTGCGCGGTGGGCGAGATGGTGATCGAGGCCGCGGTCGGGGCGGTGCCCGTGGCGGTGAACGCCACCTGGAACCCAGACGCCTGCAGGGTGGCGATCACCGTCTGCGTCCCCGTGCTCGCCGTCCCCAGCGTCCAGGTGGTGCGCGCGCGCCCCTGGGCGTCGCTGGCCGAGGTGGCCGGGCTGACCTGGCCGCCGCCCCCCGTGACGCTCCAGGCGACCGTGGCGCCCGGCACCGGCGCCCCCGACGGAGCGCGCACCTCCACCACCAGCTGCTGCGGCAGCGGCTGCCCGCGCACCCCCGTCTGCCCATTCCCCGACACGATCACCAGCGTTTCGGGGGTGAGGGTGCTCACGGTGAACTGGGCCGGCGTGGCCCCCGTGGCGGTCGCGGTGATGGTGCGCGTGCCCGTGGTGGCGCTGGGGGTGAGCTGCACCGAGGCCTGGCCCTGCGCGTCGGTGGCGGCGGGGTTCGGCGCCACGGCGTCACCCGCCACCGACGAGGCGAAGGTGACCTGCACGCCGGCCAGCGGGTTTCCGCCCGCGTCCACCACCCGCACCACCAGCGGCGCGGGCTGCGAGCCCACGGCCACCGTCTGGTTGTTCCCCGACACCACCTGCACGGCGGCCGGCGCGCCCGGGACGCGGGTGGCGGTGAACTGCGCCGGGGGAAGGCCGGCCACCGTGGCCGTGGCGGTGTGCGCGCCCAGGGTGCCCGAGAGCGTCCACTGCGCCGACGCCTGCCCCTGCGCGTCGGTGGTGGAGGCGGCGGGCGTGACCGCGTCGCCGGCGGTGGCGGCGCTCCAGGTGACCTGCTCACCCTGCAGCGGCTGTCCGTTGTCGTCGGTCACCCTCACCACCAGCGGCTGGGTGGGCTGGGTTCCGACGGGCACGTTCTGGTTGTTCCCCGAGACGACGTCCACGTGCTCGGGGGTCCTGGAGCCGCTCCCGTCCTTGCACGCGGGGAGCAGCGCCAGCAGGGGCATCAGGGTGGCCGCCGCCAGGGCGCGGCACGAGCGGAGAGGGGTGGGGCGATCCATGGAGTACACCTGCCTGAAAGTGATCGGTCGTGCGCGCCGCGGCGCGCGCCATTCCTGCGTGTGGAAACGGCCCGCGCCTGCGTCCGTGCCAGCCGGCCGCCGTGCGCCTGGGCGAGACTGCGGGCGACGGAAAATTTCCTGCAATTCCGCGCCCTTTTCCATCCACCGCGCGAGAGCGGCCTCGCGAGCCGCCGCCGTGTCCAGCCGCGCCCCCGGCACCGCCTCTCTGTTTGCGACCTGAAACGGCGGTGCGGACGGTGGTGGAAGCTTGATAAACCCTTCGCTGGCCCGCACCTACAATGACGCCGAAGCACCCTCTGCGTCACCCCCGCGTAGCAGGCGCGAGACATAGTTGTACCGGCGCGGCCGGCGGAACGCCTGCGGGACGAGCCGGCCGCGCGGGGGACGTTGGAAAGAGGAGCCGGGCGCGGAGCCCGGCCCCGGTTCAGGGGGAGACCTCGTACACTGTCCCCCCGGAGAGGAGGTAGAAGCGGCCGCCGGCGTGGACGACCCGCCCCGGCACCAGCGGCGACAGGTACTGGGCGGGCCCGGCCACCGGCACCAGGTAGCGTCTCGTCTCGGTGTGGATCATGAGCGAGCCGTCCGCCGCGAGCAGGTCCAGGTATGCGGGCTCGCCGCTCGGCGTCTCCACGTTTACGCCCGATCGGACAAGGTCGAATCCCCGCCACGATGGGGACCTGGGGGAGCGGTAGGCCGTCCAGCCGCCGCTGGCCTGGTAGTATCCGTCCGGGTTCCTGGGACCGGGCCAGATTTCCCAGGACGCGAGAACCCTGCCCCACGCGTTCGCCGAGAGCTGGACGACTTGCCAGTAACGCTGGCTGAAAATGTCTACGTCCCGGGAGAAGGCGAGCACGTTGACGCCGTCGGTGCGGGGAAGGGACCATCTGTATTGATTGGGATACACCGGGGTGAGAACACCGCTCAGGGGCCCGCCCACCACCGTGATGGAGCCGTCTCCGAAGACGGTGGTGCCGTTCGCCGCGACGTCGAAGCCGCCCACCACCGCGAACGCGGCCAGGGTGCGGTTGAACCCGCCGGCCAGGTCGCGGCGGATCAGCGAGGTGCCGTCGGTCCACACCGCCCACTGGCCCTTCACCGCGGGGCCGCGCAGGTTCACCTCCGGCTCCGGCAGCGCGATCGGCCCCAGGCTCGCGGTGCGGCCGTCCCTCCACTCGTACAGCACCCCGGACGTGTTGCCGGTACGCGCCACCACCAGCGCGCCGGCGGGGTAGAGGTAGCCTTCGCCCACATCACCCGGTGCCGCCGCCAGGATCATGGCGTCGCTCCCGTGGTCCCGCAGCCAGACGGTGCGCCGGGTGAGCGAATCGACCCAGAGCACGCGTTCGCCGTCGGCGTCGCGCACCTCCCCGGGCACGTGCGCGACCTGCTTCAACCGCGTCCCCCACGCCCGGAACGTGATCCACGGCTGGGTGGACGCGGCGTGCCGCACGGCGGCCGTGAGCTCCTCGCCCTGGGGCGGCAGCGTCCAGCGCGCCTCGGCCTCGCCCGCCGAGTCCGTGATCGACGTGCTGGGCTCCACCGTGCCGCCCGAGACCGTCCAGGCGAGCGCCACGTGCGGGACCGGCGATCCGTCCCCATTCCGCAGTTGGACGCGCAACGGTTTTTCCAGCGTGGTGCCAAAGCGCCCGACCTGGCCGTCTCCCGAAAGGGGGATCAGCTGGGCGCCGTACTCAACAGGCCTACGGCCGCGGAACCCTACGCGCAGGCCCGGGCCCACGGCCGCTTCGGCGTGCTGTTCGGTGGTTACCTCCGGGCCCAGCGTCCACCAGCTGGAGGCATTGCCTTGCGGGTCCGTGGGCGATTGCGCGGCCGACATCGAGCCGCCCGCGTCCGCCGTCCATTCCACCATCGCGGCCGCGGGGTTTCCATACCGGTCGGTCACGTGCACCGTCAGGGCGACGGGGTAGCCGAGGTGACTCTCGCGCAGGATCTGGCCGTCCACCGCCTCGAGGTTCGCCGGTGGGCCGGGTGTGGCCGTGGCGGAGAAGACGACCTCGGCCGCATAAGGCACCGACGGGTCCGTTACGCGCGCGACCACGCGCTGGGAGTCGGCAACGGCGGGGCCGAGCGTCCACGGCGCTTCCGCGGTGCCTCCGGCACTCGTGGTCCGGCTCTCGGCCACGCTGCCTCCCCCGGCGGTGACCTGGAACGTCACCGTCCACCCGGAAACGGGTTTGCCGGTGCCATCGGTGAGCGAAACGACCACCGGCTCGGGAAGCATCTCTCCGGCCGTGCCGGTCTGCGCGTTGCCGCTCACCGTCCGGATCACGGGGACGGCCAGGCGCGGGAGAGGCGCCGCGGTGGGCTCGCCGCACGCGGCGGCCGTGGCGGCCCCCAGCAGCAGTGCCATGCGTCGGGTCACGGACATGTTACACCTCCGGGCCTGTCGTCCGCGGTCCGCCGGCCGTGGGTGGCGGTGGCCCGGCCGGCTGCCGGGTACGGACGGATGGTTCCGCCGTCAGGCGCGCCGTGCGACGCGGCCACGCGAGCGGCGCACTCCGCCAGGGTTGCGCGCGCGGCCGCCGGGCCGCCGGGCGGCGCCAGGAGAAGCGGGTACGGATCGGGCACCACGGTGACGGGGACCGACGCGGCCATGCTGTCGCCGGTGACCAGGACGGCGGTCACCCGGAACTCGTAGGAGCCGGGGGTGAGCCCACCGGTGTTCAACGCTCCGACGTACATCGCGTTCGGCTGGCAACACGACGACGTCCGCGCCCCCAGCGACACCTCCCGATCCCCGAGCCGCGCGACGACCTGGAGAAGGGAGGAGCCCTGGTACACGTCGGCGCCGACGTTGCAGGGAGTCCATACGCGGCCGGGCACGCAGCCGGCGGGAATCACCCCGCCGTCCACGGGGGAGACGATCCGGACCCCGGTCGCCGTGGCGCCGAGCTGGACGGGCGCCAGGGCGCCGGACGAGGCGCGCAGCACCGCCGGACCCGGGATGCCTCCCATCGTCCACCGGGTGGCCGCCACGCCCCCGGTGTCGCTCACGCTCGCGGCGGGGTCCGCCGCGCCGCCGCCGGCGGTCACCGTCCAGCCGACCGTGACCCCCGGGACCGGGTTGCCGTACGCATCGCTCACCGTCACCGCCGAGGGCCGCGCCAGCGGCTCGCCCGGCCGGGCGTATGCGGATTCGTTCCTGGGCTGCAGCGCGACGGCCGGGCCGTGCAGCACCGTGGCCGTGAACACGGCGCGCGCGCCCGCCCGGTCGTAGCCCGCTCGCGCGTTCGCCGCGTCGGCGGTAACGCTCGCGGCACCCGCGCGGGTGCCCAGCACCACTTCCGCGGCGGCTTCTCCCGCGGCGTCGGTCGTGGACACGCGTGGAAGCACGGCGCCCGCTTCGGCGGCCACGGTCCACACCACGGCCGCCCCCGGCACCGGGCGGCCGTCGGCCAGGGTGAGCCTCACGCGGAGCGGTTCCGGGAGCCGGCTTCCCACGACCGCCGCCTGGCCGTTCCCCGCCACCGGCGCCAGCACCGCGCCGGTGCCCAGCCCGGCGATGGCGGTGAACTCCGCGCGCCCGTCCGGGAGCGCCGCCTGGGCCACCTGCGCGCTGTCCAGCCGGGGGCCCAGCGTCCAGGTGGCGCGGGCGGTGCCCGTCTGGTCGCTGGTGGAGCGCGCGGGCGACACGCTTCCGCCCCCCGCCGTGACGGTCCACGCCACCTCCACCCCCGCCACCACGTTCCCCCAGCGGTCCACCACGCTCACCTCGAGCGGTTCGGGGAGCGGGTCGCCCACGGTCCCTTTCCGCGCCGCCTGGCGGGCCACCACCCGCGCCGCGGCGCCGGGGCGGGCCGTGGCGTGGAAGTCCGCGCCCACCCAGGGCTGCCCTTGCGCGTCGGCCAGGCGCGCGGCCGCCTGGTGGCTCTCCGAGGTGCTCGTCCCCAGCGTCCAGAAAGCCGACACGCTTCCCGTGGCGTCGGTCTCCCCGTCCTCGGCCCGCAGCGAGCCGCCGCCCGAGACGATGGAGAACACCACCGCGCGGTGCGCCACGGGGCGGCCGAACCGGTCGGTGAGCCGCACCACCAGCGGCTGGGGAAGGGGGGCGCCGGCCTCCGCCGTCTGCCCGTCGCCCGCCACGATCCGCATGGCGTCAGGCGGGCCGGGCGCATCCGGCCGGAGCGGGGTGTCGTGGCAGGCGGCGGCGAACGCGGCGGCGACGGCCGCGGCGAGAACGGGGAGCCGGTTGCGAGGCATGGGCGCACCTCCGGTGCGTGCGGTTCCAGCGGGGCCGAAGTCGCCGGTCCTCCGTGGAATCTGCGCCCCGGGAGGCGGCCGGGGTGTGGGGAGCGCGCCGTGAGCGTGTCATCCGCGCGTGCTCTTCCCGTCATTCCCGGCTCCCACCCACGCGGGAC
>DASSME010000371.1:0-18223 GCA_035689035.1 Longimicrobium sp. | reverse complement strand
CAGCGGTACTCTGTGCTGACGGGTCGCTTGCCCCCCTCGCGGATGACCCGGACGTCCCATTCCACCACCTGATCGAACGTCATTTCGTTGAACGGCGGGAGCGTGACCCGCGCCACGACGGTATGGCGCGGTTTGTCGCTCCACTGCTTCGCATCGACACACGCGTACGCGGGTGTACCCGCGTCGAGCACCTCGTCAGCCACACGGATCGAAGTGCCCTTGCCGCCGGCTCCGCTCAGGTCGAGCACCCAGTGCCGCAGGTCATAAGTGACGCCGGCCTCCACGATCTTCAGCGTAATGTCGTGGTGATGCTGGCCGCGGGAAGGCGTCGTCGGCATCAGCACGTGCACACGCTTGCCGCCGGGTTCTGTGACGAACATGCACAGCCCGGTGAACTTGACGGTCAGGTCCATGATCCGGGTTCTCCTTAGTGCATGAAGGGTGGAGGGGATGGAGGACGCGAGTGCAGTAAATCCGGATTTCGTCATCTAACGCCCGGCGAAGCGGAACCCCGCCCACGCTGACGGCGAGCTCAGCGACGGATCGCGTGACTCGATCATGCGCCGCTGGGCCTGCCGCAGCGCGCCCGGCCCGTCGCCGCCGGGAGTGTATGCGCGATAGAATTCGCGGATCAGCTCGGCGGACGGGGCTTCGCTCACGTGCCACAGGCTGCCCAGCACGCCCGTGGCGCCCTTCGCCAGCATGGCGCCCGAGAGCCCCGCGAACCCGCCCGAACGCCCCGAGACCGACGACTGCGTCTCGCAGGCCGCAAGCACCACCAGACGCACGCCGGTCAGGTCCAGCCCCGCGATCTGGTCGGCGGTCAGGCGCCCCGGCCCGGCCGTGTCGGGCGCCAGCAGCAGGTACGAGCGGCCGGGGCGGGCGTCGTCGAACACCGCGTGGCCACTGAAGTGGAAGAGGGCGGCACGCGGGAGCGCCGCCCGCACCGCGGCGGCGCTGGCGGCCGGGCCTTCCAGCAGCATCGAGCCGGGAACGCGGCCGGCGATGTCGCGGGTGGCCTGCTCGAGCAGCGTGAGCGGAGGGAAGTACACCTGGTCGGCGGGCGACAGGGCGGGGTCGGCCACGAACACGGCGGCGCGCCCGGGCACGGACGCGGGGGCGGCCTGCCGCGCCTGCGCGATGCTGGGCGCCACGCGCAACTCGTGCTCCTGCACCAGGTAGCCGCCGCCGCGCGTGACCAGGCCGCTGAAGGGGACAGCGGCCAACTCGCCATCGGCTACGATCACCAGCCGCGCGCCGGCCGGAACGTGCCCGCGCAATGGTTCCACCAGCACCGCGTGGAGCCGCGCGAGACGCCCTCGCACCGCCTCGGCCGGCGCGCCGGTCTCCAGCGCCGTCCGCAGTGCCGAGATATCGCGGGCCAGGGTCTCGGCGTAGACCGGGCGAACCGCCATGTGCAGCTTGTTGCCGGTGAGCGCGAACGCCAGCAGCGTGTCGCCAACCAGCGCGTACTCCAGCACGGTTTCGCCCGATGGCGCGGCCAGGACGAACGATCCACGCGCGTCGGCTGCGGCGCCGAACGACACACGCCCGCGCTCCAGCGCGCGAAGCGCGTCGGCGGGGCGGTGGGCGCGGGCGTGCACCATCGCCAACCGATCGTACAGCGCGCGGCCGGTCTCCAGCATCTGCGCGCGCACGCTGGCGCTCTCCACGCTGCTACCCAGCGCTCCGATCACCGATGCGGCACTGTCGAGGTCGGCAACGGCTCCCTCTGTGTCTCCCGCGTGAAGGCGTGTATCTGCCCGCAGCACGAGCGCGGGGAGCAGCCGGATCGCGATGCCTCGTCGCGCGTAAAAGCCGACGGCTGAATCGAGCGTCGTGGCGGCGGCGGCAGGATCGCTCCACGCCCGGACCTGCGCGTTCACCAGCAGCAGGTCGTTTTCGATCCAAGAACGCTGGAACTCCGCCGGCAAACGGTTCATCAAAGCTCGGGCGCGGGCGGCATCACGCGCCGCGGCGCTGGTCTCTCCTGTGGCGGCCCGGGCCCTCGCACGCATCAGCAGGGCTTCCGCCTGTACCGCCGGGTTGATCAGGGCGCTGGCATCTACCTCGAAGTCTTCCAAGCGACGCGCCGACCGCGACATCCCTTCGATCCTGCACGCCTGCGCGGCCACGTACAGCGTGTTGTGCAGGTACGTAGAACCGCGGTAGCGGCTCAAGATGCGGAGCGCGCGAACCATCTCTCCGTACGCCGCATCGGGGTCGCCGGTTGAGAACAGCGTCTCGAAGCGCAACCCGTGGATCGCACCGACGTACTCCTGCTCGCCCGCACGGACGAGCAGGGCATAAGCCGTGTCGTACTCGCGCAGCGCCGCCGGGTATTCGCTGCGTCGAAGCAGCGATGTGCCGATCGACCAGTGTGCACGCGCAACCAGCACTGGAAAGCGAACGGGATCGTTGCGCGCGACCGTCGTCCGGAAGGCGGCGAGGGCGGAGTCGGCCGCGTCATTGTAGAAAAACGCGGTACCGGCCGAGAATCCCGCCCATTCTCTCAGAGCCGGCGACGCGGTTGCATGGGCTTCGGCCCAGCGGAACTCTCCGAGCGCCTCGGCCCGGCGCCCGTCGAGCAGGGCTTGGCCGTGGCCGTAGTGGGCGTGCGCGGCTGCCAGCGTTCGGGTTGCCCTCGCATCGCGCTCCATCCGCCGGATCGCCGCCACCATCTCAGCGACACTCGGGTCGCCTCCCCGGCGCGCCAACTCGCTGGCTACCGTCGCGGCGCTAGCCAGACGGGTGCGGGCCGTGGAGCCCTCCCCCCGCAACACGGCGTATCCCCATTCTGGGAGGATGGTGTCCATCACCAGCATGCGCGCACGCTGCGGGTCGCGCTCGGCCAGGCGGCGCCACTCATCTGGAACGCCTTGCGCCGGGTGGGGGAGCGGACGCGGCAAGGCGCGCAAATCGTGGAGCCGTTCGCGCGCGCGGCGGCTCCACTCCGTCCCCGGCTCGGTGTCCACGAAGCGCGACCAAGCTTGGACGGCTTCTTCGCCCAGCCACAGGTGGTCGAACGCGGACGCCAGGGCATACCGCGCGGTGGGATTCCGCGGATCCAGCGCCAGCGCGCTGTCGGCCGCGTCCAGCGCCAGCAGCAAGTGCCGCTCGGCGCCGGGGTGTGCGGCCCGTACCAGGTGCGCCGCGGCCAAGTCGGCCAGGATCGCCGGATCCGGGCCGGCTACGCGCAGGGCCGACTGGAGGTATGCGATGGCCGAGTCGGTATCGGCCGGGTTGGCTGGGTCCGCCCACATGAGGGTGACCAGCCCAACGGCGTGCAGCGTTTGGGCGTCCGCGCGGCCGGCCGAGATCGCCGCTTTGATGCGGCCTGCGAGCCCCGTCAGCTCGCGCGACGCGGCTGCGTCGCTGTCGGGGAGCGTGGCGGGCGAGATGGTGAGTCGCGGGGCCACGCGCGTTCCGGTGTGCGCCACCAGCGCGGCGAGCTGGTCCACGTACCCGCGTGAGGTGCACGAGCTTGCGCCTAGCGGAAGGCACAGCGCCGCCAGCGCCAGCCGGAGGAGCATGTGCCACCTGGCGTTCTGATGCATGGAGTCGGGCACCATGGAAAGGGAACAGTCCGGCTGAGGTCGGCCGAAAACAGTCTCCTTGTAGGCGGTAGCACTGTCAAGTCCCTAGCCATTCCGGGCGAAGTCCGAGTGATTGTGCGGTGCATCGTGATGCAAGCGGGATTTCACGGCACCGCCTACGTTCGCACCGGGCTCGGCCATCCGCATCGATTCGTAAAGCCTGCCCTTTTTCACGTTCGACAGAGACGGGGGGCTTTGTTCGGTCTGCTCCCGCAGACGGCGCTTCCGCCGAAGTGGAGTCTGCGTGGGATCGGGGCTGCGGCAGATCTTTTTGGGGCCGGTCGGGTACCTTGGTTCTGGCCCGCACGGTTACTTTCGCACCCGGCCGGCAGAGGACGGCCCGCTCGTTCGTTCTCACCCGGAGCCAAGCGTCTGGTGCGCGTGACGGCGCCGGACACCCCGTGATCCTCGAAGTGAATCGACCATGAAGATGCTGAAGTGGAGCGCCGCGGCGGTGGTGGCGATGTGCTGCGCGGCCGCCCTCGCGCCGGTGGGTGCGCACGCGCAGACCGACGTGCGGCCCCAGCGCCCGCGGCAGGAGCGCAACCGCATCCGCGCGGACGAGATCGCGCAGTCGAACGCCGCCTCGGTGTACCAGCTGATCCAGGCGCGCCGCGGGATGTGGCTGATGCGCAGCACGCAGCCGACGGACCTCACCGGCAGCTCGGGGAAGATGCTGGTGTACCTGGACGGCGCGAAGCTCGACGGGCTCGACGACCTGCGCCAGATCCCCGCCGCGGGCGTGCGCATGGTGGAGTTCCTCACCCCCGGCGAGACCGAGCACAAGCTGGGCGAGTACACCACCATCGGCGCCATCCGCGTGCTCACCCGCGACGAGCCCCAGGCCGATTCGGCCGCGCATCGCTGAGCGGGGCCGGCGGAGCACCGATCGAGTCGAGGGGGATGATTCCGGTCCGCACCGGGATCATCCCCTCGTCCGTTGCTGCGGCCGCCCCGGGGCGAGGCAGTTGATTTCGGCGCCGATGCTGGATAGCTTTAGCGCGCTTCCGCCGCGCTAAGTCGTTCCAGAGCGGCGGGATGCGGTGCCCCCTGGTGTAAAGGCAGCACAGCGGTCTTTGGAACCGTTAGTGGAGGTTCGAATCCTCCGGGGGCAATCGGTCGAGCCCGGCCCGCGAGACATCGCGGGCCGGGCTCGTTTGGGTTGTGCTCGTTCTACTCACCTGATCGCTGAAACCAAATGCGGCAACGGACTTGTCTCAAGGCTACACGCCGCTTCCAGTGGCCGCAGGGACCTCCGGAGTGGTCGTTTCCCTGAGTATTCGCTCCACGATCACCGCCTTGATGCGATCCTGTGCTTCAGAATTGGTGATTGACCGAGCCACTTCGATCGCCGTTTGTAGCTTTTGAGTCTCTGTCAATTTGATTTGGATTGCATCAACTCTGGCATTGGCTGATTTCGACTGCGTGAAGAACAGCGCAGCCGTGATACTTGGGAGCACGCTGGAAAGCAATGTGACAATTCCCTCCGTATTCAGGTGTAGAAGCAAAAGCACGATTCCTGTCGCGAAAATCACAAATCCTAGAGCGGCCGCTACAAGACTGAACCTGTACCAATAAATCGCCTGCGCACTCGTTTGACCATAAATCCGTTGCAACTCAGCGCGGGCGAACTTGAGTCCAGGATCGACTGGTTTTTCTTCATAGTTTTCTCCAAGTTTCGGAACTACCGGCGTTTCATTCCTGACAACGTCAGTCCTCATCCCCAGAAAGAATGGGATTGCGGAATCCTCAGACATACGGAGCACGACTTTCGAGAAAAACTCGCCAACCCAAGCGGTGCCATCCGGCCGGGTCGGTGCGGTATTCGTTACAGCAATCGTTGGGATACCTTTTGAAGCTAATGAGCTTGCGTACCTGGCAATCGCTGATCTAAGCAGGTTGCTCCGCCATATAATGGTCTCCCTGTAGCGTTCCGGGTGTATGTTATCTGCGAACGTAAACACGATGAGAGCCTTTTCCCAAACTCTTGCTCCGAACGCTTGTGTAAGCAGTTGCAGAGCACGTAGTTCATCACTCGAGATTCGTGTTTCGTCAAGTCTCGTAACGAACCAGAGGCAGTCTATGTGGGAAACAGCCCGAAGAATCTCTACCAAGTATTGACCGTCGGAATCTTCCAGATCACTGTCAGCCAATCCTGGGGTGTCGATAAAGACAAACGGAATACCGTGAATTTCGAATTCATGAAATTCCAAGTGCGCTGTCGTCGCTTCGTAGTTCCCGGATGTAGCCACGGGTTGGCCCACGAGCGAGTTTATCGTGCTCGACTTCCCCACTCCCGTACGTCCAATCGACAGGAAATAGAATTTTCGTTGTCCGAACTCACGTCGAAATTTCTCGAGGGCGGCCACATGCTGTGGCGGCCAAGCATCTTCAAGATGATCCATGACCTCGATCCCGTTTACCGTGAGCCGTGTAGCCGAGGTTTATGTGAGCCGGATGTTCGAGCGGGTGCACGCTTGATGAGGTTGAGCAAGTCGGCGTCCGCCGAATGCATGCCACCGGCGGGCGAGATCCACGATTGAAAATGCTCTCACAATGTGGGCAGCACCAGCATCGCCCGCGCCCCGCGCGCATCCCCGCGGTTCTCCAGCGTCAGCGTCCCCCCGTGCGCCTCGGCGATCTGCCTCGACAAAGCCAGGCCGATGCCGCTGCCCTTGGGCTTGGTGGTGAAGAAGGGGACGAACAGGTTGGCGCTCGGCGGCAGGCCCAGGCCGTCGTCTTCCACCCACACCACCAGCGAGCCGTTCTCGCGCCGCCAGCCGACGCGGACGCCGCCGCCGGTCTCGAGCGCGGCGTCCACGGCGTTGCGGACCAGGTTGATCAGCAGCTGGTCGAGCTGGTCGGGGTCGGCGTGGATGGTGGCGGGGTCGCTGGGGACGATCTCGACCGCGAGACGCGGCTCGAGCGCGACCGTCCGGCGCACCCACGCGGCCACGTCCACCGGCGCGGGCTCGGGGGCGGGGAGGCGGGCCATGCGGGCGTAGGCGGCCATGAAGCGGCCCAGCGCCTCGCTGCGGGTGGCGATCACGCCCAGGCCGCCGCGCAGGTCGTCGTCCAGGTCGGCGGGGCGGGGGGCCACGTCCAGCAGGCCGCGCAGGGTGCCGGCGATGGACTGGATCGGCGCCAGCGAGTTGTTGATCTCGTGGCTCAGCACGCGGATCAGCCGCTCCCACGCCAGCCGCTCTTCCTCGCGCAGCACGCGGCTCACGTTGCTGATCACCAGCAGCTCGTGCGGGCGCCCCTCCAGCCGGAAGGGCGCCCGCCGCACCTGCCACCTCCCGCTTTCGCCCGGGAATTCGTGCCGCAGCGTGCCGCCGGGCTCCACGCCCAGCGTGGGCTCCAGCCCCGCCTCGCCCGCGCGGCGGCCCAGCAGGCGGGCGGCGGGGGCGCCCAGCAGCCGCTCGCCGGCGCGGTTCACCAGCCGCAGCCCGCCCTCGCCGTCGAGCGCGAAGACGGCCACGTCGATCTCCTCCATCACCCGCCGCAGCAGCGTGGTCGCCTCCAGCGCGCGGATGCGCTGCTCCTGCAGCGTGGCGGCCAGCGCGTTCACCTCCAGGAAGGCCAGCCCCAGCGCGTCGTCGCTCTCCACCCGCTGGGCGCGGAGCGAGTAGTCGCCCTCGCGCAGCGCGGAGAGGAGGTTGGAGAGCACCTGCACCGGGCGGACGACGCGCTCGCGCAGCAGCAGCGCGGAGGCCAGCCATCCCACGACCACGAAGAGAGCCAGCGTCCAGCGCACCTTGGGCGTGTAGTCGCCGCTCCAGAGCAGGGCGAGGGCGACCGCCGCGCCCACCGCGCCGGTCAGGAAGGAGAGGTGCAGCACCTGGCGCTCGAACGACCAACGCCGGCGCCGGCGCGGGGGGCGCGGCGTCATCCCTGGTCCCGGGATCGACGCCGGCATCGCTCACCGGCGGCCGCAGCCGCAGCAACAACGACGAGAAGCCTCGCAAACTGCGCGAGGCTCCAACGTCCGCTCCCGGTGGCGCCACCCCGGGGTCGTGCGTAGCGCGGTGGACGACCAGGGATTACATCCGCAGGCGGGCGGAAGTGCAGGGCCGCCGCACGTACCGAAAACGCACTCGCGCACTCACGCACTGGCGCACCCGTTCGTTCGGGACGACATCATCGACGCACGATCACAGCCCGTAGCGCTGGAGGCGGCGGTAGAGGGCGCTGCGGGAGAGGCCGAGCGCCTCGGCGGCCTGGCTCACGTTGCCGCCGTGGCGCTCCAGCGCCTTGCGGATCAGCACGCGCTCCACCTCTTCCAGCGGCATCTCGTCCAGCGTGGGCGTGGCGCCGCGGCGGCTGCGCAGCGCCAGGTCCTCGGCCTGGATCTCGGGGCCGGCGGCCAGGAGCACCGCGCGCTCGATGGTGTGCTGCAGCTCGCGCACGTTGCCGGGCCAGGCGTAGTCCAGCAGCGCGCGCATGGCCTCGGCGTCGAAGCCGGTGAGCGGCTTGCGATAGCGCTCGGCCTGGCGGCGAAGGAAGTGCAGCGCCAGCGGCGGGATGTCTTCGCGCCGCTCGCGCAGCGGCGGGAGGTGGATCTCCACCGTGTTCAGGCGAAAGAGGAGGTCTTCGCGGAAGCGGCCCTCCTCCACCGCCGTGCCCAGCTCCAGGTTGGTGGCCGAGACCACGCGCACGTCCACCTTCCGCGTCTTGCTGGCGCCGACGCGCTGGAACTCGCCGGTCTGCAGGACGCGCAGGAGCTTGGCCTGCTGCTCGGGGGGCATCGTCCCGATCTCGTCCAGGAAGAGGGTGCCGCCGTCCGCCAGCTCGAAGGCGCCGGCCCGGTCCGCGCGCGCGTCGGTGAAGGCGCCCTTCACGTGGCCGAACAGCTCGCTCTCGAACACCCCCTCGGCGATGGCGCCGGCGTTGACGGTGACCAGGGGGCGCGAAGCGCGGGGCGAGCTGGCGTGCAGCCAGCGCGCGACCACGTCCTTGCCGGTGCCGTGCTCGCCGGTGATCAGCACGTGCGCGTCGCTCGGCCCGATGCGCTCCATCAGGTGCAGCACCGGCCGCATGGCGCGGCTCTCGGCGATCATGTCGGGGAAGCCGTCGCGCCGCAGCCGGCGGTTCTCCTGCTCCAGCCGCTGCGACTGGCGCAGCGCGCGCCCCAGCTCCACCTGCGCCTGCAGCGTGGCGAGGAGGCGCGCGTTGTCCCACGGCTTCTCCACGTAGTCGCGGGCGCCGCGGCGCATCGCTTCGACGGCGCCTTCGACGGACCCCCACGCGGTCATCACGATCACGGGAAGGGTGGGGTCCGCGGCCTGGAGGGCGGGGAGGAGGTCCAGCCCTTCGCGGCCGCTGGTGGTGTCGCGGGTGTAGTTCAGGTCCATCAGCACCACGTCCAGCTCCTGGTCGCGCGCGGCGGCCAGGACGGCGGCGGGCGACTGCGCGCTGGCGATCTGGTAGCCGGCGCCCTTCAGCAGCAGGCGCAGCGCCTCCAGCACGTCGGGCTGGTCGTCGGCGATCAGGATGCGGGGCGGGGCCAGGTTCGGCATGGGCTTCAGGATGGGCTCGCCGGACGGGATCGGCAACGTCGTTTCGAGTTTCGTCGTGGGCCGGCCTCCGCCCCCCGGGTTGAAACCCGAGGCAACAACGGCCCGAAGTCCGCCTTCGCGGACTCGCACGCGAGCATTTGCGCGGAACACTGTCCTCGCGGCTGCGACCGATTCGGCGGGTTGAAACCCGCCGCTGAATCACCCCAAGTCCGCCTTCGCGGACTCCCGGGCGAAGATTCGCGCGAGGCCTACCTTCCCGCGCAGGGACCTCCCCCGACAACCTCTCCCGGTACGGGGGAGGTGGACGGCCTAAGCCGGCCGGAGGGGGCGCCGCGCCGCGGAATCGCACGAGCGCCCCCCCCCCCCGCTCACCCCCTTGCACTCACGCACTCACGCACTCACGCACCTGTGATCCTACTCCGCCCGCAGCGCCACCATCGGGTTGACCGCGGCGGCGCGGCGGGCGGGGAGCCAGCTGGCGGCAAGCGCGACCAGCGCCAGCACCAGCGGCGTCCCGATCAGCACGGCGGGGTCGCTCGGGGCGACGCCGTAGAGGAACGCGCGGGCGGCGCGGCCGGCCAGCAGCGCCAGCACCACGCCGATCACCATCCCGACACCCACCACCCGCAGCGTGCCGCTGATCACGTGGCCGATCAGCGCGCGCCGCCCCGCCCCCAGCGCTGCGCGGATGCCGATCTCGCGGGTGCGCTGGCTCACCGTGTAGCTGATCACCCCGTAGATCCCCACCGCCGCCAGCAGCAACGCCAGCGACCCGAAGCCGCCCAGCAGCCCCGCGCCGATCCGCGCCGGGAGCAGCGCCACGCGCAGCTGCTCGCGCATCGGGCGGGGGTCGTCCAGCGGCAGCACGGGGTCCAGCGCCCGCGCGGCGCGCTGCACCGGGCGCACGAGCGCGGCCGGGTCGCCGTCGGTGCGCACGTGCAGCACCATCTCATTGTTGTAGCTCTGCGCGAACGGGAGGTAGAGCATGGCGCGCGGCTCCTCGCCCAGCGACACGTACTTGGCGTTGCGCACCACGCCCACGATGGTCAGCGGCGTGTCGCCGAAGGTGATTTGCCGCCCGATCGCCGCGCCGCCGGGAAAGTTGCGCTGCGCGAACGTCTCGTTCACCACCGCCACGGGCGGCGCCTGCGCGGCGTCGCCCTCGCCGAACTCGCGGCCGCGCACCACGCCGATCCCCAGGGTGCGGAAGTAGTCGGGCGCGACCACGTCGAAGTTGGTGGCGCGCAGCGGCGCGTCTTCGCCCTCGCCGGCCAGGCGGAAGCGGGTCTCCATGTTGTCGCCCCGCAGCGGCATCACCTGCTGCAGCGAGGCGCCCCGCACGCCGGGAAGCGCGCGGACGCTCTCCAGCAGCCGCCGGTAGAACTCCGCGCCGGTGGTGTCGGTGTAGTGCCCCAGGCGCAGGTCCACGGGCATCACCAGCAGCGGCGCCGGGTCGAAGCCGGGGTCGATGCGGCTGGCGTTGCCCAGCGAGCGCAGGAAGAGCGCGCTGACCGCCAGCAGCACCATGCACAGCGCCACCTGCGCGCCCACCAGCGTGCTGCGCAGCCGCGAGCGCCGCGGGGCCGCGGAATCCTCCTTCAGCGTGGTGACCACGTCGGGGCTCGACGCGCGTAGCGCCGGGGCCAGGCCGAACACCATCCCCGCCAGCAGCGAGGCGCCGAGGGTGAACAGGAGCACTCGCCGGTCCAGCCCCACGTCCAGGTGCACCGGCGCGTCGGCCGGGACCAGCGCCATCGCCGCGGAGAGGAGCCAGGTGGCCAGCAGCAGCCCCACCAGCCCGCCGGCCAGCGACAGCAGCACGCTCTCGGTGAGCAGCTGCCGCACCAGCCGCCCGCGGCTCGCCCCGATCGCCAGCCGGATGCCGATCTCGCGGCGGCGCGCCGTGGCCCGCGCCAGCAGCAGGTTCGCCACGTTGGTGCAGGCGATCAGCAGCACCAGCAGCGTCACCACCTGCAGCGCGGTGAGGACCGCCGTGGCGCCGCCCCGCATCTCCTGCGTGACGCCGCGCGCGTGGCCCACCCACAGGCGCACCGGATCGCGGCGGCCGGGGTCCTGCCGGGTGAGCTCGGCGGCCAGCACGCGCACGTCGGCCGTCGCGCGGGAAAGGTCGGCGCCGGGCCTCAGGCGGCCGGCCACGTACACGCTCCCCGCGTCGCGCGTGTCCACGCCGGTCAGCGGCTGCATCTCCGACATCGGCGCCCAGAGCTGCGGCGCGTAGCCGGGGAAGGGGTTGGCGAACCCCTCGCGCGCCACGCCCACGATGGTGTACGGCCGCCCGTTCAGCCGGATGGCCCGCCCCACGATGGCCGGGTCCGCGTTGAAGCGCTCGCGCCAGTAGCGGTGGCTCAGCACCACGATCGGGCTGGCGCCCTGCACCGAGTCGTCGGCGGGGGTCAGCAGGCGGCCCACGGCGGGCGTCACCCCGATGGTGCGGAAGAAGTCGCCCGAGACCATCTCGGCCTGCACCCGCTCGTTGGCGCCGCGCGTCTCCAGCGCCAGCACGGCGTTGCGCTCGGCCCACAGGCCGTGGAAGGAGTGGTTGTTCTGGCGCACGAACTGGAACTCGCGCCAGCTGAGCGGCGAGTGCTGGTTGCGGTAGACGCGGGCGATGCGGCCGGCGTCACGCGCGTCGGCGGGGCGCAGCAGCACCGCGTTGGCGATGCTGAACACCGCCGTGTTCACGCCGATCCCCAGCGCCAGCGTGAGCGCCGCCGTCAGCGCGAACCCCGGCGCGCGCGCGAACGCCCGCACCGCGTAGCGAAGGTCGTGGAAGAGCGATTCCATGCTGTTCCCGGTGATGAAGAGGTCACGTGGCTGGTCGATCCCGTTCCACGGATTTTCCTGTGACACGACCGCCGCGGGCGCTCGTGATCCGTCGTGATCGTCGTGAGTGTGCGACTGAAGTCGCGGCTACCACGGCACGCAGTCCGCCTTCGCGGACTTCAACCGCGTTCGCCCCGCGGCTCCGGCATCGCCGTTGCCCGCGGATCCTCGCCGGAGCGAGCCGAACTCCGCCCCCGGAGCCTCGCGCGGTTTGCGAGGCTTCCCGTGGTCGTAGCCGTGGCTTCAGCCGCCCCCGGTGCGATCCGGGCGACGTTGCCGGGGGAGATGCGCCCTACTCCATCCGCAGCGCCACCATCGGCTCCACCCGCGCGGCGCGGCGGGCGGGAAGCCAGCTGGCGGCGAGCGCCACGCTGGTGAGCAGCGCCACGATGCCCGCGAACGTCACCGGGTCGCTGGCGCTGACGCCGTACAGCGCGCCGCGCAGCACCCGCGCGAGCAGGAACGCGGCGGGGACGCCGATCAGCAGCCCGATCCCGATCAGCCGCGCGCCGCGCCGCACCATCATCCCGATCACGTCGCGCGGGAGCGCGCCCAGGGCGATGCGGACGCCCACCTCGTGCGTGCGCTGGGCGACCGTGTAGCTCATCACCCCGTACAGGCCCACGCTCGCCAGCAGCAGCGCCACCAGCGCGAAGACGGCGAACATCGCCCCGTACACGCGGGACTCGAACATCCGCAGCCGCACCACCTCGTTCATGCTCTGCACGCGGGTCATCGGCAGGTCGGGGTCGATGGCGCGCATCGCCTGCCGCACCGCCGGGGCGAGCGCGGCCGGGGCGAGCGCGGCCGGGTCGCCGCTGGTGCGCACCACCAGCGACAGCGTGCGCCAGGGGTGCTGCGCGTGCGGCAGGTACAGCTGCGGCAGGTCCTCCTCGTTCAGCTTGTTGTACTTCACCTCGCGCGCGACGCCGACCACGGTGAACCACGTGCTGTCGTTGGCGCCGAAGCGGAAGCGCCGCCCCACCGGGTTCTCGCCCGGCCAGATGCGCTCGGCCAGCACCCGGTTCACGATCGCCACGTTCGGCGCGCCCGGCCGGTCGCCCTCGCCGAACTCGCGGCCGGCGACCAGGGGGATGCGCATGGTGGCGAAGTAGCCCGGCGTGGCCGCGTTGCTGAGCGCCTCGGGCGCGCCCCCGGCCGGGTAGTCCTTCCCCTCGGGGTAGAAGGTGCTGCTGGCGCAGCAGTCGGCCACCGGCAGGCTCGACACCGCCGCGGCGCCCTTAACCCCGGGGAGCGCGCGGATGCGGTCGAGCATCTGCCCGTAGCTGCGCGCCACCGTCGAATCGCCCTCGTAGCGCGGCCCCTGCAGCGAGGTCTGCAGCGTGAGCACCCCGCCGGCCTGGAAGCCGGGGTTCACCGTGTGCAGCGCCATGAACGAGCGGATCATCAGCGTGGCGCCCACCAGCAGCACCACCGACAGCGCCAGCTGCGCCACCACCAGCGAGGCCTGCAGCCGCCCGGCGCGGACGCCCGTGGTGCCGCGGCCGCCGTCCTTCAGCTCGCTCACCAGGTCTAGGTCCGAGGCGCGCACCGCGGGCACCAGCCCGAACACCAGCGCGCTGGCCGCGGCGATCGCCAGCGTCATCAGCAGCACCTTGCCGTCCACCTCGAACACCATCCAGAACGGGAGGTCGGCGGGAAGGCTGCCGGCCAGCGCGTCGATCCCCCAGGTCCCCAGCAGCGCGCCCAGCACGCCGCCCAGCAGCGCGATCAGCAGGCTCTCGGTCAGCAGCTGGCGGATCACCCGGCCGCGCCCGGCGCCCACGGCCAGGCGGACGGCGATCTCGCGGCGGCGCGAGGTCCCGCGCGCCAGCAGCAGGTTGGCCACGTTGGCGCAGGCGATCAGCAGGACGAAGCTCACCGCCCCCAGCATGATCAGCATCATCGGCCGGATCTGCCGCGAGAACTGCTCGCGGTAGAGGAGCGCGCCGCCGCCGCGCTGCGCATCGGCCTCGGGGTAGCGCTCGGCCAGCTCGCGCGCCTTGGCGGCCGCCCGCGCCCGCGCCTGCCCGGGGGTGACGCCCGGGGCCAGGCGGCCGACGATGTTGTACGTGCGGTAGCCGCGGCTGTCGGGCCCCGTGGGCGGCTCCAGCGGCAGCCAGAGCCGGGCGGTCTCGGGGAAGCGGATCTTCGGCTCCATCACGCCGACCACGGTGTACGGCTCGCCGTTGATGGTCACCTTCGAGCCCAGCACCCGCCGGTCCCCCCCGAAGCGGCTCTGCCACAGCTCGTGGGAAAGGACCACCACCTTCCCCGCCAGGTCCTCTTCGGGGGTGAAGCCGCGGCCGATCACCGTCTTCACGCCCAGCGTGGGGAAGAGCGAGGCGCTGACGCGCGCGCCCACCACCCGCTGCGGCTCGTCGATCCCGCCCAGGTTCACCATCGTGTTGGTGTAGGCGCCGGCCGAGGTCAGCGCGCCGTCCAGGTTCCCCCAGTCCACGTAGTCCGGGTACGACAGGCTCGAGCGGTCGTCGGGCCCGCCGCCGGGGGAAATGGCGTAGACGGCCACCAGCCGGTCCGGGTCCTTGAAGGGGAGCGGCCGCAGCAGCAGCGTGTTCACCGCCGTCAGCACCGTGGTGTTGGCGCCGATGCCGAGCGCCAGGCAGACCACGGCGATCAGCGTGAACGCCGGGTCGCGCGCCAGCCGGCGCACGCCGTAGCGAAGGTCGTGCAGCACGGTGTCCATCTCAGCCCACCTCGAAGCCGTGCTGCCCCAGCGCGGCGGCCAGCGGGCTGCGCTCGTCGCGCACGATGCGGCCGTCGAAGAGGTGGATGGTGCGCTGGGCGTGCTCGGCGTAGCGGGGGTCGTGCGTCACCATGCAGATGGTGGCGCCCTCGCGGTGCAGCTCGGCCAGCAGGTCCATCACCGCCTCGCCGTTGGTCGAATCCAGGTTCCCCGTGGGCTCGTCGGCCAGCAGGATGCTGGGCTTGCCGGCGATGGCGCGGGCGACGGCCACGCGCTGCTGCTGGCCGCCGGAGAGCTGCGACGGGTAGTGCCGCATGCGGTGGCTCATCCCCACCTTCTCCAGCGCCTGGGCCACGCGCTCCTTGCGCTCGGCGGCGGGCATGCCGCGGTAGGTGAGGGGGAGCTCCACGTTCTCGGCCACGGTGGCGTCGCCGATCAGGTTGAAGGCCTGGAACACGAACCCGATCTCGCGGTTGCGGATGCGCGCGCGCTCGGCGGGGGTGAGCCGGGAGACGTCGTTCCCGTTCAGCCGGTAGGTGCCGCCGCTCACCGAGTCGAGCAGCCCCAGCAGGGAGAGGAGCGTGGTCTTGCCGCTCCCCGACGGCCCGGCGATGGCCAGGTAGTCGCCCGGCTGCACGTCGAGATGGACGTCGGCGAGCGCGTGCGTCTCGATCTCGTCGGTGTGGAACACCTTGCTCACGCCTTCCAGGCGGATCACCGGCTGCGGCTGGGTGGACATCGGGGTTTCTCCCTCTGGGGATGGCGGGCGCTGCGGCCCGGTGGGTTCTCGGTTGATGAACTGCGATCCAAACCGTCCGTCGATTTTCTCCCCGTTCCCTCTCCCCTCCCCCCGCGCAGCGCGGGGGAGGGGCCGGGGGAGGGGGGGCCGCCGCCGCCGCGCCGGTGCCCGTCGTCGAGCTTCGGCGTCTACTTCAGCCGCACGCGCGGGTACTGCTCGTACTGCGACATGTCGGAGAGGATCAGCACGTCGCCGGGGCGCACGCCCGACTTGATCTCGATGCTGTTGGCGCTGCCGCGGCCCAGCGTGACCAGCACGCGCTCGGCCTCGCCGCCGCCGGGGAGCACGCGGAACATCGCCAGCGTTCCCTCGGCCTGCCCGTACGCCGGCCGGCCCACGAACACCACGTCGTGCAGCCGCTCGATCTCGATCGTCCCGTCCACGCTCAGGTCCGGCCGGGCGCCGCGGGGAAGCGCGCCGTCCAGCGCCACGTCCACCGTGACCGTCCCGTTCTGCGCCGCCGGGTCGATGCGCACCACGTGGCCGGCGACGATGCCGTTGCGCGTGTCGACGTCGGCGCGCTGCCCCAGCGACAGGTCGCGCGCCTGCGTCTCGGCGATGCGCAGCACGGCTTTCAGGCGGCCGGGCTGGACGACCTTGGCCAGGGTGGCGCCGCTCTGCACCCACTGGCCCAGCTCCACGGGCAGCTCCTGCAGCACGCCGTCCTGCGGCGAGCGCACCTGCATCGAGCCGATCTGCTGCTGGTTGAAGGCGGCCAGGCGGCGGAGCATCTCCACCTGCGCCTGCTGCGCGGCCAGCTGCTGCCCCAGCGACGAGCGCTGCTGCCGGAGCCGCTCCTGCTCCACCTGGAGCCGCGTGCGCAGGTCGCCGGCGTTGTCGTGGGCGCGATCCAGCTCCTGCCGCGAGATCAGCCCGCGCTGGGCGAGCCCGTCGGCGCTCTGCGCCTGGCGGGTGGCCTCGTTGTACTGCGCCTGGATCTGCGAGGCGCTGGCTTCCTGGCCCAGCAGCTGGCCCTGCAGCGTGGCGCGCAGCGTGGTGAGGTCGGCCTCGGCGCTGCGCAGCTGGCGCTCGGCCTCGAGGGCGCTGCGCTCCACGTCGGGGTTGCTGAGGACCAGGAGGACGGTGCCGGCCTTCACCGCGGTGCCGGGCTGCACCAGCTTCTGCTCCACGCGCCCCTGCGTGACCGCGCTGATCCAGCGGATATCCTGCGAGACCAGCGTCCCCGGCCCGCGCACCTGCCGCACCATCTCGCCGCGGCGCACCGTGTCGCGCCAGATGGTGGCGTCCTCCACCGTGGGCGCGGCCGGGCCCAGGCGGGCCAGCGCCAGCGTGATCAGCGCCAGCACCGCCGCGCCGCCCGCGATGTACGGCCAGCGCCGCTTCTTCTTCCGATCAGTCCGCGGGATGTCCACCGTCTGCTCCTGCTTCCGTGGATGAACCGCCCGCCGCCAGCCCCGGCGTGCCCGCGCCCGGCTGCATCGCGCCGGACGCGGCGACGCGCTCGGCGCTGAGGTTGAGCGCCGCCAGCCCGCGCTCCAGCACGGCCAGCCGCTGCTCGAGCATCGCCGCCGAGCGCGGCCCCTGCCCGGCCGCGCGGACCACGGCCACGGATTCGACGAGCGGCGCCAGGCCATAGCGTGCCGTGAACGCCAGCAGGGGAAGCGCGAGCAGGCTGCTCCCCAGCCAGGCAATCGCGATCGCGGTGAAGTTGAGGTTGTGCATCGGTCTCTCGGGGGTGGCGTGCGGCATCGAATGGTCGCCGCGGACATGCTCATCTAAAGGAAGGACCGTGCCGCATCGTGGAAACGAGTTAAATGCAACGTTGGCATATGTTTACGTGCGGTCGTAAAAACCTGCGGGCGGGATGGTCTGATCGGGTGTGGGAAAAGCTCGTCCCAAAAGCGGACACCCGCAGGGCAGGGAGGGCTCGGCGACCTGATGCACGCGGATCGCGCGCGATTCATCCTCCGCGGTTGGACTCGGCCTGAATACGAAGTGCCGCACGGCCGGCGCTGTGCCGTACGCGGCCTGAGACATTTCCGGGCGTTACCAGGCGGCTGAAGCCGCGGTCTACAACGACAGGAAGCCTCGCAAACTGCGCGAGGCTGACTCGCTCGCCGCGGGCATCGGCGCCGATGACCGGGTTCTTTCCTCCTCCGTTGTCGCGTGCAGCGCGGTAGTGGGCGCAGACTGACTGGAAAGCCTGGTCGAGGTGTGGCACGGGCGGTATTCACCGAAGGACGCAGGGACAAACAGCCCGTCGTTTCTTTCCTTCAGGGTCGCGCGCAACGCGGTGGGTGACTCTGCATGGGATCGGCCCGATTTTCATCGAGGCGACAGGTAGCCAGGCCGCGCGAGCGATCTGCCGTTCTCTGCTCTCTCTGCCACTCTGCTCCCTCTGCGTGAGTCCTTCCGCGGTCGGCCGCGTCGCCCATGGACCATCCGCCCGCGCGGCCGATGGTCCGTGCCACGGCATTGCGACAGTGTTGCCGCTGGCGTCGCCGCGTGCTAAATACTCAGCATCGGGATTGAAAGCGCCGAGAGAACCAGCCGGCCCGGTGGAAACCGCCGTTGGAAGGAACTCCGTGCGGCCGGCGGGGATAGGAGCGACCCTTCGGCGCGGCCAGCGGACGCGAACGGGTGCGAACGCGATCTCGATGGCGGGATCGCGGCCACGCGGCTTTCCGCGCGCTGAAACCGTGGGGGCGCGAAGGCCGTAGGCGTCGGCATCCAGCAGCAGATCAGGCGCGCCCCGCCGTGCGTCAGGATCGTAGACCCGTTGCCAACCTTCGCGGAC
>DASSME010000370.1:0-3926 GCA_035689035.1 Longimicrobium sp. | reverse complement strand
CGCCGTCGAGCCCGCGCGCGGGGTCGACACGCCGCTCCCCAACGCGGCGGCGGTGGTGATCCTGCTGGCCGCGCTCACGGCGGCGATCTGGCAGCGCGGGGTGGCGGGCGAGCCGCTCCTTTCCGTGGCGGTCACCTTCATGGGCGCCGTCTACCCCGCGCTGCTCGCCTTCGCGCTCTTCCTGCGCCACCTGCCGGGGATCGAGAGCCCGCTGCACGGCACGGCGATCCTCCTCTTCCCGGTCGTTCTCACCTGGCTCAGCGACACCTTCGCCTACTTCGCGGGGCGGCTGTGGGGGAAGAAGAAGCTGATCCCCAGGGTCAGCCCGGGGAAGACGGTGGCCGGCGCGCTGGGGGCGGTGATCGGCACCCCCCTGGCCGCGGTGGGGTATGCCCTGTTCCTGCAGCGCTTCGGCACGCTGCGGCCGGGGCTGGCCGAGGCGGCGGTGTTCGGCGTGGCGGTGTCGGTCGCGGCGCAGGTGGGCGACCTGGCCGAGAGCCTGCTCAAGCGCGACGTGGGCGTGAAGGACTCGGGGAAGCTCCTTCCCGGGCACGGCGGCGCGCTCGACCGCTTCGACTCGCTCTTCTTCACCCTCCCGCTGGGGTACGCCTTCTTCGTCCTGGTGGTGGCACGCTGAGCTCCGCGATGAAGGGCGTCGCGATCCTGGGCGCCACCGGCTCCATCGGCCGCAGCGCGCTGGCCGTGCTGGACCAGCACCCCGGCCGCTTCCGCGCCGTCGCGCTGACGGCGCACCGCAACGGGGCCGCGCTGGCCGCGCTGGCCGCGCGCTATCGGCCGTCGCTTGCGGTGGTCGCCGACGGGCCGGTGCCCTCGGACGCCGGCGGCGGGGGGACGGCGTGGCGGGCGGGGCGCGAGGCGCTGCTCGAGGCGGCGACGCACCCGGACGCCGACATCGTGCTCAACGCCCTGGTCGGCGCGGCGGGGCTGGAGCCCACGCTGGCGGCGCTCCGGGCGGGGAAGCGGGTTGCGCTGGCCAACAAGGAGAGCCTGGTCTGCGGCGGGCCGCTGGTGCTGCAGGCGGCGCGCGAGGGCGGGGGAGAGCTGCTGCCGGTGGACAGCGAGCACAGCGCCATCCTCCAGTGCCTGCAGGGGGCGCGGCCGCAGGACGTGCGGCGGCTGGTGATCACCGCCTCGGGCGGCCCGTTCCGCGGGTTCGGCGCCCAGATGCTGGCGTCCGTCACGCCGGCGGACGCGCTGCGGCACCCGACGTGGGACATGGGCGCCAAGATCACCATCGACAGCGCCACCCTGGCCAACAAGGCGCTGGAGGTCATCGAGGCGCACTTCCTGTTCGGTGTCGGGTACGATTCCATCGAGGCGGTGGTGCACCCGCAGTCGATCGTCCACTCGATGGTGGAGATGGTGGACGGCTCGGTGCTGGCGCAGCTGGGCTTTCCGACGATGGAGCTGCCGGTGCTGTACGCGCTGGCGTACCCCGAGCGGCTGCCGTACAGCTGCCGCCGCTTCGACCCCGTGGCGGCGGGGACGCTCACCTTCGAGCCCGTCCGCCAGGCCGACTTCCCGGCGTTCGCGCTGGGAGTGGGCGCCGGGCGGGCCGGGGGAACGGCGCCCGCGGTGTACAACGCGGCCAACGAGGTGGCGGTGCAGCACTTCCTGGCCGGGCGCCTGTCGTTTCCCGGGATCGCCGAGGCGATCGCGGAGACGCTGGAGCGCTGCCCCACGATCCCCGCGCGCTCGCTCGCGGACGTGCTCGAGGCCGACGCCCGGGCGCGCCGCTGCGCTGAAGACTTCGTACAGAGGCTGGCTGCGTGCTGACCATACTATCGACCGTCGTCCTGCTTTCGATCCTGATCCTGGTGCACGAGCTGGGGCACTTCTTCGCGGCCAAGGCCGTGAACATCCAGGTGCCGCGCTTCTCGCTGGGGTTCGGCAAGGCGCTGGCGGGGTTCCGCGTCGGCGAGACCGAGTTCGTCCTTTCCGCCATCCCCCTGGGCGGCTACGTGAAGATGGCGGGGATGGAGGACGACGAGGCCGCCGAGGCGCTGGAGGGCCCCGGCGCCGCCGTGGACGAGGTGGACCCCGAGCGCACCTTCGACCGCAAGTCGATCCCCGCGCGCGTGCTGGTGATCAGCGCGGGCGTGATCATGAACCTGCTCTTCGCCTGGCTGGTGTTCAGCGTCATCTCCTTCGCCTACGGCAACCGCCGCGTCACCGAGACGCGCGTGTCGGTGGCCGGGGCGGTCACCGCGCCGCCCAGCCCCCGGCTGGCGGGGATCCCCGAGGGCGCGCGGCTGGTGGCGGTGGGCGGCCGGCCCATGCGCGAGTGGGGCGACGTGTCCAACGCGCTGCTCGGCGCCGAGAGCCCGGTGGAGCTGCGCTTCGCCGACGCGCCCGCGGTCACGCTCGACCTCCCCTCCGCGGCGTCGGAGCGGGCCGAGGCGCTGGCGGGGCTGGAGCCGTACGCGGCGCCCGTGGTGCAGCAGGTGATCCGCGGCAAGCCGGCGGCCCGGGCGGGGCTCCAGCCCGGCGACCGGGTGGCGGCGGTGAACGGGGCGCCGGTGCGCAGCTGGCAGCAGCTGGTGCGCGCGATCAACGCGAATCCGGGCAAGCCGCTGCGCCTCACCGTGCAGCGCGGGCCGCGGACGGTGAACCTGTCCGTCACCCCCGAGGCGGCCCGCGAGCGCGACGCGTCGGGGAAGCGCATCACCGTGGGCAAGGTGGGCGCGGCGCCGGTGGGGCCCGCGTCGGTGAGCGAGCGGGTGGGGGTGGGCACCGCGGTGGTGGACGGCGCCCGCGCCACCTGGGGCACGGCGGTGTTCGTGGGCGACATCCTGCGGCGGCTGCTCACCGGTCAGATCTCGGCGCGCAACATGGGCGGGCTCCTCTCCATCGGCGAGGCGTCGGGCGAAACGGCGCGGCTGGGGCTGGAGATCTGGCTCGGCTTCCTGGCCGCCTTCTCGGTGAACCTGGCGGTGCTCAACCTGCTCCCGATCCCGATCCTGGACGGCGGGCACCTGATGTTCCTGGGGTTCGAGGCGGTGCGCGGGCGGCCGCTCTCGGTCGAGGCGCGCGTCCGCCTCTCGCAGGTGGGGCTGGTGATCGTGGTGGCGCTGATGCTGTGGGCCAACGGCAACGACGTGGTGCGCCTCCTGTTCAACCGCTGACGGGCGGCGCCTCGGCGAGGCGGGCCGAGGGTCCGGGGCGCCTCCGCGGAACGGAACCGCGGGGGCGCGTCCGTTTCCGGAAGGGGCGGCCCCTCCGCGTCCGTCCCCGCGCCCGGCGGCAAGAGCACTTCCGGGCGGTGTGCACGGACCCGTGGGGCCCCTGAGGTGTACATCAATCGCGGGAATCGCTAAATTACGAGGTTTCCCCGGAACATCCGCGGCGCCTGCCCGCAGGGGCCCGTCTCCCGGCCACACCACCCGACACAACGCCACGCGAGTCCATGCCTACAAGCCACACGTTGCAGCCAAAAGGCGAGCGGATGGATCAGACGGAGCTCGAGACCATCGAGCGTCTGCTCCTGCGGGAGCGTGACAAGACGTTGCGCTCGCTGGGCCGTTTCGCCGAGCAGTCCAAGCAGACGCGCGACTCGGCCGACAACGACCTGTCGAGCTACTCGTTCCACATGGCCGACCAGGGCACCGACGCCATGGAGCGGGAGAAGAGCTTCCTGTTCGCCAGCAAGGAAGGCCGCTACCTGTACCGCGTGGAAGAGGCGCTGCGCCGCCTGTACAACAACCCCGAGGAGTTCGGCGTCTGCCACAGCTGCAAGAAGCCGATCCCCTTCGCGCGGCTCGAGGCGCTCCCGCACGCCCGGTACTGCCTGGACTGCAAGATGAAGGAAGAGCAGTCGTCCTGATCGTGAGGCCGGGCGGTCCGGCGAGCGTCGGGGCATGAAGGCGAGGGGCGGCATCCGCGACGGGTGCCGCCCCTCGGCTTTG
>DASSME010000369.1:0-3849 GCA_035689035.1 Longimicrobium sp. | reverse complement strand
CCACCCTGCCGCGGGCCCTGTCCACCACCGCCGACAGCTTCCGCTACGACCCGGGGAGCGGGAGCATCGTGAACACGGGGAGCTTCGGCACCGAGTCGGTCACCGAAGGGCTGATCACCTACCACCCGGAGGTGACGTCGCTGAGCGTGACCACCAACGGCGACGGCCTGACCATGCAGGTCAGCGGCGGCTGCGACCTGAAGGGGAACATCAGCATGACCTACTCGGTCACCTCGCGCCCCGCCCTCACCTTCGACCCCGGCACGCAGACCATCGGGTTCACGCCCGACCCCAGCCCCGAGAGCAGCCACGACGCCGACATCCCCTGGTACTACGCCTTCCTGGGGCCGCTCGCCGAGGGGATCACGCACCTGGTGGTGAAGCTGATCTCGGACGGGATCGCGGATTCGCTCACCGGCGACCTGGGGCAGAGCGCGCTTCCGCAGGCCGCCACGCAGACGATGCAGTGGCCGGGTATGCGCCCGGTCCACATCGACAGCGCCGTGCTCGACGGCTGCCTCGTCATGCGCGGCACCCTCAACTGACCGCCACCGCTTCTTCCAACACACTCCTGCACGAGGAAACGACCATGACCACCACCCTTCTTCCTACCATCCCCCAGGGCAAGGTGATGCGCGTCCAGCTCCATGACGCGGCCTTGTTCCCGCGGCCCGCCGCCGACGTGGCCGGCACGGCCCAGCCCGGCACGACCGAACCGTTCGACACCAACGGGTGGGACACCGTCTACGCGATCCGGCTTCCCGACGTGAACGCCGCCATCGCCGCGCAGGGCACGTCGCCCACCGCGTGGCAGGCGAGCCTCGCCGGGTCGATGTTCTCGGCGGCCGTCGACGCCCAGGGCACCTTCGGCCCGTGGCGGCTGGTGAACGGGGCGGGTTCGGGAACCACCCTGCGGATGGAGATCCCCTTCCCATCGGCCACCCTGACCGTGAACGGCGCGGCCACGCAGGTGACGGGCGGCCTGGCCCACGTGGAGGTGAAGCTCCAGTACCTGCCGCGGGGGTCGGCCGGCGGCACTCCCAACGCCCTCCTCCTGCGCACCACCAGCGCCGACCCGGTGAACGACCCCGTGGTGAGCGTCTCGGGGGTGAGCTATGACAGCCCCGCCCACGACGAAGGGTTGGACGCCGTCCTGGAGCGGTGCCTGGACCAGTGGTTCAACCAGCACCTGGCCGAGTTCACGCACGTGTTCGCCACGGTCAACCTGGGCGCCACGGCCGCGAGCGAGGGGTTCCAGTGGCTGCAGCCCACCTCCACCAGCTACGCTTACGTCGACGACGCCGACGACATCAACAACGCGCTGCTGGGCGTGCTGTGCATGGTCCTGTGCCATTCGCCCGACCAGGCGATCGAGGAACTCGCCGGGGGGGCGATCCCCGACCAGGAGGTGCCCGCGCGCTCGGCGTTCAGCATCTCGCGGCCGCTGTTCCTGTCGCAGATGGTGCTGCCCATGCTCCCGCAGCAGTTCACCCGCACGGACGCGAGCTACTTCGCCATCACGCACAACAACACCGAGATCGACAACACGCAAACGATCCCCATGGACCCGGTGGAGCACGCGGGGATCAGCTACGACCCCGAGATCACCACCTTCCGGATCACGATCAACGCCGACGTGATGGAGACGTACGCGCACATCCACATCCCGATCTCGCCGGGGATCGACGCGTACTCGGAGGTGACCTACTACAGCACGCTCACGATGGGCACCCGGGCCGACGGCACGCCGGGGCTCACCTGGAAGCAGGCGCAGCCGACCGACCAGAACAGCTGGTACACGGTGGCCACCTGGGTCACGGTGACCGAGATCGTCGCCGACCTGGTCCTGGCCGTGGCGGCGGCGGTGGCGGGCGCGGTTACGGTGGCGGTCGAGCGGGTGGTGGTGCGGGTGATCATCGGGCTCCTGATCGGCGGGGTGGCGGGCGCCATCGCGAAGGTGATGGAGAAGATCCCCGAGTGGATCGCCGGCGACGTGCCCAACGACCTCCCCAGCCTGGACCCGTTCATCGCCAGCGCCACCAGCGCCACCCAGTGGGCCGGCGGCGGCGAGTTCACCCTCACCGGCGTGTCGCTGAACGGCGCGCTCCAGCTGGGCGGCAACCCCGGCTTCGCGCACCCGGCGGCCGGCTGATCCCGCGCTCCACGCGGCCCGCGCGCGGGCCGCGAAACACCGGGGGGCCCTCTCCTGTACCGGGGAGGGCACCTCGGCCCTTCGGGGGGTATGTGGACCCGTCGAGCCGGGATGCGATTCGGCCGGGTCTTCACATCCCGCGGCGAGGTCGTGATTCTTCAGGGATGAAACGTCGCCCCGTTCGTTCGCGGCTCCCGCGGCTGGTCACTGCCGCGGCGTCGTTCCTGATCGCGCTCGCCGCCCCGTCGCCGTCGCCCGCGCAGCAGATGGAGACGATGACGGCGGGGACGGTGCGCGCGGTGTATGCGCCGCGGCACCGGGCGCTCGCGCGGCAGGTGCTGGCGGCGGCGCGGACGCCGGTGCGCTTCCCGGGGCTGGGCGCGGTGGCGGTGCCGGAATCGACCACGATCGTGCTGGCGCCGGACGCGCGGGCGTTCGCGGCGGCCACGGGCGGCGGCGTGCCCGAGTGGGCGGGCGGCGTGGCGATCCCCGAGTGGCGGCGCATCGTGCTGCCGCAGTACGCCGCCGCGCACGTCCGCGACGACGAGCAGGGCACCATCCTGCGGCACGAGATCGCGCACCTGGTGCTGCACGACCGGCTCCCGGGCGACATCCCCCGCTGGTTCGACGAGGGGTATGCCGAGGTGGCCAGCGGGGGGTGGGACGTGGAGGGCGCATGGCAGCTGCGCTGGGGGATGCTCACCGGCGCCGTACCCCCGCTGGACTCGCTGGCCATGGAGTGGCCGCGCCACGCCGCCGACGCGCGCACCGCCTACCTCCTCTCCGCCACCGCGGTGGACTACCTGCGCCGCCGCGGCGGCGAGCGGGGGATGGAGCTGCTGCTCGCCAACTGGCGCGAGGAGGGGAGCTTCGACCAGGCGGTGCGCACCACCTTCGGCATCACCGCGGGGCAGCTGGAAGACGAGTGGCGCGCCGACGTGCGCAACCGCTACGGCTGGCTGGCGATGCTCACCAACGTGGCGCTGATCTGGCTGGCCGCCACCATCCTGGTGCTGGCCGCATGGATCCCCCGCCGCCGCCGCAACCGCCAGCGCCTTGCCCTGATGGACGCCGAGGAGCGGATGCTCCCCCCGCCGCGCCCGGAGATGGCCGGCGTGGAGTACCCGCTGCCGGAGCCGCCGGATTGACCAGGCGCGCGTAACCGCTGGTCGCCGCGAGGGGGCGGCGACGGCGGGTCCGTGCGACCTCCGGCTGATCGATTCGGCCGTGCGGAAGTGCCCCCGCCGCCGGCCCGCCCGCTGCCCGCACCGTGCCGGTGCACGCGCATCCGCCGTCGTGCCGGGCTGAAGCGGGAGATGAGCGGGACGTGAACGGACCCGCCCGCCGCATCTGCATGCGGCGGGCGGGGTTGACGCATTTCGGCGCCGCCGGTAGCTTTTCCGCATGCCCAGACCCACGCCCGCGCCGTCGCGCACCGTCCCGCAGCCCACCGCCGTCGAAACCGAGGGCTCGCTGCGTTTTTCGCCCCGCAACCTGGCGCTGCTCGGCGCGGGGCTGCTCGCCATCATCGCCGGTTACGTGCTGATGAGCGGCGGTGACACCGTGCTGGCGCCGCTGCTGCTGGTGCTGGGCTACGCGGTGCTCATCCCGCTGGGCATCATCTTCTAGCTGCACCCAGGGCGGTTAGCTCAGCTGGTTAGAGCACCTGTCTTACACACAGGGGGTCGGGGGTTCGA
>DASSME010000368.1:0-12576 GCA_035689035.1 Longimicrobium sp. | reverse complement strand
CACCCTGGCCGCCGCCGCCCTGGCCGTGTCCGCTGCCCCGGCCGCCGCCCAGGTCGACTCCATCCGCGCCTGCCACGTGCCCACCACCGGCAACGTGTACCGGGTCGGCACGCCCGACACGCACCCCAACTGCGTGGCGCCCTCGCACGTGCGCTTCGCCTGGCCCGCCACCACCCCCGACCTGGGGATCGGGGGGCGCTACCTGCTGCGGCTGCGCAGCGGCAGCCCGCCCACCGACCGCTTCATCGTGGACAGCGCCGGCGGCACGGCGGCGCTGGGCAACCTGGGGGTGGGCGAGATCCCGGTGCAGGGCGCGGGGGTGCGGATGATGTGGTACCCGTACAAGGCCGCCTTCCGCGCCGGGGGCGTGGACGCCATCCAGTGGGACGACCCGAACGTCGGCTTCTACTCCTGGGCGGGCGGCAACAACAACAAGGCCGAGGGGTTCGCCGCCTTCGTGCACGGCAGCGACAACAGCGTCACCAGCACGGGGGGCGCGGCGTTCGGGGTGAACAACCAGGTGAACGGCACCGTGGGCTTCGCCACCGGGGCCAACGCGCGCTGCGACGGGCTGGGGTGCACGGCGATGGGCTTCAACACCAACGCGGGCGGGCAGGGCTCGGTGGCCATCGGCTATCGCGTGACCGCCGACGCGGACTTCTCCACCGCGCTGGGGAGCCGCGCCTCCACCCACGGCCACTCGGGGGCCTTCGTGCGCGGCGACGCGTCGACCACCGATTCGCTCCTGGCGGTGGCGAACAACGAGTTCGCGGTGCGCGCGGCCGGCGGCTTCCGCTTCCGCACCAACGCCACCCTCACCACCGGGTGCGACCTGCCCGCCGGCTCGGGCGCCTTCGCCTGCACCTCGAGCCGCGCGCTGAAGGAGCGCTTCGCCCCCGTGGACGGCGAAAGCCTGCTCGCGCGCATCCGCGGCGTTCCCGTGAACCGCTGGAGCTACATCGGCGAGCGGGGCGGGGTGCGCCACCTGGGGCCCTTCGCCGAGGACTTCCGCGCGGCGTTCGGCCTGGGCGCGGACGACCGCACCATCGGCCTGCTCGACATCGACGGTGTGAACTTCGCCGCCGCGCAAGCGCTGGAGGCGCGCACCGCCGAGCTGCGGGTGAAGGTGGCCGAGATCGAGCGGCTGAACGCCGAGGTGGCCGCCCTGCGCCAGCGCCAGGCCGCCACCGACGCGCGCCTGGCCGAGCTGGAGGCGCTCGTCCAGCGGCTGGCACCGCGGCGCTGACACGAGCGAACGGACGGCCACCCGCGCGCCCGGCGGCGCTGCGGGGCCGTACGCGAAAACGCGCCCCGGCCGGTGAGGCCGGGGCGCGTTTCGATCGTTCTGAAGTGGAGGCTACCGGGATCGAACCGGTGACCTCCTGCTTGCAAAGCAGGCGCTCTCCCAGCTGAGCTAAGCCCCCTTCAACGCACCAAATCTAACCGTTTTAGCCGTTTTGCTCAAGTCCGGGCGCGCCGCCGGCCCGGGTTGCGGGCACCGGCTCGGGCGCGTGGCACGGCGGCCCAGGTGGGGCGGCGGCATGCGGCAACGATGTCACGGGTGGAACGGTGTGCCGGCGATCTCTCGGAAACGCCTTGCGCGGCCACGGATGCGTAACTGAAGTGCATGCAGGGGATACGAGATGATCCTGCGCCGCGGGCGGATTCTGGCGTGGAGATTGCCGCCCGGAAAGTCGCCGGCACGGGGCACGTGCCGGCAAACCCAGCCACAGGGCTTCCGCGCGCCGCGCGGAAGCCCCGGCCGCTCTGGCCGGCAAGGCTCCAGCCGCCTTGCCGCGCGAGACGCGAATGCCTCCGCGCAACTCGTCGCGCGGGCAGCAACGCATCCGATCGCCGCGCGGGTCTCCACCGGCGAACGATGGCCGGCGGGGCGAATCCGCATCTTCCGGCGCCCGCATCCTCGTCCCCGGAGACGGACGCCGGCGCCACGCCTGGATCCGACGAGCTCGCGCCCACGAATCGGCTACTCGCGGCTCACCCTATCCACCCACCTTGCAATGAGCCGCACCTTCGCGTCACGCACGCGGACCGCACACCGCAGCAGGCCGGCCGGCCCGATACCGCCGGCCTTCGCGCCCCCGCAGCTGCGGCTCCATCGCGCGGTGGGCAACCAGGCCGTGGGCCGCGCGCTGCACGACCCCGCCGCCGCGCACGGGCTCGCCCGTTCCCCGGCCGCGGGCCAGGCGGCGCGCGGGGCACCGCTCGCGCCGGAGCTGCGCACCTTCTTCGGCGCGCGCTTCGGGCAGGACCTGGGTGACGTGCGCGTGCACCGCGGGCCCCAGGCGGAGCGCGCGGCGGAAGCGGCGGGCGCGGCGGCGTACACCGTGGGCCGCGACGTGGTCTTCGGCCGGGGCAGCTACGCGCCCGATACGCTGGCCGGACGGCGGCTGATCGCCCACGAGCTGGCGCACGCGGTCCAGCAGCGGCCCGGCGGCGAAGGGCAGGGCGCCGCGGAGACGCCCGCCTTGGAGGCGGCGGCGGAGCGGGCCTCGCGCGCGGCGCTGCCCGGCGCGGGGACGGTGGCGGTGCAGGGGCGCGCCCCCGCCGGGATGGCGCGGACCCCGCGCTCGCTCAGCGGCAGCATGGACGTGGAGCACGCCACGCTCTGGGAGGTCGAGACCGAGATCCGCGAGATCGAGAACGCGCTCCGCTTCAGCGGGGTGAGCGTCTCCGCGGCCGACGTGCGGCACCTGAACGAGGAGCTCGCCCGCCTCAAGGACCGCCGCGACCAGCTCTACGGCGGCCTGGGCGGCTGGTCCGACTTCGCGCCGGCGTTCAACCGCGAGTTCGCCGAGATCCTCCACGTGTTCGACACCACGCCGGCGGCCGCGGGCACCACCCACGCGAAATCGCCGACCGGCCCCGCGCTCACGCCGGGCGACCTGCACGGGCTCTTCACCCCCGCGCAGCGCGACAAGATCAAGGACTTCATCGCCACGCGCCAAATCCCCGAGCGCCTGTTCGACGGGACCGACCTGGGGCACACCACCGCGCAGCAGCGGCTGCTGATCTCCGCCCACATCCTGGCGAACGGCACCTATCGCCCCGGCTCGTTCGAGCAGCGGGTGCACGCGCACATGTGCTGGCACTGGGTGCAGATCGTCCACCATTACGCCGGGGCCACCCCCGGCAGCGGCGACATCGCCCAGGGGGTGATGGGGAGCTTCGACCCGCTCGGCGGCGCCGTGCTGGGAACCGGGAAGCCCGTCAGCATCTGGCACGGCGAGCGCGTCCGGGTGCCCGACCTGCCGGCCCAGGAGGAGGCCGACAACGTGGGGCCGCTCCCCGAGGGGTCCAAGCAGGCCGAGGCGGCCAGGGCGGAAGCGGAGGCCAACCCTACCGCGCCGTCCAACTACCACCGCCAGAAAGAGTTTCCCTTCGAGCGGTTCAACGAGCTGCGGGCGGGCGACTGGGTGTGGTACTACAACGCGAACGCCTCGGGCGGGGGCGGCCACAGCGTCATCTTCTCGCACTGGGGCGTCGACCCCGTCACCCTCCCCGACGGCACGCGCTACCGCATGGCCTGGGTCTACAGCCAGCCCAACCCGGACCGGGGCGGCCGCTGGCACTCGGCGCTGCTCGGCGACCGCTACGCCGAAAACCCCGATCCCAAACGGAGGTGGGAGCCCATCGTTCCCGTCACGCACGTGACCCGGGTGGGCGCCGACGCCGCGCCCGCCGCCACGGCGGCCGACATCGCGCCGGGGCCCGGCGGCAAGGCCGCCACCCTGATCGCCAACCAGAACGAGGCCTTCATCAAGGCGAAGGAGAAGGCGCTGAAGGGCACGATGGACCGCGCGAAGCTGCGGCAGTGGCTGCGCGACCGGAACCTGGACTTCATGATGGCGGCGGCGCACCATCTCACCGCCGACCAGGTCCGGCTGGTGCGCGAGGCGAACCAGAGCGACGACCTGGAGGCGCTGGTGCGGCTGAACCAGCGGATGCGCGCGCTGGCGAACAACGTCAAGCTGCTGGACGCCGGCACGGCGAAGCAGAACGAGGGCGTGGACAAGCGGTACGCCGAGGCGAAGACGAAGGCGGACGCGGCGCGGGGAAAGGCGGTCGCGGAGATCTCCACGATCGACGCCGAGCTCGCCACCCTGAAGACCGAGACGGCCGCGCGCCAGCAGCAGCGCGCCGGGCTGGACGTGGACCCGCAGATCAAGCGGCTGCTGGAGGATTGGAACCGGCTGGGGACGCGGATCTCGGCCGCCAAGACCTCGGCGGAGCGCGACACGCTGCGGGCCGAGCGGAAGAAGAAGCAGGACGAGATCGCCGCGGCGCGCGCCCTGAAGGCGGCGCAGGCGGCACCGCTTCGCGCGCTGGACCGGGAGCTGCGGACGCTCACCGGGCGCGCCACGGCGCTGGAGGCGAAGCGCGCCGCGCAGGTCAAGGCGCGCGACGCGGCGGACGACAAACTCCCTTACGGCCTGGTCCACCCGGGAACTTCCGGGAAGGAAAAGGCCGGCACCACCGGCAAGCTGGCCGACCTCACCCCCGCGCCGGACTGGAAGACGCTGATCACCCCCGCGCCGCCGCCACCCGCCGCCCCCGCCGCGCCGGCTAAGAAGAAGCCGTGATGCCGAATCCGAAAACTCATATCAGTAGCTCCACGGGCTCCGCTGGTGGGGTCGCACGGAGCAGCGAAGAAGACCGGAGCATCGGAGAACCGTCCCCGTCGTGAGCAGTTCTCCGATGCTCCGTTGCACTCCGCTGCTCCGTGTGACGCTTTTCGGCGATGTCGGGTTCGAGGATCGTAGATGCGGATTCGGCAGGAGCCGGGCTCGTGAACGGGCACGCGCCCGGGCCAGCTTGATGGTCCGGGCGCGTTCGTGCGTTTGCCAGCCGGGCGACGCGGACGCTTCGCTCAGGGCCGGGCGGGCCCAGCTTGTCGGGCGGCGGGGTGACGCTGGGAACCTGGAAGGCGCCCTCGCGCTGCCAGCGGAAGGTGACGCGCTTCCCCATCAGCGGCGCCAGCGGCAGCACCACCTCGCCCACGCCGATCCGCCCGATGCGCCCCACCTCGTCGCGCACGGGGCGGGCGAAGCTCACCACCAGCCACTGCCCCGCCGCGGGGCGGTACGTCTGGCACTGCGGGGTCACGGCCGCGGTGGGAAAGCTGACCACCGCCTGCTGCGCGCCGCGGTCCGCGTCGCTGTGGGCGAACATCATCTTCCCCCACTGCATCCCGCCGCTCACGCTGCCGCACAATTCCACCCCGCTCCCCATCCGGGGATACGCCGTCACCCGCACCTCGTCGCCCGTGTCGAACACCACCGTGGTGTCCACGCCGCCACGGGCGCCCACCGGCGCGGTGTAGCGCTGCGCGGCCGCGCCCCGCGGGAGCAGGGCGGCCAGGGCGGCGACAGGGACCAGGTGGCGCAGGCGCATCGTCATCTTCTCCATCGAGTACGGCGTTGAACGCAACGCCAGCACGCGCGTCGCGGTAGCGGATGCGGCGGCCTAACGCTGCCCGTGCACGATCACGCCGCCGTAGCCCACCGAATACAGGTTGCGCGGCGAGGTGCCGTACACCGCGCGCAGCACGTGGGTGGTGCCGGGCTCCACGCGCGACCAGGCGCTGCCGTTGAAGTGCAGCGCGGTGCCCGACCCGGTGACGTACACGTCGTTGGCCCCGGTGGCCCACACGCTGCCCAGGTACCCGCCGCCCCGGTACACGCGCGTCCACGCGACACCGTCGTAGTGGTAGATGACGCCGACGATGGTCGGCGCCACGTACCCCGTGGCGTACACGTCGGTGGGCGAGACGGCCCACACGCCCTGCAGCAGCACGCTGTCGGCGATCAGCGTGGGGGTCCACGCCGTGCCGTCGTGGTGCATCGCCAGCGCGTGCTGGGTGGGGCCGGCCGGGCCCTGCGCCCCCACCGCCCACACGTCGCCGGGGCCCGTGCCGTGGATCGCGTACAGCCGGACGCCGCCCGTGCCCCCGGCGAACGTCAGGTTCCATCCGCTCCCCGCCTTCACCCCCATCATCCCTTCGCCGGCGCTCCCGTCCACCGGGGCGCGGTACCCGGCCAGGAACACGTGCGCCGAGTCCGCCGCCCACACGGCGTACAACCGCTCGTCCCACCCGTCCACCAGCATCGGGAGCCGCTGCGCGCTCCACGCGGTGCCGTCGAAGTGGGCCACGTACGCGGTGTCCGGGACGGCGGCGTTCAGGGTGTCGACGGTGCTCCCCACCGCGTACACGTCGCGCGCGGACGCGCCGCCCACGCCGAACCACCAGGGCGTCCCCGCGGCCTCCACGGCCCAGCCGCTCTCTCCGCGGCGCAGGATGCGGCGGCGGCCCGAGGCCCACACGTTCGTCTCGTCCGCCGCCCACACGCCCAGCAGGTCGCTCCCGTCGGCCTGCGGGATCAGCGACACCCACCCGCCCGGCTCCAGCCGCAGCACGTCGTACGCGCTCAGGCCGTACACCGTGTCGCCCTCCACGTACAGCCGCTCGATGGCGGTGTGCGCCGAGTTGGGGACCAGGGACAGGCCGCCGCCGTCCATCCGGTACAGGGCCGAGTCGGCGAGCAGGTAGTAGGAGCCGTCCGGGGCGGCCACCACCGCGCGGAAGCCGCTGCCGGCGCCGGCCCGCCGCGTCCACGCGCCCTCCACCGAGTCGCGCGCCAGCACCAGCCCCACCGCGGGCGAAAGCGAGTCGGCGCGCACCCACCCCACCGCCAGCGCCGAGCCGTCGGCCGCCGCGGCCACGCCGGTGAGCGCCAGGTCCCACGCGCTGTCGGCGTCGGTCTCGGTGAGGGTGGCGTGGTGCAGCGACAGCACCCGGGCGAACACGCAGCGGCAGGCGCCGGCGCTGTCGGCCTGGCCGCGCACCCCGGCGGCCAGCACCCCGCCCGCCGCCGGGTCGATCGCGATGGAGCGGTAGGTGGCGGGGCTCCCGCTCATCTCGTTCGACCAGAAGGCCCCGTTCCAGTGGGCCAGCCCGTGCGGCTGGATCCCCCACACGTCGTTGATGGAGGTGCCCGCCAGCGCCACGATCGGCTGCGACGGCGTGGAGATGGAGCGCCACGAGCGTCCGTCGTAGAGGAGGGAGGTGAGCACGCCGGTGGCGATCGCCTGGCCGTCGGGGGCGGCCCACACGGCGAAGAGCGTACGGGTGCCCGGCACGTACATCCGCCCCCACCCGTCGCGGTCGCGCCGCATGATCACCGAGCCGGTGCCCACCGCGTACAGCGAGCCTCCTCCGCCGGACATCCCGTAGAAGAGATGGCCCGTCATCGCCCCCTGCTCGCGCGTCCAGCGCAGCACGCCGTGCTCGGCGGGGAACGGGGTGGAGACGTAGACGGAGAAGACGAAGGTGGTCACCGTGGCCGGGAGCGCGAACTTCCACACCCTGGGGAGGCTGGTGTAGTTCGGCTCCACGATCTCGCGGTAGGTGAAGAACGGTTGCCCGGCCGAGGTGAACGTCGCCTGCCCGTCGGCGTTGGCCACGGTCACCGTACCGCTCCCCGCGGTCACCGTGGGCCCGCTGGCGAAGAACACCTGGAAGCCAGCGGTGTCCGCCCCGGTGGTGGTACCCATCGCCTGCGCCATCAGGTTCTTCACCGTCACGCTGGTGCGCAGGATCGCCGAATCGGCGTCGTACGCGGTGCCGCTGCTGGCCAGCCGCACGTACGTCCCCTGCCCGCCCACGATCACGTTTCCCCGCGCGGCCGTCGCCCCGCCGCACGACAGCGTCCGCGCGCGCACGTCGACGCGGCAGTCCACCCGCAACGTGGCCGAGGCGGGCGGGGGCGTGGCGTCGGGCACGGTCACGCGGTCGGCGCAGCCGAGGGCCGCCAGCACGGCGGCCGCGCTCGCGGCGAGAAGGAACCGGGGCTTCATCACGAAATGGGGACGGTGGGGTGCGGCCGGCTCGGGGATCGGGCGGGCCGCCCGGAAAGATCCGTACGCGAGCCACGCGCGGCAAGTTGCCGTCCGGTCCGGGAACAGGCTCGTCTCCCCCGCGTTGGGGGAATCGCCGGTCTGAACCCGGCGGTGGCGGCGCAGTGTCCAGGTCGCTCGTGATCACCTCCCGCCTGGATGATGGAGCAGCGCCGGCTCCCGGGTAATGGGCGCGCGCCGCTGGACGGGCGGCTGTGCCGTGTGCTGCATCCGACCGGCGCGCGCGTTAGATTACCCGGCCGGGGGCGGAGCCGCTGACCGCGGGTCCGCTCCCGCGGCATTTCCGGAACCACCCTGCCGCGCCCGAAGCCGGCGGCGTGTCTACGATGGCAGCACCCCGCGCCGCGGGCACCTGCCACTCGCCCCACCGGTCCCCGGTAGGGCGGCATCTTCCCCCTCCCCGAAGACCACACCCATGAAGAAGCTCGCGCTCGACCTGGACCAGCTCGTGGTGGAATCGTTCGCCACCGCCGGCGCCGCGCTCCCGGCCGGCACCGTTCGCGGCCACGGCGTCAGCGAAACCCCCACCGAGTGCCTCACCGACTGCTACGGCTGCACCGCCCTGCCCCAGTGCCTGTCGTATGACGGTACGTGCGACGGAACCTGCGGCAACACGGCCCAGGAATCGTGCACCTGCCCCACCTTCGCCGGCGAAACCTGCGAGCTGACCTGTAATTTCTGCTGAACACCCGCCGGGCCCACGATCGTTACGCCGTGAGCGCCGGGTAGCTGGAACGCGGAGAACCACGCCCCCGGTTCTCCGCGTTCGCACTTCGTGTCATTTCGGGTGATCCGCCGGAGCTCCCCTCCTGAGTCCAACACCGCGCGGCGCGAGCATGGCGGACGAAAGTCAACTACAGACTCTCACAGAGTACACAGAGTACACGGAGTACAACCGCAGCTTCAACTGTGAACTCCGTGAACTCTGTGAGAGCCAGGCTGTTTGGCCCTGCGTCGTTCGGTATGAGGCGGACCAAACGGCGCTCGCGGTGTAGAGAAGGGCCGGATTCGGCGCACGCGGCTTGCACCGAACGGTCGTCCGGTCCATGTTACGGCCCCACGATCGCCGAAGCGTTTCTGAACACAGGTGTTACCCGAATGATCCCGTCGCTGCTGACGCGCAAGGTCGAGAAGCTGCCCCCCGAGGTGCGCCTGGAGGGCCGCATCCTGTTCCTGGTGGACGACGCCGAGCTGATCCGCCGCCAGCTGGCCGGCGAAGACGTCGAGATGACCGACGAGGTGCGCGCCATGCTGCGCGACAACATCTCCACCGACGAGATCACCCCGGCGTACATCTGCTACTACTACGACGAGACGCTGGGCGAATTCCCCTACCTGGGGCTGAAGGCCGGCACCGAGTTCCCCATCAAGCAGGGCTCGGTGAAGAAGGGCGGCTTCGTCGCCAGCGTCAGCGGGAAGCGGCGGGGGAAGGGGTCGTCGCGCGAGCAGAGCCCGTACGCCGAGATGATGGCGGGGATCAAGGTGGTGATCGCCGAGAACATCGAGCGCATCTACCGCGAGAACTGCCAGAACCTGGGCGTGCTCACCTCCACCAACTTCGAGCTGATCGACCGCATCCGCCGCGGCGAGACGATCCCGCTCAGCGAGTTCACCGAGGGGGCCGACGAGATCACCCGCGGCATCATCGAGTACGGCGGGCTGTTCAGCTACAACCTGGCGCGGCTGCAGGGGACGGTGCAGACGCCGCCGATCGCCTGCCACGGCCGCGGCGACACCGCCGAAGACCTGGACCGGCAGGACGTGCGCATGCTGCGCGGCAGCGGCGAGTACAACCAGCCCGGCCCCGACACCGGCGTGGACGGCGCCGCCGCGCAGTTCGTGGCCACCTCCACCTCGAACGTGGGCTCCGACGCGTTCGGCGCGCCGGGGAAAGCGCACGCCCCCGGGCGCCGCGGGATGACCATCGCCGAGAAGATCTTCGCCCGGCACTGGGTGACCGACCTTTCGAAGAACGCGGTCGGCGTCCCCTGGGTGCAGCCCGGCGACAGCGGCTTCGTGAAGACCGACATCCGCTTCAGCCACGAGTACGTGACGCCGATGTCGGCCATCTTCTTCGAGCACTACGTGGGCCCCGACGAGAAGGTGCTGGAGCCGGAGAGCATCCTCTTCTTCCGCGACCACCTCACCTTCCTGAAGGATGCGATGACGCAGGAGCGCATCCAGATGGGGCTGCTGAACGTGGCCAACCAGCTCGAGGTGAAGCAGCGCGAGTTCGCCGAGAAGCAGGGGGTGCGTCTCTACGGCGAGCTGGGGCACGGCAAGCACGGCTCCGAGGCGATCTGCCACAGCAAGATCCTGGAGGCGTACGCCGAGCCCGGGCAGATCATCATCGGCAGCGACAGCCACACGCCGCACGCGGGCGCCGTCGGCTGCGTGGCCTTCGGCGTGGGGACCACGGCGATCTTCAACTCGTGGATCACCAAGGACGTCCGCGTCGAGGTGCCGAAGAGCTTCCGCGTGCTCGTGCACGGCGAGAAGCCCGAGAACGTGTCGGCCAAGGACTTCATGCTCGAGATCCTGCGCCAGCCGTACATCAAGGACGGCCACGCCATCGGCCAGATCATCGAGTACGCCGGCCCCGCCGTCGAGTCGCTGAGCGTGGACGAGCGCGCCACCATGACCAACATGGCCGCCGAGGTGGGCGCCTTCACCGGGATCGTGGCGCCGGACGCGAAGACCGTCGACTACCTCGTGGAGCAGCGCGGGATGAGCCGCGAGCAGGCCCAGGCGCTGGTGGACGGGCTCTTCTCGGACCCCGACGCCGAGTACGTGCACACCATCGAGATCGACGCGTCCGCCCTCAAGCCGATGATCGCGCTGCCGGGCGACCCGGGGAACGGGCTGTACGTGCAGGATCTCCCCGAGCCGGTGAAGATCGACATCGCCTACGCGGGGAGCTGCACGGCGGGGAAGAAGGAGGACATGGACATGTACGCCGCCGTGCTGCGCGAGTACGCCGAGCGCGGCGAGCGGAAGCCCGAGCACGTGCAGTTCTACATCCAGTGCGGCAGCCAGGAGGTGTACGCCTACTGCCAGGAGCAGGGCTACGACCGCGTCTTCGAGGGCGTCGGCGCCACCTTCATCGAGCCCAGCTGCGGCGCCTGCATCAACGCGGGCCCCGGCGTGAGCCGCAAGCCGACGGACGTGACCATCAGCGCCATCAACCGCAACTTCCCCGGCCGCAGCGGCCCGGGGCAGCTGTACCTGGCGTCGCCGTACACGGTTGCGGCGAGCGCGATGGCGGGCGAGATCGTGGCCTGGGAGCCGGAGACGGCGGGGGTGTGATTCACCCGGACCCCGGGATCTCTCCGGGGAGTTTGCGAGTGAGCTCGCGGCTACAACGGCACGCCGTCCGCCTTCGCGGACATCGACGGCAACAGCGCCGGCCTCCAACTCGGGGGCCGGCGCTGCTGTCGGTGGATCGTCCGTGCAATGCCGAGCGCTTATTTCGGCTGTGACCGCTTGCGATCGGCGAGAGAAACCCGGGGGCGATCGCTCCTCCGCTCCCGCTCCTTCAGGTCGCGCCAGATGGCCTCGAGGTCGTAGTTGAACCGCGCGGCGTGCTCGTCGCGCTCACGATAGATCTCTTCCATGATCGCGTCGCGTTCGGTGGTCATCGATCACCTCCGATGAGATCGCCCGGATTGCAGATTGCCGGGAGGTCGTACCCGTGAATCAGACAGACGTTCGCCACCGTCCGGCGCGTGTTCGCGTTCGCAATATGGCGCACGTTCCACGTCAGGAGGAAGTCCACCCGATGAACGGCGGCCATCGCGATGTGGATCGCGTCGTCGGCCGCTTTGAGCGGAATCGCGCCTGTCCTCAAGATCGCCTGACCCAGTCGTAACACTTCGTCGGTACTCTCCAGCGCGGGAATTCCCTTCAACGCCGCGATCCGGCGCTCCGCCATCTCGGGATCGCCCGCTTCAGCCTCGCGAACCACGGCTTCTGACACGAACAACTCGAAGTTCTCGCGCGATACGTGCCACCATTCACGCGTCAGCCGCTGCCGCGCGGCGGTGATCGCGTCGCGGCTCGGCCAGGCAACGAGATAGCTGACGACCGTGGTTTCGAGGTACACGGTTGGGCGCGTTTCCGCGACGGGTTCGACGAGGGAGGAAGTGCATGGAGTGATCGCGTATAAAGTATACGGGAGAAACTGATCTGTCGAGGGACCGTCCGAGAGAGAGCCTTATCCCCGCACCCACACCTCCCGCTCCGTCACCACCGCGTCCAGCGGCAGGTCCCACGCCTCGGCCGGGATGGCGTCGGCCTCCTGCGCGGCGAAGAAGATGCCGCAGCGGAAGCCGCGCCAGTCGGGGCGGGCGAACATCCGGTCGTAGTATCCGGCGCCGCGGCCCAGGCGGTTTCCCGCGCGGTCCCACGCCAGCCCGGGCACCAGCGCCGCGTCCACCTCCGCCGGGTCCACACACGGCAGATCGGGAGCGGGCTCACGGATGCCGTAGTTGCCGGTGCGCAGGTCGGCGGGCGAGTCGACGCGGTGCAGCGTCATCTCGCGCCTCGTGACGTCCGTGAGCGGGTAGACGACGGTGACGCCGCGGCGCGCGGCTTCGGCGGCGATGGTGTCGGTGTGCACCTCTTCGGGGAGGTCGGCGAAGA
>DASSME010000367.1:0-3642 GCA_035689035.1 Longimicrobium sp. | reverse complement strand
GTTCCCCCCCTCCCCCGCGGAGCGCGGGGAGGGGGCCGGGGGGAGGGGGCCAGCCGCGGCACGCGCAGACGCCCGGCTCATCGCGCCCTCACCACGGCCGGTCCACCCGCGCCATCAGCCCGCCCAGCCTTCGCTCCACGTCGTCCATGATCGCCTGGATCTCGGCCTCGCTCGCGCGGCGGGGGACGAACACGGGCTCGCCGTAGCTGATCCGGAGGCGTGCGAACGGGTGCGGGATCAGGAAGCGGTCCCATCCCCCGAAGTAGCTGGCGCGGCTGGCGCCACTCACCACGGGGATGATCGGCGCGCCCGTGCGCTGGGCGATCAGCACGGGGCCGGGCTTCATCTTCTCGCGCGGGCCCTTGGGTCCGTCCGGCGTGATGGCGAGCGAGCGGCCGGCGCGCACGTGCTGGATCAGCTCGCGCAGCGCCTCGAGCCCGCCGCGCGTGGTGGAGCCGCGCACCGCCGTGAACCCCCACTTCCTCACCACGCGGGTGATGTACTCCCCGTCGCGGTGCTGGCTGATCAGCGTCACCACGCCCTGCTGGCGATGGAAGTGCGTGCACGGCAGCAGCCGCCCATGCCAGAGCGTGAAGATCACCGGCTTCCCCGCGCGCCAGAACTGGTCGTAGTGCTCCACCCCCTCGCGCTCGTACCGGCAGGTGCTCATCAGCGCGTTCAGCGCGCCGCTCCCCAGCGAGGCGACGAACCTCTCCCGCGCGCGCAGCTCGGTCGTCTGCTCGCTCGGGCGCACCTTCGCGGATCGAGCCGCGGCCGGTGCGGAAGGCGGATCGGCGGTGCCGGACGGATCGGAGGTCATCTCGCGCGGAGCATCAGTGGAAGCGCTGCCGCGGGGCTGCTGGCGGCGCGCCGAAACGTAGCCGCTCTCGGCCGATGCCCGCCACCCGGAAACTCGGACGGTAGCAGACTCTGGCGTTTACCGGATCTGGCGCGCATCATTCCTGCGGTCGATTGAGACATCGCGCGCGTGTGGATGATCCGTACGTGCGCCGTGGGAGCGCCCTTGCGCTCCCGGCCTTTCACCACCTGGAGGTGCACCATGCCGAAGCACACGCTGAACGTCGAGTCGCTCGCCGTGGAGACGTTCGCGACCGCCCCGGAGCAGGAGCAGGCCGCGAACCTGTTCGAGATCATCTCGCGCAAGAGTTGTATCGAGCAGTGCACCGGCTCCTGCGTGCCCTGAGCGCTCCACGCTGAACGCACGCGAAGGCCCGCCGGGGAATCTGCTCCCGGCGGGCCTTCTCCTTCCCGCCGGCACCCCTCACCGGCGGCTGAAGCCGCAGCAACAACTACGAAACGCCTCGCAAACTACGCGAGGCTTCCCCGCGCGATAGCGAAGATCTACCACGTCGGCCGGGATCGATGCACGCGCGTCGCGAGCGATGGCCGGCATGCAGTCCGCGAAGGCGGACTTCCCGGCGTTCCAGCGGCGGGTTTCAACCCGCCGTCCGCGGCACCGATGCCGGCCTTGTGCGCCGATCTCCGCGCGGGAGTCCGCGAAGGCGGACTTTGGGCCGTTGTTGCCGCGAATTCATTCGCCCGACGCTCCCGGCTCCCCGGGCTCCCCCGGCTCCCCCGGCTCCCCCTCTCCACCGCGCCCCCCCAGCAGCTCCCCCGCGATCTCCGCGACCCGGGCCGACGCCCCCGGTCCGCCCAGCCGTCCGCGAATCCGCGACAGCCCCTCGATCATCTCGCGCCGCTCGGGCGACTGCTCGTCCAGCAGCGGCAGCAGCGCGTCGGCCAGCGCCTGGGGCGTGGCGGCGTCCTGCACGAACTCGGGGGCCACGCGGCGCTCGGCGATCAGGTTGGCCAGCGCGATGTGCGGCACCTTCACCACCCGCCGGGCCAGCGCGTAGCTGAGCGGCGCCATGCGGTAGACCACCGCCATCGGCGTCCCCGCGATCCCGGCCTCGAGCGTCGTCGTCCCGCTCTTCACCAGCGCGGCGGTGGCGTACTGCAGCAGCATCCCGCCGGTGCTCTCCACCAGCGGCCACAGCGCTCCGCCGTACACGCCGCGGTCGATCCCCCGAGGCACGCCGATCACCGGCTGCGCCTGCGGGTTCCGTTCGACGACCAGCGCCGCCGCGCTGGAGAACAGCTCCAGGTGGCGCCGCACCTCCTGCGCGCGGCTGCCGGGAAAGAGCGCCAGGATCGGCCGCCGCGGGTCCAGCCCGTTGCGCCGCGCCCACACGTCGCGCAGCAGCTCGGGGTGCGGCCGGTCCAGCAGCGGGTGCCCCACGAACGTCGCGTTCACGCCGGCAGACTTCAGGAACGCCTCCTCGAACGGGAGGACGACGGCCACGCGGTCCGCGTCGCGCGCCAGGTCGCGCACCCGGCTCTTGTGCCACGCCCACACCTGCGGGGCGATGTAGTAGAGCACGCGCGTCCCGCGGCCGCGGGCGTGCTTCGCCAGCCGCAGGTTGAAGCCGGGGTAGTCGATGGGGATCACCAGATCGACCCGCTCGCGCTCCAGCGCCGCGAACACGCGCCTGCGCAGGTCGATGAAGAACGGCAGGTGGCGGATCACCTCCACGAAGCCCATCACCGCAAGCTCGTTGAGGCCCGCCAGCAGCTCCACGCCCTCGGCCTGCATCCGCGCGCCGCCCAGGCCGATCAGGCGCGCGTCGGGGAAGCGCGCGCGCAACGCCCGGGCGAGCGCCGCGCCGTGCAGGTCGCCGCTCTCCTCGCCGGCGGAGATGAAGATCACGGGCGCGCTCACCGGCCCGCCTGCGTGTTCTTCAGCAGCCAGTAGATGACGGAGAGGATGGCGAGCAGGAAGAGGACCAGGCGCAGCAGCGAGGGCGGCTTGGGGGTGGACCCCCAGCGCCCCGGCCTACGCTGTTCCGGCCACTGCGACAGCATGGTCTTCGATCTTCTCCATGATGCGGAGCGCCACGGCCAGCGCGTCGCGCCCGTCGCGGCCGCTCACCACCAGCGGCGCCTCGCCGCGCACGGCGGCCACCCACGCCTGCAGCTCGCTGGTCAGCGCGTCGGTTCCGTCGCCCTTCAGCTCGATGCGCTCCACGATGCTCATCAGCGACAGCAGGCTCACGTCGCCCTCGGGCATGACGGCGCCCTTCTTCAGCCGCAGGAACTCGCCCGTCCCCTTGGCCAGGTCCAGCGAGATGTACCCGCTGCGCTGGAAGAAGCGGATCTTCCGCATCCGCTCCATGCTCACCCGGCTGGCGGTGATGTTGGCCACCGCGCCGCCCTCGAACACCAGCCGCGCGTTGGCGATGTCCACGTTCCCCGTCAGCACCCCCACGCCGACGGCATCGACGCTCTCGACGGGCCGGCGCACCAGCCCCAGCAGCAGGTCGATGTCGTGGATCATCAGGTCCAGCACCACGGCCACGTCCGTCCCCCGCGGCCCGAACGGCGCCAGGCGGTGCGACTCGGCGAAGCGCGGGTCCTCGAGGTACTGTTCGCACGCCCGCAGCGCCCCGTTGAAGCGCTCCACGTGCCCCGTGGCCACCGTCAGCCCGTTCGCCTCGGCCTTCGCGACGATGGCGTCCGCTTCCTCGACCGACGCGGCGATCGGCTTCTCGATCAGCAGGTGCACGCCCGCGTCCAGCGCCGTGAGCGCCACCTCGGCGTGGGCCGTGGTCGGCACGGCGATCA
>DASSME010000366.1:0-2996 GCA_035689035.1 Longimicrobium sp. | reverse complement strand
GGTGATGCAGGCCACGCCCGCCACCTGGCGGATGCTGGTGAGCGCGGGGTGGGAGGGCGCGCCGGAGATGCGGGCGCTCTGCGGCGGCGAGGCGCTCCCGGCGGAGCTCGCGTCGGCGCTGCGGAGCCGCGTCGGCGCGCTTTGGAACGTGTACGGGCCCACGGAGACCACCATCTGGTCGACGTCCGAGGCGGTCCGCGGCGATTCCGCCGGCGGCGGGCAGGTGCCGATCGGGCGGCCGGTGGCGAGCACGCGCGTCTACCTCCTGGACGCGGCGGGCGAGCCGGTGCCGGTGGGGGTGGCGGGTGAGCTGTACATCGGGGGCGCGGGGGTGGTGCGCGGCTACCTGGGGCGCCCGGAGCAGACGGCGGAGCGCTTCGTGGCCGACGCGTACGGCGGCGAGCCGGGGGCGCGGCTGTACCGCACGGGTGACCGGGCGCGGTGGCGGCCGGACGGAACGATCGAGTTCCTGGGCCGCACCGACTTCCAGGTGAAGGTGCGCGGCTTCCGCATCGAGCCGGGCGAGATCGAGGCGCGCCTCGCGGAGCACCCGGGCGTGCGCGAGGCGGTGGTGATGGCGCGCGAGGACGCGCCGGGCGACGTGCGGCTGGTGGCGTACGTGGTCGGCGACGCGGACGCGGAGCCGTTGCGCGCGCACCTCGCCGCCGCGCTCCCGGAGTACATGGTTCCGGCGGCGTACGTGCGGCTGGAGCGGCTTCCGCTCACCCCGAACGGCAAGCTGGACCGCAAGGCGCTGCCGGCCCCGGAGGGAGGTGCGTACGCCTCGCGGGAGTACGAGGCGCCGGTGGGGAAGATCGAGGTGGCTCTCGCGGAGATCTGGACGGAGCTGCTGAGAGTGGAGCGGGTGGGGCGGTGGGACCACTTCTTCGAGCTGGGCGGCCACTCCCTGCTGGCGTTGCAGGTCGTCTCGCGGGTGCGGCAGATGATGGACGTCGAGCTCGCGCTGGCCGCCGTGTTCGAGAAGCCCGTGCTCGCGGCGCTCGCCGAACGGGTCGTGGAGCTGCGGCTCGCCCGGTTCGACCCCGAAACCCTTGCTCGGCTCGCGCAGCTCGTTCGCCAGCCCGGCGCCGAGGCCGCGCCGGCCATGGAGGAGCCGGTTTGAACACCTCCGCCCGGCTCGGCCGGCCCTGTCCGCGCCGCCATTCGGACGGTGCGATGCCGCCTCGCTGGTACCCCCGCAACGCAGGCAGCCGTCCCCGCGCATGCTGAACCCTTCGACCGCCGAGCGCCTGGCGCTCCCCGGGCTCGCCGGGGCCGTCGCTCCCACGCGGGCCGCGGCGGAGTACTGGCAGACGACGCTCTCCGGCGCGCCCGGGCTGCTGGAGCTGCCCACGGACCATGCGCGTCCGGCGCGGCAGGACCATGCCGGCGCCACCGTGGGGGTGGCGCTGGACGAGGAGCTGAGCGCGCGGCTCGAAGCACTCTCGCGGCGGCACGGGGCCACGCCGTACATGACGCTCCTGGCCGGGTGGGCGGTGGTGCTGAGCCGGCTTTCGGGGCAGGAGGACGTGGTCATCGGTACGCCGGCGGGAGGCGGCGGGCGCGCGGAGACCGGGGGGCCGGCCGGCTTCGCCGCCAACACCCTGGCGATCCGCGTCGACCTCTCCGGCGCGCCCACCGTCGCGGAGCTGCTGGAGCGGGTGAAGGAGCGGGTGCTCGGGGCGCGGCGCCACCAGGACGTCCCCTTCGAGCAGGTGGTGGAGCTGCTGCAGACGGCGCGCGGCCCGTCGCACCACCCGCTGTTCCAGGTGACGTTCGCCTGGCGGAACGTGCCGGGGAGCCGCCTGGCGCTGCCAGGGCTGGCCCTGGGTCCGCCGGACACGGCGGGCTCCGGGGGCTCGTCTTCGCCGGTGAGCGCGAAGTTCGACCTCTCGCTGGCGTTCTGGGAGGATGACGGCCGGATCGTGGGTGAGGTGGAGTACGCCACGTCGCTGTTCGAACATGCGACGGTGGAGCGGTACGCCGGCTACCTGCGCCGCGTGCTGGAAGAGATGGCCGCGGACGACGCGAAGCCGGTCAGCCGGCTGGACCTGCTCGATGCGGCCGAGCGGCGCATGATGGTGGAGGATTGGAACGCCACCGACGCGGGGTACCCCGCCGGCGCGTGCGTCCACGACCTGTTCCGCGCGCAGGCGGGGCGGACGCCCGAGGCCGTTGCGCTCTCCTGGCGCGGCGAGCGGCTGACGTACGCGCAGCTGGAGGCGCGGGCGAACAGGATTGCGAACCTGCTGCGCCGCCGCGGCGTGGGGCCCGAGGTGCGCGTCGGCATCTGTCTGCCGCGCACGACGGAGCTGGTGGCCGCGATGCTGGGCGTGCTGAAGGCGGGGGGCGCATACGTGCCGCTGGACCCCGCGTACCCGCGCGAGCGGCTGGGCTACATGCGCGAGGACGCGGGGATCACCCTCGTCATCACCGAATCGGCCCTCGCGGATCGCCTGCCGGAGGATGCGCCTGCGCTGCTCCTGCTCGACGTGGAGCGCGACGCGATCGCGGCGGAATCCGGCGATGCGCCGGAGAGCGGCGTGCTCCCGGAGAACCTGTCGCACGTCATCTTCACCTCCGGGTCCACGGGACGGCCGAAGGGGGTGATGATCCGCCACTCCTCCGTCGTCGTCCTCCTGCATTGGCTGCGGGAGAACGTGACGGACGAGGAGCGCTCATCCGCCCTCTTCTCCACCTCGATCAACTTCGACGTCAGCGTCGCCGAGATCTTCGGCACGCTCGCGTGGGGCGGGAAGCTGGTGATCGCCGAGAACGCGCTGGAGCTGGCGACGCTCGGCGAAGAGGTGGTGCACGTCAGCATGGTGCCGAGCGCCGCGGCCGAGCTGCTGCGCAGCGGCGGCATCCCGGCGAGCGTGAAGACGCTGAACCTGGGCGGCGAGGCGCTGCCGAACGCGCTGGCGCAGGGGCTGTACGCGCTGGAATCCGTGGAGAAGGTCGGCAACCTCTACGGGCCGACGGAAGACACCACCTAC
>DASSME010000365.1:0-5971 GCA_035689035.1 Longimicrobium sp. | reverse complement strand
GCTCGGCGCGGTGATCCCGCCGGAGCACGGCGGCGCGGGGATGGACTGGGTCACCTTCGGCCTGCTGAACCAGGAGCTGGGCCGCGGCTGCTCGTCGCTGCGCTCGCTGCTCACGGTGCACGCGATGGCCAGCTACGCCGTGCTGCGCTTCGGCAGCCGCGGGCAAAAGGAGCGCTGGCTTCCCGCGCTGGCGCGCGGCGAGGCGGTCGGCGCGTTCGCGCTCAGCGAGCCGGAGGTGGGGAGCGACGCGTCCGCCGTCCAGACCACGGCGGTGCAGGACGGCGACGGATGGGTGCTGGACGGGCGGAAGAAGTGGATCACCTACGGGCAGATCGCCGGCCTCTACCTCCTGTTCGCCCGGACCGAGGGGCGGCCGATCGCCTTCCTGGTGGAGCGCGACGCGCCCGGGCTCACGGTGACGCCGCTGCGCGGGATCACCGGCACGCGCGCCTCGATGCTGGCCGAGCTGCGGCTGGACGGCTGCCGCGTGCCGGCGGGCGCGCGGCTGGGCGGCGCCGGCTTCGGGCTGGGGATCGCGGTGAGCACGCTCGAGGTGGGGCGCTACAGCGTGGCCTGCGGCACCGCGGGGATCATCCGCGCCTGCCTGGACGCGAGCCTGGCCTACGCCGCCCGGCGCGAGCAGTACGGGGTGAAGATCGGCGAGCACCAGCTGGTGCAGCAGATGCTGGCGCGGATGGCGGCCGGGTGGCGCGCGGCGCACTGGCTGTGCCTGCGCGCGGGGTGGCTGCGCGACCAGGGCGACCCCGCCGCGCCGCACGAGACCTTCGTGGCCAAGTACTTCGCCAGCACCGCCGCCACCCAGGCCGCGCTCGACGCCGTGCAGATCCACGGCGCCAACGGGTGCAGCGAGGACTACCCCGTGGAGCGCTACCTGCGCGATTCGCGGGTGATGGAGGTGATCGAGGGCACCACGCAGATCCAGGAGATCACCATCGCCCGCGGCGAGCTGGCGTCCGTTCCGCCTCCGCCTCCGCCGCCCGCGGCCTGATCCGCGGCCGCCGCGTGGTGGCCGCGAGCCAGCCGAACCGGAGCATCGGTCTCGTTCGCCCGCGGGTGCGCCCCGGTGGCGCGTTCCGCCCGTAGTGTTTCCAGCCGCCCGCGCATAGGTTGCTGGAAATCGTCCTTTCCCCGAATCGTCCCGAGCCCGTGATGAGCCCTGCCGGTCCCTCGCGCCCCAGCCCGTGGGTGGTGATCCCGCGTCCCAACCCGGGCGCGCGCCTGCGCCTGTTCTGCTTTCCGTACGCCGGCGGCGGCGCGTCCATCTACACGCCGTGGGCCCGCCTGCTCCCGCCCGAGGTGGAGGTGGTGGGCGTGCAGCTTCCCGGGCGCGAGAACCGCATCGGCGAGACGCCGATCGCCGACCTGCGCGAGCTGATCCCGCGCATGGCCGAGGCGCTGGTGCCGTTCATGGACCGGCCGTTCGCGCTGTTCGGCCACAGCAACGGCGCGCTGATGGCGTTCGAGCTCACCCGGCTGCTGCGCCGCGAGGGGCGCACCGAGCCGGCGCTCGTGGTCGTCTCCGGCCGCCCGGCACCGCAGGCGGGGCTCGAGCCGCCCGACTTCCACACGCTCCCCGACGCCGAGTTCCACGACGTGCTGCGCCGCTTCAAGGCCACCCCCGACGAGGTGCTGCAGAACGAGGAGATCATGCAGCTGATCACCCCCATGCTGCGCGCCGACTTCGCGATGGGCGAAACGTACCAGTACACGCCCGAGCCGCCGCTGCAGACCCCGCTCTCGGCCTATGGCGGCCGGGGTGACGAAGACGTCCCCGAATGGACGGTGGAGGCGTGGGGCGAGCAGGCGGCCGGCGGCTTCCGGTCGGTGATGTTCCCCGGCGGCCACTTCTTCATCCACGAAGACCGCGACCTGGTGCTGGCCGAGCTCACGGCCGACCTGCGCCGCACCCTGGCCCGCCTGGGCGCGTACCCGGCGCATGCCTGACGCGTGGCCGCCCGGGCCCGAGCGCCCGCGGGCGGACGCGGGCGAGGTGCACGTGTGGCGCGCCTCGCTCTCGCTGCCGCCGGGGGACCTGGCGGCGCTGCACCGGGTGATCGGCGAGGATGAGCGCGCGCGTGCCGAACGCTTTCGGTTCGAGGTGCACCGCGACCGCTTCGTCGCCGGGCGAGGCATCCAGCGGCGGCTGCTGGCGCGCTACCTGGGCGCCGACCCCGCCGCGCTGCGCTACCGGCTGGCGCACCACGGCAAGCCCGCGCTCGACGCGCCGTGGGACGCCGGCGGGCTGCGCTTCAACGTCTCCAACGCCGAGAACGGGCTGCTGGTCGCCGTGTCCCTTGGCCGCGAGCTGGGGGTGGACCTGGAGGCCGTGCGCACCCTGGGCGACCGCGACGACGTGGCGCGCCGCTTCTTCTCCGCGCCCGAGGTGGAGGTGTACGACGCCGTGGACGAGGCCGAGCGCGACGCGGCGTTCTTCACCTGCTGGACGCGCAAGGAAGCGTACATCAAGGCGGTGGGCGAAGGCTTGTCGATGCCGCTGGACTGCTTCGACGTGACGCTGCGCCCCGGCGAGCCCGCCCGCATCCTGGCCGAGCGCGGCGACCCGGCCCAGACCGGCCGCTGGACGCTGCGCGAGCTGGACCCCGGCCCCGGCTGGATCGGCGCCGTCGCGGTCGAGGGCGACGGCTGGGAGCTGCGCCTCTTCGACTGGGACCCCGCGCGCCCGATGGTGGTGGAGCCGCGGTAGGTGCTTTCGAGACGGCCGCGATCGCGGTAGATCCCAGCGCGCCGGCCGCCCCTCGAGCTCGCGGGGGCCCGCCCGGCGCGCCGCTTCGTCTCGCCCTGCTTCCACTTCGACTCGCCCCACACCGATGGAATCCGCCGCCCGCAAGCTCCTGGAATCGGCCAAGAAGGTGGCGCCGGAGCGGTTCGAGCTGCGCCCCGCCGCGGCGCACTCGCACCCGCACGTGGACTGGACCGCGTACGAGCGGATGCGGCAGGTGCTGGCGAACCTCGGCTTCCGCCTGCTGGGCGACTTCGAGCCGGTGGGCCAGTCCGACGGCAGCATGACGCACCCCAACGTGGTGCGGATCTTCGTGAGCCACGACGGGGTGATCACGGCCGCCTTCTACCGGCTGGCGCTGCGATGGACCTTCAGCGGCGTGTTGGCGCGGATCGCCGGCGGCGGCCGCGGAATGCTGGACCTGGACACCGCGTTCACCGACGGCACCGTCCTGGAGACCTCCACCGCGCCGCTGGTGGGCCGCTGGCAGAGCCCGCCCTTTCTGCTCAAGGAGTATCAGCCGCAGATGCACCCGGGCGCGCTGCTGGCGCGCCACGTCGAGCGCATCGCCGAGCAGATGCAGTGGAACCCCGCCGCGCAGCCGTACCGCCTGAGCACCATCGAGCAGGTGGTGGCCATGAACCAGGACACCACGCGACGCAAGCGCCAGTTCCGCCAGTCGATCGGCTGGATCACGCGTGATGAGCTGGCCAGCTACGGCAAGCTGCAGCCCGCCCAGCTGGACCAGCTCCACGCCGAGATCCGGCGCCTGGTGGCGATGGAATCCCCCGCCGCGCCCGCTCCGCCGCCGGTCTGGACACCGCCCTCCGCTCCGCCGGTGGCTGCGGCGGACGCGCCACCATCCGCCCCGCCGGCGGCCCGGGCGGACGCACCGCCGCCCGCCCCGGCGTCGCGCGAACCCGCTCCCCCCACGTCGGCCGAGCCCGCCGGGCCCGTCGAAGGGCTTTCCGCGCCGCCACGGTTCGCCGGTGCTTCGGTAGATCGACCGCCAACCCTCGCGGCGGAAGAGAGCCCGGCCGCCGCAGCGCCGGTCGAGGCGGGGCGGGATGTCGCGTCGACGTCGGAGGGGAGCGGAGAGCCGGCGGCGGCCGACGAGCCACCGCTGGCCGGTTCGGGCGTCACCTTCGATCGGCCGGCCCAGCCCACGCAGCGGACGCTGGAAGACGTCGTAGGGCGCGCGCTGGTGATGAACGCGCTGGTCAACCTGCACTTCCGCGCACCGGTGGAGGTGGTGCGCCGCTGGATCGAGGCGAACGGCGCTGCCCCTCACCTGTCGCCGCGCGAGCGGGCGCTGGTCGCGAAGGCGAACGCCGAGGTGACGGCGGACGAGCGCGCCGGCCTGCGCGGCTACATCGAGGGGCTGTGGGCGCTGCTCTGGGCCGGCGGCGTCGCGGACGGGCTCGCGCCGGGCCAGCCGGTGCCCGGCCACATGGCCTCCCTCGTCCCCAGCCTGAAGGCGAACGAGGACGCGTCGGCGCTGCGCCAGCGGATGCGCCTGCGCTCGCGGGACGAGGTCGCCGCGATGCGCGGCCGGTACGAGCGCGTGCACTCCTCCATCCTCGACGGCGCCATGCTTCCCGGCGTGAATCCCGACGTGGTGAAGGAGCGGCGCAAGACGCTGGAGTGGCTGGCGAACCCCGGGCTCGCCTGGGACGAGCTGGACGCGTGACCGGTCCGCCGCCCGCGCCGGTCCTCGTCTCCCCCGCCGACCCCGACGCGCCGGACGCGCGCGAGCTGATCGCCGAGCTCGACGCCGCGCTGCTGGTGGTAGCGGGCCGCACCGGCGAGGCCAGCTTCAGCGCCGCGGACGTGCGGGCGCCCCGCGCGCTCTTCGTCCTCGCGCGCGACGCGGCGGGCGCGGCGCTGGGCTGCGGCGCCATCCGCCCGCTGCACGGTGGCGTGGCCGAGGTGAAGCGGATGTACGCCCGCCCCGGCACCCAGGGCGTGGGCGGCGCGGTCCTGGCCCACCTGGAGCGCGCCGCCGCCGCGTTCGGCTACACCGAGCTGTGGCTGGAGACCGGCGACGTGAACACCCGCGCCATCGACTTCTACCGCCGCCACGGCTACCAGCCGATTCCCAACTTCGGCCGGTACGCCGGCCGCTCCGAGTCGGTCTGCTTCGGCAAGCGCATCGCCGCGGCCGCCACGGCGGGCTGATTCCCGGGCGAGCGGGAAATCGCTCCGGCCCCCCCCGGATATGCGAGTGAACTCGCCGCTACAACGGCACACAGTCCGCCTGCGCGGACTTCAACGGCGATCGAAGCCCGGGCGCGCACCCTCGGCGCGTCCGCCGCAGAGCCGATAGTCCGCGCAGGCGGACTTCGTGTAGTCGTTGCCGCGAATTCATTCGCCCCTCCCCCCTCCCGCTTCCGCGACCCCGTCGCCCCACGCTGCGTCCCCTCCCGGACGGCGCATCACCCCCCGCCGTTGAACCTGCAGCTGCAACGTCTTATCGTTCGAACTGACACGCGCGCGGCGTGAAGGGCGCGCGTCGTTCCATCGTCCCCCCGCCCGCCTCCCCGGCATCTCCCCCATGACCGACCTGGCCGACCGCCTCGCGGCCCTTTCGCCCGCCAAGCGCGCGCTGCTCACCCGGCTGCGCGCCGCCCCCGCGCTCGCGCCGATCCCGCGCATCGCCGACGGGCCGGCGCCGCTCAGCCTCGAGCAGCGGCGGCTGTGGTACCAGCTCCAGCTGGCGCCCGGCTACCCGCTCTACACCATCCCCCTGGGCTTTCGCCTGCGCGGCCGGGTGGACGTGGACGCGCTGGTGGATGCGCTGCGCGAGCTGGTCCAGCGGCACGAGGTGCTGCGGACGGCCTTCCGCGAGAGCGCGGGGATCCCGGTGCAGGAGGTGACGGATGGGAGCGCCTTTCGCCCCGAGGTGATGGACCTGCGCGGCGACGAGTGGGCCGAGCCCGAGGCCAACTACCAGACCGACGCCTTCACCCGCCGCCCGTACGACCTGGCCGCGGGCGAGACCATCCACGCGCTGCTGGTCCGCGAGACCGACGACGAGCTGCGCTTCTTCGTGGGGCTGCACCACCTGGCGGCGGACGGGTGGAGCGCCGGCGTGCTGCTGCGGGAGCTGAGCGCCCTCTACGCCGCGCGCGTCACCGGCGTCCCCGCGAACCTCCCCGACCCGCCGGTGCGCTACCGCGACTGGGCCGCCTGGCAGCAGCGCCCCGACCG
>DASSME010000364.1:0-9529 GCA_035689035.1 Longimicrobium sp. | reverse complement strand
GATCCGCATCAGCCGGTCGTAGAGCGATACGATCGTCGGCCAGTCCGTGTCCGCGAGACGCGGGGCGGCGGCGTGCGCGGCGGCGATGGCGGCCTCGACGTGATAGGCGGTGACCTCCGTGCCGGCGGCGGAACGGTCGAGCAGCGCCAGGCCTGCGGCGAGGAGGGCGGCGTCCCAGCGCGTGCGGTCCTGCTCCACCAGCTGGTGGAGGTCGCCGGCTTCGTCCAGCCGCTCGGGGAGGCGGGCGGCGTGCAGGCACATCAGCGCGGCCAGCGCGTCCGTCTCGGGGGTGGCGGCGGGGGGATGCTCGCGCAGGAGCGACACCAGCCGCATCGCCTCGCCGCACAGCTCGGCGCGGATCGCCGGGCCGGCGGACGCGCCATGGTAGCCCTCGCTGAACAGCAGGTACAGCGCGCGCCGCACGGCCGAGAGGCGCGCCATGAAGTCCGCGTCCGACAGGTCGAACAGCCGCCGCGAGCCGGCCAGCACCTTCTTCCCTCGCGAGATCCGCTTCTCCACCGCCGCGCGGCCGTCCAGGAAGGCGCCGGCGATCTCCCCCGCGCCAAAGCCGCAGAGGATGTCGAGGATCAGCGCGACCTGCGCCTCTTCGGACAACCGGGGATGGCAGCACGAGAACATCATCCGCAGCTGCTCGTCGCGGATGGCGTGGGCGTCGAACGCGTCGTCCAGCACCATCGATCCATCCTCCAGCAGCCGGCCCAGCTCGGGCGCGAAGGCGCGCGCGGTCCGTTCGCGCCGCAGCACGTCCAGCGCGCGGTTCTTCGCGGTCGCCATCAGCCATGCGGACGGGTCGCGGGGGACGCCGCGCACCTTCCACACCTCCAGCGCGCGGCAGAAGGCGTCCTGCACCACGTCTTCGGCCAGCGCCAGGTGGTGCACGCCGAAGATGCGGGTGAGCGCCGCCACCATCCGCCCCCACTCGCGCCGGAAGAGGTGCGCCTCCAGGTCCGGCGGCGGCGCGAGGGGAGCGGCGGGGTCCGTCACTGCCCCGCGCGGACGTAGCGGAGCCGCACGTTGCCCGACGCGAACGGCGTCGCCTCCACCAGCTCCAGCTTCACCGCCGACGGCACGCCGCTGATCAGCGTCTTCCCGGACCCCAGCAGGACGGGGCCGACGATGAACTGGTACTCGTCGATCAGCCCGTGCCCGGTGAGCAGCGAGACGATGGAGCCGCTGCCGAAGATCATCATGTCCTTCCCCGGCGCATCCTTCAGCGCCCGCACCTCGCGCGGGTCGAGCTCGCCGTGCAGGTGCGAGTTGCGCCAGGTGAGCTCGCCGCGCGTGCGCGACCAGACGTGCTTCTCGGCCGCGTTGATCCACTCGGCCATGGCGCGGATCTCGGGCGAGCGGCGCCCCGCGGCGTGCGGATCTTCGGCGGTGCCGGAGTCGTCCAGCGCGTGCGGCCAGAAGCTCTCGAACATCTCGTACGTCCGGCGGCCGAAGAGGATCGTGCCCGGGCCGTCCAGGTTCCGGGCCACGCCACGGTCCAGCTCCTCGTCGGGCACCGTCCAGCTCAGGTTCCCGTCCGGCGCCGAGAAGTACCCGTCCGCCGACACGCGGTTGAAGGCGATGATCCGCCGCATCGTTCGTATCTCCGTTGAGGGTGTGCGCGCGTTCAGACCGGCATCGCCATCACCGGGCGGACCTCCACGGACCCGCCTCCCTGCGCGATCGGGCAGCCGGCGGCGATGCGGGCCGCGTGGTCCAGGTCGCGCGCCTCGATGACGTTGAAGCCCAGCACCAGGTCCTTGGTCTCCACGTACGGCCCGTCGGTGACCGTGCCGGCGCTCACCACGCGGCCCTCGCGGTCCAGCGGCTGGCCGCGGCTCTTCAGGATCCCGTCCGCCTCCAGGCCGTGGACCCACGCGAGCCAGCGCTGCAGGCTCTGCTGCGCGGCTTCGGGCGTCCCCATCGCGGCCTGCTGCGCCTGGGGCGTGGAGCGGAAGAGAAGGACGAACTCGGCCATCGTGCGAATCCTCGTGTCGTGTGGCGTCCGCGCGCGGCGGGGGACCCGTTCCCGCGCCGCCCGCGGGTGCGTCTACGGGATGGACGGATGAGCGGACGCGCGCCGGACAACTTTCTTCGAGCCGGCGCCGCGGGCCCTCTCCCTGGCGTCCAGGCGCGCGACTGCGTCGCGTCCTGAACGCCTGTCCCTCCCCCAAAAACTGCCTGGGGGAGGGACCCGGGGGCGCTTCGCGCGGCTACTTCGGCGCGACCCAGGCTTCTTCCGCGCGCCGCAGCCTTGGGGGAGGCGGCGCCGGTAGTCCGCGAAGGCACCGCGAAGGCGGACTTCGTGTGGTCGTTGCAGCGAATTCATTCGCCCGAGGGTGCCTGCGGCTGCGCCGCCGCCAGTGTCGCCGCCAGTGTCGCCGCCTTCGTGAGCAGGTAGTCGCGCTCGGGCGTGCTGGCGGTGCGGCGGGCGGCGGCGCGGTAGTGGGCGATGGCTCGCTCTGGCTCTCCGGCCATCTGGTGCAGGTGGCCGCGGACGGCGTCCAGGCGGAAGTGGCCGGCGATGCGCGGGTCGGCGTCCAGCGCGGCCACCATCTCCAGCCCCGCCGCCGGGCCGTGCACCATGGCGGCCGAGATGGCGTGGCTCAGCGCGGCCATCGGGTTGTCCGTCATCCGCCGCAGCAGGCCGTACAGCGCGTGGATCTGCGGCCAGTCGGTCGCTTCGGTCGATGGCGCCTCGTCGTGCAGCGCGGCGATGGCGGCCTGCAGCTGGTAGGGGCCCGCCGACCCGCGGGAGAGCGCGGCGGAGACGAGCGCGACGCCCTCGTCGACCAGGGCCCGATCCCAGAGCGTGCGGTCCTGCTCGTCCAGCGGGATCAGCTCGCCGTGGGGGCCGGTGCGGGCGGCACGGCGGGCGTCGGTCAGCAGCATCAGCGCGAGCAGGCCGGCCACCTCGCCGTCGTCCGGGAGGAGCGCGTGGACGGCACGCGTCAGGCGGATGGCCTCGTTGGACAGGTCGGGGCGGTTCAGGTCGGCGCCGGCGCTGCTGGTGTAGCCCTCGTTGAAGACCAGGTAGAGCACCTGCAGCACCGCGCGCAGCCGCTCCCCGCGCTCCGCCGGCGTGGGCATGGCGAAGGGGATGCCGGACGCCTTGATGCTAGCCTTGGCGCGGCTGATCCGCTGCGCCATGGTCGCCTCGGGGACCAGGAAGGCGCTGGCGATCTCGGCGGTGGTCAGGCCGCCCACGGCGCGGAGCGTGAGCGCGATGGCCGACGGCGGGGTGAGCGCCGGGTGGCAGCACATGAAGAGGAGGACCAGCGTGTCGTCGCCGTCCACGCCCACGTCGCCGCCGGGCGGGGGGACGAAGGCCCAGTCGGCCCACACCTGCGTGGCGACGGCGTCTTCGCGGCGGCGGCGCGCCATCTCGCTGCGCACGTGGTCGGTCATCCGCCGCAGCGCCACGTGGTACAGCCACCCGCGCGGGTTGGCGGGAACGCCCTGCGCCGGCCACTGCGTGGCCGCGGCGAGCAGCGCCTCCTGCACCGCGTCTTCGGCGGCGTCGAAGTCGCCGTGGCGCCGCGCCACCGCGCCCAGCACCTGCGGCGCCAGCTCGCGCAGCAGGTGCCCGACGGCGGCCTCGGACAGGGGCGAGGTCACGCCTGGTCGCTGGCGGGCGCGCTCATCACCTGGCGCACCTCGATCGCCATGTGGAGCGGCTCGCCGTCCGGCCCCGGCGCGGCGGAGGCCTTCGCCGCGATCTGGAGCGCGCGCTCGGCCGATTCCACGTCCACGGTCCAGAAGCCGGCCAGGAACTCCTTGGATTCGGGGAAGGGGCCGTCGGTGATCGCGGGGAGGCCGTCACTCCCGGCGCGGACGATGCGGGCCTGCTTCGGCGGCGTCAGCGCGTGGACGCCCACGAACTCGCCGGCCTCCTTCAGCTCGCGGTTCAGCTCGCCCCAGTAGTCCACGTGCGCCTGGATCGCCTCGGGCGGCCACGAGAAGATCTCATGGTCGCCCGCCTGGCCGTACGGCGCGTTCATCATCAGCAGGAACTTCATGGTTCGTTCTCCTTCTCCAGGGGGTTGGCGGCGCCGTCGGTCGGCGCCTTCGTGGAGAAGTCGGAGCCGGGGTCGGATTCTCGACATCGGCACGCACCCGGGAAATTGGGCGGCACTCTGGTCAATTCGCAACCACGTCCACCCGCGGCCTCGCCCACCAGGCGGCTGAAGCCGCGGTCTACAACCACAGGAAGCCTCGCCAACTGCGCGAGGCTGAACACTCACGATGCGGTCTTTGGACGGCGGTGCTTCGCGAAAAAGGGCTCGGCAGCCGCGGGCGATCGTGCGCCCCGGCTGCCGAGCCGCTTTTCCGCGCGTTCAGGCGCACTCACGCACCAGCGCACTCACGCACCCGTTCGCCGTCACGCCGGCGGCGCGCCCATCACCTCGCGCACCTCGATGGGGATGTTCAGCGGCGTGCCGCCGGGGCCGGGCGCCGACGAGGCTTTCGCCGCGATCTGGTAGGCGCGCTCGGGGGTGGGGACCTCCACGATCCAGTAGCCGGCCAGGAACTCCTTGGCCTCGGGGAACGGCCCGTCGGTCACCGCCGGGAGGCCGTCCTTGCCCGCGCGGACGATCCGCGCCTCGCCGGGCGCCGCCAGTCCCTCGGCGCCCGCCAGCTCGCCGTTCTCCTTCAGCTCGCGGTTGAGGGTGTGCATGAAGCCGATGTGGGCCTTCAGGTCGTCGGGCGACCAGGCGCTCACCTGGTATTCGCCGGTGCCGCGCGGGGCGTGCATCATCAGCATGAACTTCATGGTTCGTTCTCCGTGACGGTGTCGTGGCGCCCTGCCGGCGCTCGCTGAAGCGCTCCGATCGGCGCTTGCAGGGAGTAGTCGGAGCCGGCGGCGCGTTCTCTACATGGCCGGTCGAGCCGAGGCGGGAAGATGGAGAACGCGGCGCGGACCGGCGAGGGCCGCGGCTATGGGTCGAGCGAGAAATAGGAAGCCTCGCAAACTGCGCGAGGCTGTTTGCCCGGTCCGCCGGACGTGGATAGCGGCACCTCGTCCGCGCGGTCGCCGTCCCGCGTCATCATTGCCCGCGGCCCGCGGGGCTCAGCTGCCCGAAGGCGGTGAGATCGGACGTCTCCAGGCGCCACGCGAAGATCAGCGGGGGACCCGCCGGGCGGCGGCGCAGCGTGACGATCCCGTCGTTCACGCACGAGCCGAAGGTGATGTGCTCGCGCGCCACCAGGCTGTCGCCGTCCACGCTCTGCAGCACCAGGTCGCCCCCGCACGCGAGCGAGGGGTAGGTGATCATGCCCACCACGTCGCCCACCCGGCCCGGCGCGATGGTAACGGCGATCGTCCAGCTCCGCCCGGGCTCGTTGGACTGCTCGCCGATCCCCCGCCACGACCCGACGAACGGGTGCCGGGCGGCGGACGGCGGGGTGGTCTGCATCGCGGGGGCGCACGCGGACAGGAGGAGGGCGGCGGCGAGGGCGGGTGCGGGCTTCATCGGAGGGCGGTGGGAGCGAGGGGAAGGGCACGGACGGGCAGCGATCGCCGGCGGGACAGCGGCGGAAGTAAGTAGCGCGCCCTCCGGCGACCCTGCAAGTGCCGCGTGGGCAGACTCCGTGGCGGGGCGGCCGTCCCCGACGGACGGAGGCCGCGGCGATCCCTCGAAGAGTCTCGCGTCAGGCTCCCGTCGCCGCCGGCTTGCGCAGCGCGAGCCCCAGCGCGACCAGCGAGAGGACCAGCGCGGCGCCGCCCAGCCAGGTGCCGGTCCGTCCGCTCCCCGCATCCGCGTCCGCGGCTGCGATCTGGGTGGAGGACGCCGGGGTCTTGGAGCCCTCGGGGCCGTTCCAGTCGACCCGCTCGCCGTTGGCGTAGGTCTGCGTCACCGGCCAGACGAGCCGCGCGTCTTCCTTCGGGTTCACGGCGACGAACGGAAGCTCCACGAAGCGCTCCGGCGGCAGCGTGCCCGTCCACGCCGCGCCGGTGACGGCGCCGGCCGCGTCCTTCCGCACCTCCAGCGTCCACCCCGGCACGTCTCCGAACGAGACCACCTTGACCCCCGCCGGAAAGCGGATCTCCACCCGCTGCGTGGGAACGCCGCGCTCGTTGGGCACGCGCAGGAGGTAGCGCTCGTACGCGCCCGGCTCGGCCCGCTTCGGATAGACCACGGCGTGCCCCAGGGCGATCGACGGAACGCCGAGCAGGGCGACGGCGGCGAGGGAGCAGAGGGTGGCCCGCAGGCCCGGGGAGATGCGTCGCATCATCGGTTCATCTCGTGGTGATGGGGATGTGCCTCCGTGTCCGCCGCGGGACGCGGCACGGGGATGTAGGCCAGCAGTCCGGCGGCGAGCAGCACCAGCGCCATCACCCCCACCTCGGCCGCGGCCAGGCGGCGCACCGCCCGCTCGGCGTCGCCCGCGGGGAGGCGCGGGACCAGGCGGAAGCGGTTGCGCGCGCCCATCGCCACCAGCGCCGCCATCCCCGCCAGCTTGGCGGCGAGCACGGCGCCGTAGGTGGAGCGGACGAGCAGCCCGAGGTCCGGCGCGAAGAGCAGCGTCTGCGCCACGCCGGTCACCGTCAGCGCGATCACGGCGGCCAGCGAGCACGAGGAAACGCGCGTGGCGAGGGATTGGAACGCGGCCTCCCGGCGCCGCGTGAGCCACAGCGCCGTCACGCCGCCCAGCCACGCGCACACGGCGGCCAGGTGCAGCGCCTTCGCCGGAACGCTCCACGCGGGGTGGATGGCCAGCGAGTGCCCCGCGAAGCCGCTCGCCGCCACCGCGCCCGCGACGAACGCCAGCGCCAGCCCCGGCCGCAGCGCCAGCGCCAGCGCCCACAGCGCGAGCACCGCCAGCGCCGCGCGCGCGACCTCGGCGTGGCCGGGGTGGGTGCCGGTGAGCAGCGCGGCCAGCGGCCCGTCCCCCGGCCCGCGGGCATAGACGGCCCACGCGGCGGCGTGCGCCGGCAGCAGGAGCGCCGCCGCCCAGGCGAGGACCACGCTCCAGCGCCGCACCCGCGCGTCGTCCGCCCCGCCCACCAACCCCAAGGCGAGCAGCCCGCCGAGCGCCGCCAGCGCGCCCACCCCCAGTCCGCGCAGCGCCGCGGCGGCCAGCCGCGGCAGCGGCGACGACGGCGGTGCCAGCATCCGCTCCGCGGGCGCGGGGCCCGCCCTCCCCACGGCATCGGCCAGGTAGAAGACGAAGGTTCCGTCCACCGGGTGCCCGTCGGCCGAGAGGGTGCGCCACTGCACGCGGTAGCCCTCCGCCGCCAGCGCGGGGAGGTCGGCCCGCAGCGACGCCACGTCCGCCGGGTCGCGCCGGGGGGCGAGGGTGAGCACCCCGCCGCCGGGCGTGAGCAGCACCACCCCGCTGGACGAGGGCTCCACCGGCTCGGTGAAGCGCAGCACGAGCCGGGTCGGCGCCTCGCGCAGCGTGTCGCCGGCGGCGGGGGTGGACGAGACCAGCCCCGCGTGCGCCCCGGCCGTGCGCGGCGCGGCCAGCAGCAGGGCCGCCGCCAGCGCCGCGGCGGCCCGCCGGCTCATGGCTGCCAACGCGCGCCCACGTACAGCGAGCGGCCGTCCGCCGGGTTGAAGAAGCGCCCGGCCGCGTCGTCCACCTGCACCGAGGGCGAGTAGCGCGCGCCGGTCAGGTTGCGCGCCTCAACGAAGAGCGTGGACTTCGCGCGCGGCACCAGCAGCTCGGCGCGCACCCCCAGCACCGTCCACCCCTGGTTGCGCGCGGTGTTCCCGCTGTCCACGAAGTAGCCGGAGGGCACCCATTCCACGTTCGGCCGCAGCGTCAGGCCCCAGGGGTGCCGGTACGCGAGCTCGGCCTGCACCACGTGCCCGGGCGCGCCGGGGATCTGGTTGCCGGAATGGAGCGAGTCGCGCACGAAGCGGTAGCGCGCCCAGGTGTACGCCACCCGCGCGCCCAGCCGGTCGCCGCCGCCCGCGTGCGTGAACACCGCGCCGGGGAGCGTGTAGCCCAGCCCCGTCTCCACCCCGTAGTGGCGGGTGCGGCCAGCGTTGCGGTAGGTGGGGACGGTGAAGGGCGCGTCGGGGAAGGGCCGCACGTTCAGGTTCAGGATCTCGTGGCGCAGCTCCACGTCGTAGGCGGCCACGTTCCAGTCCACCCCGGCGCTCCGGCCGCGCGTCCCCACCTCGAACTGCCACGCGTCCTGCGCGTCCACGTCCACGAAGCCGGGCACCGTCAGGCTGTTGATCTCCAGCAGCAGCGGCGGCTCGAAGGTGCGGCTCGCGTTGGCGAAGAGCTGGCCCGCCACGGACGGCAGATCGTACACGACGCCGGCGCGCGGCATCCACGCGGTGAACACCCGCCGGTCCGACTGGTCGCCGTTGGCCAGGAAGAAGTCGCGCACGCGGCGCACGTCGCGCCCGTAGCGCAGCCCCAGCACCGTGGTGAGCCGCGGCGTCACCTTCAGCGCGTCCTCGGCGTAGGCCGCCACGCCGCCCGCCACGTCGCGCTGGGCCTTGGCGAGCGCGCCCTCGTCGCCGCCCTGGTTGGCGTACTGGCGGTCGTCCACGTTCCCGTAGCTCGGCTGCACGCCGAGGGTGATCCGGTTCTCGAGCCCCGCGACCGGGGTGGTGTTCTCGAAGCGCACCTCGGCGCCCCAGTCGCGGCTCACCTGGTCGATCACCTGGAAGATCGGGTGGACGATGTCGCGGTACTGGAAGTACGGCGCCACGTCCAGGCGGGTGCGCGCGCCCAGCTGCGCGCGCAGCTGCACGCCCACGTGGTGGAGGTCGTAGTCGCGCCCCCAGCGGTTGGCCACGTTCCCCGCCACCGCCCCACGCGGATCGGCTTCCATCTCGTCCGCCGTGAGCGAGCCCGGCAGCTCCTCCGTCACGTGCGCGAACAGGTAGAAGGTGCGCAGGTCCAGCGCGGGCGAGAGCGCGTACCCCAGGTGGACGTTCACGCGGTCGCGCTGCTGCCCCGAGTGCTCGCGGTAGCCGTCCAGGTCGGTGCGGGCGTAGCTCGCGTAGTAGTTGAAGCGCCCCAGCACGGCGCCCGACGACGCCTGCCCCTTGAAGAAGCCCTGGCTGCCGCCCTCGGCCACCGCGTTGAAGCGCGACGAGGTGTAGCCGGTCTTGGTCTCCAGGTTGATGGCGCCGCCCAGCGTGGACCCGCCGTAGCGCAGCGCGTTGGCGCCCTTGTAGACCTGCACGTCCTCGGTGGTGAGCAGCTCGAGCGATTCGAAGTCGGTGAAGCCGTCGGCGTTGCGGTACGGCATCCCGTTCACCAGCAGGTTCACGCCGCGCAGGTGGAAGTTGTTGCGCAGCCCCGAGCCGCGGATGGAGAGCTGCGTCTCGTCCGCGGCGCCGAAGCGCGCGGCGGCGTACACGCCGGGGACGAAGCGGACCACGTCGCCCAGGTTGGCCTGCCGCGTGGCGCGGATCTCCTCGCTCGGCACCAGCTGCACGCTCCCCGGCACCTGCGCCATCCGCTCGCGCACCTCCTGGATCTCGGTGGTGCTGCCGATGGCGGTCACCCCCTGCAGCGCCACCGCCTGCGGCTGCAGCTCGATGCG
>DASSME010000363.1:0-2517 GCA_035689035.1 Longimicrobium sp. | reverse complement strand
AGGGCGGCGGCGCGCAGCAGCGGGCGGCGGGCGCGGGGCGCGGTCATGATGCGGATCCTCCGTTCCAGGGTGGAGACGGGCTCGGCGAACGCGGCGGCGGCGGCCAGGCGGCTTCGTGACGCGCGGCGCCCCACCTCCAGCAGCACCGCTCCGTAGGCGCGCACGTCTCCGCGGCGGCGCAGCACGCGGGCGTCGCAGTCGGCCTCCACGGCCAGCCGCAGCCGGCGCAGCTGCCACCACACGGCGGGGTTCCAGGGCGTGAGCACGGCCAGGAGCAGCGCGCAGGCGAGCAGACGCGGGTCTCCGGCGCGCACGTGCTCGCGCTCGTGCTCCAGCACCAGCGCGCGCGACTCCGCGTCCCCGTCCACCACCCAGCGCGGCAGCACGATGCGGCCGCGCAGCAGTCCCACCACCGCCGGCCCTACGTCGGCCGATACCAGCACGGGCACGCCGTCCACCTCGGCCGCGGCCCAGCCGCGGCGGCGGCGGGCCAGCGCCCCGGTCAGCGCCGCCAGCACCAGCGCGCCCGCGGCGGACGAGCCGATCCACAGCGTGGCGAGCGGCGTCTCCAGGCGCTGGACGTCGATCACCCGGGGGAGCGCGGGCGGCGTGATGCGCGGCAGCGACCGCGTCACCGGCGCGTCCGCCGCGGTCTTCGGCGCGGGGGCCGCCGGCAGCGTCGGCGCGGCCGGGTGACGCGGCGCCACCGGCGGAAGCGCGCCGAACATCCGCACGGCGGCGGGAAGCGCCAGCGTCAGCACCAGCGCGGCCATCCAGGTCCCGCGCGTGGGCCGGCCGAGCGGCCGCAGCGCCCCGTCGAGCGCGGCGGCGCAGGCAGAGAGCAGCACGCCCACGGCCACGCAGTACAGCATCCACGGTGCGATCATCCGCGTCTCTCCTTCCTGCGTGAAGCTCGAACGGCGGGCGGTACGATCCGGCTCACGGCATCGGACGGGGCTACATCATCCGGCAGGCGTCGTCCGCGCGGGAGGCCGGAGCGGCCTCCGGGCGCGGCCCGTTCCACCGGTCACCGGCGGCCGCCGGACGTGGCGCCGCCGGTGCGCGACGGCGAGGCGCCGCCGTCCTTGAGCTGCACGAGCACCATCCGCACGGCTCCGCGCGCCATCTCGCCGGGCAGGGCCTTGATCACGTTGACCGAGCCGATCTGGCTGGCGTAGCGGCCCGTCGCCGCCTCCATCTGCCCGTTCACGCCGCCATCGCCGCCGCCGTCGCCCGCGGGCTTCAGGTAATCGTGCGACACCACGCCGCCCTGGGCGTTCAGCACGAAGACGATGATCTCGCCTTCGTCCATGCCGTCGTGCAGCACCTGCGGGTAATACTGCTCCAGCAGCGCGCGCGGGGTGAGCGGGGACCTGGCGAAGGTGCCGGGTGCGCCGGCCACCCGGCGCGTGCCGCTGGGCGAGGGCTGCATGGTGGGCATCGGCGCCTCGCAGGCGGCGGCGGCGAGCGCCAGGGCCAGGGTGCCGAAGCCGGCGGCGCGCAGGAGGGGACGGCGTACACGGGGTGCGGTCATGATGCGGATTCTCCGCTCCAGGGTCGATACGGGTTCTGCGAAGGCCGCGGCCAGACGGGTACGGGACGCACGCCGCCCCACTTCCAGCAGCACCGATCCGTAGGCGTGCACGTCGGCGCGGCGGCGGAGGACGCGGGCGTCGCAGTCCACCTCCACGGCCAGGCGCAGGCGGCGCAGCTGCCACCACACGGCGGGGTTCCAGGGCGTGAGCACCGCGGCGGCCACCGCGGCGGCCAGGAGACGTGGGTCGCCGGCGCGCACGTGCTCCTGCTCGTGCTCCAGCACCAGCGCGCGCCCGTGCCGGTCGGCGTCCACCGCCCAGCGCGGCAGCACGATGCGGCTGCGCAGCAGGCCCACCACCGCGGGCCCCACGTCGGCCGAGACCAGGACGGGGACGCCGTCCACCGTGGCGGCGGCCCAGGCGCGGCGGCGCAGGTGGAGCGCGGCGGCCATCCCCGCCAGCGCCAGCACCGCGGCGGCGGACGAGGCGGCCCACAGCGCGGCGAGCGGCGTCTGCAGGCGCTGCGGGTCGAGCGCGTCCAGCAGCCACGGCCGCGGGCGCCGCGCCGGGGCCGCCCCGACGTCCGGTGTGAGCGTGGAGGGCACCAGCGCCGCGCCGCCGCCCGCCGCCCCCGGCCGGATCGCGCCGAGCGCCCGCGCCGCGGCGGGGAGGGCCAGGGTGAGCAGCACCGCGCCCGCCCACACCCAGCGGGTGGGCCGCCCCAGCGGCCGCAGCGCCTTCTCCATCGCCAGCGCGCCGCCCGAGAGCAGCGTGCCCACGGCCACGCAGTACACCATCCAGTGCGCGATCATCCGCCCGTTCCCCGGCCGCCGTGGCCGCTGTTGAGAGTGCTCCGGCGTCCATCTACTAAAACTATAGTAGATGGTAAACGGATCAGCCGCCGGTGTCAACTATCTTTTTAGTAGATGATGGGAGGCGGAACGAACTGGTACTCTCCGAGGGGTGAATCGGCGGGGGCAGG
>DASSME010000362.1:0-14972 GCA_035689035.1 Longimicrobium sp. | reverse complement strand
CCGGCGCGGCCGCGGCGGGCCCCCTCCCCCGGCCCCTCCCCGCGCGTCGCGGGGGAGGGGGTGAACTGCGTGCGGCGGGCATGCCACTCGGTTGGGAGCAGTGGGCCTGATTCGGAACCGCGTGGATACTATTGCTTCGGGATGAAAACGGACGATGTCATCCTGAGGCCGACCTCGCCATAACCTGCGGCATTGTAACGTCTTGCAGGCCGAAGGATCTATAGACGGAACTCGGAACCGAACATTCGAAGCGCACGTCTTTACCTGGGTCCGGTATGATGTCGACATGATGATCGGATGACGCATCGATAAACCCCAGGCTGCAACGAGACATCTGTTATGGAGCGCGGCTCTCCGCCGTTGCCGCGCTCCACCCTCCGCAAAGGCCCCGCCCCCATGCGCAGCGTCACCCTCCGATCGCGCCGCATCGTCCTGGCGCTCGCCGCCGCCACCGCCGCCGTGCCGGGATTCGCATCCGCGCAGGAAGCCGCGCGGCTGTCGACGACCGCCGCGACGGTGGCGGACTCGCTCGTTGGGTTCCACGGGCGGACGCAGGACGCGGAGCTCACGACGCTCACCATCCGCCAGCGCTGGGGCGGCGCGGGCGACACCGCCACGGTACAGGTCGCGTACCTGCGGCTGCCGGCGCGGACGGCGTCGCCGGGGAGCCCGATCGTGTTCCTGATGGGCGGCCCGGGCGTGCCCGGGAGCGCGATCGGCCGCGTGCCGCCGTACTGGGCGCTGTTCGAGCGCCTGCGCGCCGGCGCCGACGTGATCCTGCTCGACCCGCGCGGCGTGGGGATGTCGCGCCCGGGGCTGGACTGCGCCGCCGCGACACCTCCCCACGCCGATTTCCTGGCCTCGCAGCAGGCGCTCGCGGACGCGCTGGTGGCGGCGTACGCGCCGTGCGTGGCCGCGTTCCGCGCCCGCGGCATCCGGCCGGAGCTGTTCTCGGTGGCCGAGGTGGCGCGCGACGTGGAAGCGATCCGCCGCCACCTCGGCGTTCCGCGCATCTCGCTGCTGGGGTTCAGCTACGGAACGCGGATGGCGCTGGAGTACGCGCGACGCTTTCCCGGCCGCGTGGACCGCGTGGTGCTGCAAGGCGTCATGGCGCCCGACGACGCGATCCGCACGCCCACGGCGATGGACTCGGTGCTGGCCGCCGTGAGCGCCGCCGCCGCGCGCGACTCGGTGGCCCGCGCGCTGGCGCCGGACCTGCGCGCGTCTGTCGCCGGCCTGCTGCGCCAGGTGGACGCGGCGCCGCTGCGGGTGACCGTCGCCGGCGCGCGCGGCGACTCGGTGCCGCTGACGGTGGGGCGCGGCGGATTGGAGGCGCTGGTGGGCGGGCGCCTGTCGGACCCGCGGCTTCCGGCGCTCGTCGCGACGCTGCGGGCGGGGGACACGCGGGTGCTGGCGATGCTGGCGGGCGGCATCTACCGTGACCTGGCGGCCGGCGGCGGGTCGCTGTTCGGCCGCACGGCGTACTGCTCTGCGCCGGCGACCGAGGCGCGCGAGCGGCTGGCGCTGCGGCTGGCGGCGCGGTCGGCGTTGGGCGAGGTGTTCGACAACGTCCCGGAATCGTCCGCCTTCTGCCGCCGGATCGGCATCACGCCCGGCGCGCGTCCCACGCCGCCGCGCACGCCGATCGCCGCCACCGCGCTGCTGATCACCGGCACGCTGGACGACCGCACGCCGCCCGCCAACGCCGAACGCGCGCGAAGCTGGTTCGCCGACGCGAAAACCGTCATCGTGGAGAACGGAGGCCACGAGCTGCTGCCGGACGACGCGGTGCAGGCGCTGGTCGCCGCCTTCTTCGCCACCGGCCGGGTGGACCGCGACCGCATCGTGCTGCCGCCGTGGCGCTTCCTGGGCGTGGCCGAGGCGCTGCAGCCGCCGCGCCGCCGCTGAACTTCTATCGGAGGGTGGAGATGGAGCCCGAGCTTCCCCTCCGCATCACCGTCGTGGGTCCACCGCCGGAGGTGACGTTCGCGGTGCAGCGGGGGCGCGACGGCCTCCTGCCGCCCACCCGCCGGACGGCGGACGCGATCGTGTTCGACTTCACCGTCCGCGTCGGCGAGCGCGACGGGCGGCCGAACTTCCTGGGCGAGTTCGCGCAGGGCACGCCGGCGGACCGCTTCGTCTACGTCAACTCGGGGACGCGCGCCGGGCAGGCGGGCACGCGGTGGGAGCGGCGCGCCAAGGTGAAGCTGTCCGGCATCACCCGCGAGCTGGTCGACGCGGCGCTCGCCGAGGCCGGCGCGGTGCTGGAGGCGCGTTTCGGGGGCGTCGGCCGCGACGGCGGGCCCGCGTGCGCCACGGTGCCGCTGCTGGACGGCGGGTGGCGGGTGGCGCGCGCCGGGTGATCGTGCGAGGTGCGGCCGTGTACACGTGGGAGTTTGCGCGTGCGAGTTTGCGCTTGGGAGTTTGCGACTGAAGTCGCGGCTACCACGGCACGCAGTCCGCCTTCGCACCGCCTTCGCAGACTTCAAGGGCGGGTTCGTATCGTCGGCGTCTCGGCCGGCCGCTAACCGCTTGCGCCCGTGGCGGGGGGTTCCGCACACTGGAGCGATCGAGCCCGTTCGCCGCCCTCGGCATGCGGTGCCGCATCCGCCCGGCGTGAACCCGCCCTCACCCTCGCCATCATCGCCGCATGAAGATTCGCCGCCGCATCCTGTTCGCCGCCGTGCCGGTGCTGGCGCTGGCCGCCGCGGGCGCGCTCTACGCCCGCCCCCGCCAGCAGACGCCCGCGTACCGCCTGGCGCTCAAGGCCAAGCTGTTCTACAGCAACCAGGGCACGTTCTCGGACGACATCATCGCTCACCCGATCTCGCTGTGGAACACGGTGATCGGCGAGGGAGGCGCGGGCGGCGCGTCGGGCCAGCTGCTGGTGATCGCCGACGTGCGCGGCGAGGCGGGGAGCTACGTGCCCGAACGGAAGGTGCAGCTGACGGTGACCGAGAACGGGCACCAGGTCTTCCAGCGCGCCGAGGAGACCAGCGTGATGAACCGGAACGGCCACACCTACGTGGGCTTCTGGCTGTACGGCACCGGCTGTCGCCGCCTGCGCCTCTCCGCGCGCATCCAGGGGCAGACGCCCTCCACGCCCGTCACGGCCACGATCCCCTTCGAGTGCGGGGAGTGAAGGAATCGATTCAGAACGGCCGGCGAGCCGGCGCGGAAGTACGCGTCGGCTCGCTTCGTGCTTTTGCGGATGCGCATCACGAGCATTCGGGAGATGCGATGCGCATCCGGATCACCTGGCGGCGGGCGTGGATCGCGGCGGCGCTCGCCGAGGCGGCGGCGGGGCTGGCGCTGGCCGTCTACCTGGCCGCGTCGGGGCGCGAGATGGTGATCGCCTTCCGTCCACGGCCGACGCGCGTGGTGGGCGAATCGCCGCGGCTGATCGTGCCGGTGGCGGGGGTGCGGCGGCAGGAGCTGCGCGACTCGTTCGGCGCGGCGCGGTCCGGCGGGCGGTCGCACCTGGGGATCGACATCATGGCGCGCGAGGGGACGCCGGTGCTGGCCGCCGCGACCGGCGTGATCGTGAAGCGCGACAGCAGCGGCCTGGGCGGGATCTCGCTCTACCAGCGCGACCTGGACGGCAGCACCATCTACTTCTACGCCCACCTGAGCGGCTACCGCGCGGGGATCAAGGAGGGCGACCTGGTGCGGCAGGGCGACGCGATCGCCTACGTGGGCCACACCGGCAACGCGCAGGCCTCCGCGCCGCACCTGCACTTCGGCGTGTACACCGTCACCGACCCCAACCGCTGGTGGCACGGGCGCGACCTGAATCCGTATCCGCTGTTGAAGGCGCCCTGACCGGGTGCGGCGGACCTCCAGGCGATCCGGCCGACGAAGCGCCCCGCCTCACGCCACGGGGCACGCCGGGTTGAAGTGCCACGCCTTGGGCTGCACGAAGGCACGGATGCCGATCGTCCCCAGCGTCGATCCGATCCCCGAGTGGCGGCGCCCGGTCCACGGCAGGCGCGGCGACACGCGGTCGCAGCAGTTCCAGTAGACCGTCCCCGCGTCCACGCGCGAGAGGATGCGCTCGGCGCGCGCGCGGTCGGCGGTGTAGACGGCCGCCGTCAGCCCATACTCGGTGTCGTTCATCAGGCGCACGGCCTCGTCGTCGTCCGCCGCCTCCATGATGCCGATCACGGGGCCGAAGCTCTCGTCGCGCATGATCTTCATCTCGTGCGTGACGTTCGCGAGCACCGTGGGCTCGTAGAACGATCCCTCCCCCTCGATCGCCCTGCCGCCGCAGAGGAGCGTGGCGCCCTTGCTCACCGCGTCGTCCACCTGCTCCTGGAGGACGGCGATCTGCTGCCTGCGGGCGAGCGGGCCGACGTACGTTCCCTCCTCCATCGGGTCGCCCACCCGGTAGCCGCGGACGGCCTCGGCGAAGGCGTCGGTGAACGCGCGGGCGATGGCGCGGTGGACGTAGACGCGCTCGACGGCGCAGCAGCTCTGGCCGGCGTTGTAGAAGGCCCCCTCGGCGGCGGCCGCGGCGGCGCCGGCGGGGTCCACGTCGTCGCAGACGTACGCGGGGTCCTTGCCGCCCAGCTCCAGCTGCACGCGGATCAGCCGCCCCGCCACCGCCTCGGCGATCTTACGGCCGGTGCCGTAGCTGCCGGTGAAGAACACGCCGTCGATCCGCTGCTCCAGCAGCGCCGCGCCCACCGGGCCCCCGCCGACCACGGTGGCGAACACCTCGCGCGGCACCCCGGCGCGGTAGAGCAGGTCGGCGATGGCCAGCCCCGTGAGCGTGGCGTACTCGCTGGGCTTGTACAGCACCGCGTTGCCGGTGAGCAGCGCGGGAAGGAAGACGTTGCTCCCCACGAAGTACGGGTAGTTCCAGGCGCTGATGTTGGCCACCACGCCCAGCGGCTCCCAGCGGATGCGCTCCTCGGCGCCGTCGCCGCCGCGCTGCACCACCTCGTCCGCGATCGCCGCCTCGGTGTTCTGGACGAAGAAGTCGATGCGCGCCGCCATCGCGTTCAGCTCGTTGACGGACTGCTGCAGCGGCTTCCCCATCTCGCTGGTGAGCGTCGAAGCCAGCGCGTCCTTCTCCGCCGCCAGCAGCTCGCCGAAGCGGCGGGCGCACGCCACGCGCTCGGCCACGGGGCGCGCGGCCCACCCGGGCTGGCACCCGCGCGCCACCTGCGCCTTGCGCCGCAGCGACTCGGGCGTGTCCTCGTCCAGCTCTTCGAGCAGGCGGCCGCTGGCGGGGTTGATGATCTGCAGCATCGACTTTCTCTCGGTGCGTCGGCCGTCGTTCGGGAACGGGTGCGTGAGTGCGTGAGTGCGTGAGTGCGTTTTTCGTGCTCAGACGCCGGCGCGGCGGGCTTCCACGGCGCGCAGGAAGGCGGCGAGGACGGGGCGGCCGTCCAGCAGGGCGCCGTCCGCCTCGTCCTGGAACTCGGGGTGCCACTGCACGCCGTATGCGAACGGCGCGGCGGCGTCGGGCGATCCATCGCCGGCCGGATCGTAGCGCACCGCCTCCACGATCCCGTCGTCCGCGCTCACCGCCTCGGCGACGAGCCCCTCGCCCAGCGCGCGGACGCCCTGGTGGTGCACGCTGTTCACGCGCGCGGTCTCGCCCGCGCCCGTCCACGCGCGGAGCCACGAGGCGGGGTCGATGCGCACGTAGTGGCTCAGCGCGTCGTACACGTCCCAGTCGCGGTGCGTGCGGCAGGCGGGGTTCTGGGTGGCGAGGTCCTGCCAGAGGGTGCCGCCGAGCGCCACGTTCAGCACCTGCATCCCCCGGCAGACGCCCAGCACCGGCTTGTCCGCCGCCATGCACGCGCGCACCAGCCCGATCTCGTACCGGTCGCGGACCGAGTCGCCGCACCACTCGGGGCGCAGCGGCTCTTCGCCGTACGATCCCGGGCAGACGTCGCTGCCGCCCTGCAGCACCAGCCCGTCCACCCCCGCCAGCAGCTCGTCGGCCGTCACGTCGCCCGCCGGCGTGGGGAGCATGTACGGCAGCGCCCCCGCCCGCTGCAGCCAGTGCGAGAGCGACTCTTCCAGGTACAGCAGCGTCTTCCCCTTGAAGATCGGACGCTGCGGGTCCGCGTGGAAAAAGCACGGCGCCAGGCCGATGCGCGGGCGGCTCATGAGGGTGACGTGGACGAGGTTGCGGTGTGTGGCGACGGGCCCAGGCGCGGCCGCGGCGGGCCCCCTCCCCCGCCCCTCCCCGCACTTCGCGGGGGAGGGGAGCACTTCTCTCGGTTCCGCGGCTGGGGGGCGAAGCGAGGCCGGCTCGCGAGCCTCTCGCGGGTTGCGAGGCTTTCCGCCGTCGCAGCCGTGGCTTCAGCCGCCCGGGGAGACGCCGGCATCAGAAGTAGTTGCTGCTGATGCCGCCGTCGATCACGATCACGGCGCCGTTGGTCCAGGTGCTCTCGTCGCTGGCCAGGTAGATCCCGCAGTTCACGATGTCTTCGGGGCGGCCGAAGCGGCCGGTGGGGTTGCGGGCCAGGCGGATCTGCTTGGCCTCGGGGTCCTTCAGCAGCCACTCGGTCATCAGCGGCGTCTCGATCGGGCCGGGGCACACGGCGTTGCTGCGCACCCCCTGCGGCCCGAACTGCACCGCCAGCGACTTGGTGAGGGCGATCACCGCGCCCTTGCTGGCCGTGTACGCGTCCTGCGGCACGCTGCACCCCACCAGCGCCACGAAGCTCGCGATGTTGATCACGCTTCCGCCCCCGCCCTCGATCATCTTCGGGATCCCGTATTTGCAGCAGAAGTAGATCCCCTTCACGTTCACGCCGAGCGTCAGGTCCCACGCCGCCTCGTCGGTGTCGATCACGGAGTGGTCCTTCTCCATCATGATCCCGGCGTTGTTGTACAGCACGTCCAGCCGCCCCCAGCGCTCCGTCGCCGCCTCGATCGCCGCCTTCACGTCGGCCTCCTTGGACACGTCGCAGCGCACGAAGAAGGCGTCGCCGCCTGCGGCCTTCGCGGCGTCGGCGGCGGCCTGGCCGGCGTCCTCGGTCACGTCGGCGACGACGACGCGCGCGCCCTCGCGGCAGAACGATTCGGCGGCCACCCGCCCCATCCCGCTGCCGCCGCCGGTCACGAAGATCACCTTGTCCTTGAGCCGCATGTCGCCGTTCCGTCGCTGGGGTTCGGGTTGTCCGATCGGGTGCCGCGCGGGTGCAGATGCAACAGCAGTGCGAGGGCACCGCGGGCACCACCGCGGCGCGCTCCGGGGGCGCCGCGGGGCCCTCTCCCTGGCGCCTGAGAGCGCCTGTCCCTCCCCCGAACTGCAGGGGAGGGACGATCGTGGGGCCAGCGGATGGCGGCTCATGCCGCGGTGTTGGCGTGGCAGGGGGCCCTGGAGAGGTGACGGTGGTGAACTGCACGCTGGGCTCCCTCCGCATGCTCAGGCTCGCAGCCCGAACCGGGCGAGGCAGCGCACAACCGCTTGCCCGCTGCGGAATTATCGAAGCGAACCGAAGCTGGTCTCCCCCTCCCCCAAGGTAGTTTTTTGGGGGAGGGGGCGGGGGGAGAGGGCCCTACCGCCGCTTCTCCAGCGCCATCCGCACGATGCGGTCGCACAGCTCCGGGAAGGGGATCCCCGCGGCGGCGGCGGACTGGGGGAGAAGGCTGGTGGCGGTCATCCCGGGGAGGGTGTTGACCTCCAGGATCCAGAGGTTGCCCTCCGCGTCCAGGCGGAAGTCGGCGCGGCTGAAGCCGTCGAGCTTGAGGGCGCGGTGGGCGCGCAGGGAAAAGTCGCGGACGGCCTCCGTCGTCTCCGGCGGCAGGTCGGCGGGGAAGACCTCGTCGGCGCCGCCGTGCTGGTACTTGCTCTCGTAGTCGAAGATCTCGCCGCGGCGGGGGACGATCTCGCCCACGGCCAGCGCCCGGTCGCCCAGCACGCCGCAGGTCAGCTCGCGGCCGGGGATGAAGCGCTCCAGCATCACCTCGCTGTCGTAGCGGAACGCGTCGCCGATCGCGTCTTCCAGCGCTTCCGCGCGCCTGACCACGGTGAGGCCGACGGTGGAGCCCTGCTTGTTCGGCTTCACCACCACGGGGTAGCCGAGCTCGGCCTGGACGCGGGCCCCGTCCACCGGCGCCATCAGCCAGTGCGCGGTGGGGATGCCGGCGGCCTGGAAGAGGCGCTTGGAGAGGTCCTTGTCCATCGCGACGGCGCTCGCGGCGTGGCCGCTCCCCACGTACGGCACGCCGGCCAGGTCGAGCAGCGCCTGGATCGTCCCGTCCTCGCCCGTGCCGCCGTGCAGGGTGAGGAAGACGACGTCGACGTCGTTCAGCCCGGCGGTGGAGAGGAGCCCACCCTGGCTTCCGCCGCGCACCATCGCCAGCGCGTCGTCCGACGGCGGCGCGGGGGCCACGCCGGCGGTGAGCAGCCGCTGCTCCTCGGCGGGGCTCAGCGCGCCGCGCGCGGTGTCGATGGGGATCACGTCGTGGCCGGCTTCGCGCAGCGCCTTCACCACCTGCCCGCCGCTGGCGATGGATACGTCGCGCTCCGCACTGGTGCCGCCGAAGAGGACTGCTACGCGCATAAGGCCAAAGCGTTCAGGTTCCGAGTGGATGGACCGGTGATCGTGCATGCCGCGGCTGGCCCCCCTCTCCCCGGCCCTCTCCCCCCAAAACAACCTGGGGGGAGAGGGTGACGCGAGGAGAGGCGGCGGTGCGGTCCCTCCGCGCCGCGCCCCCTCCGCTCGCTTAGGCTCGCACCTCCCCCGTACCGGGAGAGGTGGCTTGCAACCGCTGGTGCGCTGCGGAATTACTAGCGCAGATCAGATTGTCCTCCCCCTCCCCCCGCGCAGTTTGCGGGGGGAGGGCCGGGGAGGGGGGCCGCGGCGCGGAGGGCACGCACGCCTGCATCTCCCCACCCCGCACTCCCGCACTCCCGCACTCCCGCACTCCCGCACTCCCGCACCCGTTCTGCGGTTCCTCACCCCCGCTCGAGATACCGCTCGCGCTCCCAGCTGGTCACCACCGCGTCGTACGTCTCCTGCTCCACGCGGGCGGCGTTGGCGTAGTGGTGCACCACGTCGTCGCCGAAGATCTCGCGGGCGAGGGTGCTGTTCTCCAGCAGCTCGGCGGCCTCCCACAGGGCGCGGGGGACCTTGGGATGGCCCGTGGTGGTGTAGGCGTTGCCGCGGAACTCGTCGCCCGGCTCGATCTGGTGCTCGATGCCGTACAGGCCCGCGCCGATGATGGCCGCGTAGGTCAGGTACGGGTTCGCGTCGCCGCCGGGAAGCCGGTTCTCGACGCGCAGCGCCGGGCCGCCGCCCACCACGCGGAAGCCGCAGGTGCGGTTGTCGCGGCCCCACACGATGTTCACCGGCGCCCAGCTGGCCACCGCGTACCGCTTGTAGCTGTTCACGAACGGGGCGATGAAGAACGCCAGCTCGCGCGCGCAGTGCATCATCCCGCCCAGGAAGTGGCGCATGGTCGCGCTCATCCCGTACGGCTGGGCGCCCTCTTCCAGGAACACGTTCCGCTCGCCGCGCGCGTCCCACAGGCTGATGTGCACGTGGGCGCTGTTGCCGGTCCAGCGGTGGTCGGGCTTGGCCATGAAGGTGACGGCGTTCCCGCTCTGCCACGCCATCTCCTTCACCCCGTGCTTGAACAGCGCGTGGCGGTCGGCGCCCTCCAGCGCGTCGGAGTAGTGGATGTTCACCTCGTGCTGCCCCGGCGCCGCCTCGCCCTTGCTGAACTCGATCGGCACGCCGGCCGCCGTCATCTCGTTGCGGAAGCGGCGGTAGAGCGGCTCGGCCTTGGTAGCCTGCAGCAGGTGGTAGTCCTCGTTGTACCACCCGAACGGGGTGAGCCCCTGGAACCCCTTCTCGGCCGCCTGCTCGTACGTCTCCTTCAGCACGTAGAACTCCAGCTCGCTCGCCATCTTGGGCGCGAACCCCAGCTCGGCCGCGCGCTCCACCTGCCGCTTGAGGATGGTGCGCGGGGCGATCGGGATCAGCGCGCCGGTAGCCTCGTCCCTCGCGTCGGACAGGACCAGCGCGGTCTTCTCCAGCCAGGGGATGGCGCGCAGGGTGGACCAGTCGGGTTCGGCCAGCCAGTCGCCGTAGCCGGTCTCCCAGTTGGCCAGGTTGTAGCCGCCGGGGGTGGCCATCTCCATGTCGGTGGCCAGCAGGTAGGTGCAGAAGTGCGTGCCGTGGCGCCCGCTCTCCAGGAAGAAGTCGCCGGTGATGCGCTTCCCCATCAGCCGCCCCTGCATGTCGGTGATGGCGTTCACCACGGTGTCGATCTCGCCGCCGCGGATGGCGCGCTCCAGCTCGTCCAGCGAGATCCGCCCCGCCAGCGCCTCGCCTTGTCTGGCCATGATTTCCGAGTGAGTTGCAGGGGTGAGTGGATGGTCCAGCGCCGACGGACCTGCGGACGGCAACGCAACCGCGTGTTCGGGCGTGTCCCTCCGCTGCGCTCCGGGCCGGGCTGCGCGCGCCGTAGGCAACGATACCGCCGTTGCCAACGGCGCCGGGCCGGGCTGCGGGCAAACTGCCGCCCTCCGCCCGTCCCGGCCCTCCGGGCGCGCATCCCTCACGCAAACCGCAGGGCACAGGGGAAAGGGGACAGGGCACAGCCTGAGCGCGCCGGCGCCGCACGCCTGCTAAAAGCGCGCCCGATGCCGCGGCGCGCAAGCACCCGCCGTCGACGAGAATCGACACGGGAGACGTTCGTCGAGGGCGCGCGGCGAAGATGCTAACCACCGGCGGGACAGCAACCGTATATTCGTCAAGAGAATGGCCCCGCCGTCCCGACCCGCTGGAGGTTCGCATGGATCCCGTCACCACGTCCATCATCGCGGCGCTGCAGAAGCTCTCCGAGCCGCTGGTAAAGGACGCGTATGAAGGTGTGAAGGGGCTGATCGCGCGCAAGTTCGGCCGCGACAGCCGGATCGCCGCCGCCGTGGAGGCGGCCGAGGCGCAGCCGTCGTCACCTGCCCGTGCGGCGGTGGTGCACGAGGAGGTCGCCGCCGCCGGGGCGGACCGCGACCCCGAGCTCCTGGGGCAGGCGCGCGCCCTCGCCGAGGCGCTCTCCGCCGGCGGAGGGCCGTCGGTCACGGTGAACCAGCAGGTGAGCGGCTCCGGCCACACCTTCAGCGGCACGGGCGACATCCACATCCAGCGCCCCGGCTGACCGCCCCGATGCATACCCCGCAGCCCCCGCGGGTGGCCCAGGAGGTGAGCGGCCACGGGCACACCTTCACAGCCACCGGCGACATCTACCAGCTCCCGGCCCCCATCCGGCCCTCCGACCGTGCCGAGGAGCGGGTGCTTGCGGTGCTGCTCGAGAAGACGTGGGAGTTCTGGATCGAGGGGGTGCTGGAACGCTCCGTCCACCACGCCACCCTGGTGGAGCTCGGCAAGACCGACGACCCCGAGGGGGTGGAGCAGCCCTGGGCGCGCGTGGTCGAGGTCCCGCCTGAAGAGGCCGAGGCGATCCCCCCGGCCCGGCCCGTCCGCGAGATCTTCGAGGATGCGCACTACCTGCTGGTGATCCTGGGCGAGCCGGGGTCGGGAAAGACCACCACCCTGCTGGAGCTGGCGCGCGACTACGCCCGAGCGGCCATGGACGGCCAGGACGGCGCGCTGGTGCCGGTGGTGCTGAACCTGTCCACCTGGTCGTCACGCTTCGCCGGGTTCAGGGAGTGGGTGCTCGAGGAGCTGAACGCGCGCTACCGGGTGGGAAAGCGGATGGGGCGCCGGCTGCTGGCGCGCCACCGCCTCCTCCTGCTGCTGGATGGGCTGGACGAGATCGAGGCCGAGCTGCGCCCGGGCTTCGTGGACGCCCTGCACCACCATCTGGCCGAAGACACCGTTCCCGGCGTGGCCCTCTGCTGCCGCACGCACGAATACCGCGAGCTGGGAACGCGCCTGAAGTTCAACGCCGCGCTGCGCCTGGAGCCGCTCTCCGACCCGCAGGTGCGAGCGTACCTCGCCTCGGCGGGAGGGCGGCTCGACGCGCTGGCTGGCGAAATGGACCGCGACCACGAGCTTCGCGCGCTGGCCCGAACGCCGCTGATGCTCAGCATCCTGGCGCTCACCTATCTGGATGGGGGCCCGGACCCCGCCACGCCCCGGTCAGGAGCAGACCACCGCGACGGGCGCAAAGACCACATCTTCTCGCGCTATGTTTCGCGGATGGTTGCACGCCGCGCCGCGCCGCTGGTGGAGCGGGAGGTCCGCAGCCACCTTTCCGCGATCGCGGAGCGGATGCTTCACGCGGGGCAGACGGTGTGCGCCCTGGACCGTGTGCAGCCCGACTGGCTGGACCCGTGGCCCCGCGCGCTCTACGCGCTGGTCACGCGAACGCTGGCGGGGCTGATGCTGGGCCTGTGCGGGCTCGTGTTCGCCTTGATCTTCGACGCGCGGCCGGCCTCGCGAGCCGTCCTCGCGTCCGGGTGGCTCTTGGCCTGGGGAATGGCCGCAGGCACCGCGGCCGGGTTGATGGACGCGTGGCGGCTCTCGCGTCCGCCGTCGCGGCCCCGCTCGCCGGTGCGCACCCGTTACGGGTCCGGAGCCGCGTACTTCCTGCTCGGCGCCCTGGCCGCGGCGGCTGTGAACGCCGGGCGGGAATGGGCCGAGCTGCTCATCTACGGCACCGCGCTGGGGGCGCTCTTCGCGGTCACCATGCAGGTGAGCGGCGGGAAAGGCCGTGCCGACGCCGACATCCTGCTGAAGGCGCCGCTGGAGTGGTCGTGGCGTGCCGCATTGGGGGGCGGCGTCCCCGGCGCGCTGATCGCCGCGATACTGGCCGTGCTGATGAAGCTGGTGATCGAGGCGCTCGGCCCGGGGACGATCGACTCGTACCCAGCGCTGGTTTCCGGAACGCTCCTGCTCGGCTACCTGACAGGAATGGCGATCGGTGGGCTGCGCCGCGCCGACATCCAGAGCGAGCGCGTGGCCGCGCGGACGCATTGGATCCTGCTGCGGAACGTGCTTCTGGCCAGCGGAGCGCTGCTGCAGGTTATGGCCGGAATCACGGGGACCACCGTGATCTTGACGCTCATGCAAGAGGGTGTGCCCGAGCTTCGCGCGCACCTCGGAGAACTGGCCGGCCCGCCGCTGCGCGCCACCCCCGCCGTTCTCCTCTTCGCGTTCCTGTGGTACGGCGGCGCAGACCTGGTTCGGCACGCCGTCCTGGTCACCATCCTGCGCGCGCAGGGCATCCTCCCGCGTGACACCCAGCGCTGGCTGGACGAGTGCGTGGACATGGTGCTGCTGCAGAAAGTGGGGGCTGGCTACATATTCATCCACCGCCTGCTGCTGGAGCATTTCGCGCGCGGCCGCCCCACCGCGCTCCCTAACTGACGCACCCCCCGCCCCCCCTTCGCACCTCCGCAATCACGCACCTGCTCGCTGTTCACCCCCGATCCTTCATCCGCCGCCCCACGCGCATCCAGAGCGCGCGAGCTTGCGGGTCACGTTGTCGAGCGCCTAGCCGATCAGGCGCTGGTGCACGGTGAGCTGCTCGCGCACCGCTTCCTCCAGCCGCTCCAGGCGCTGGCGGTCGGCCACGGCCTGCTCGTACACGCGCTCCAGCCGCTTGCTGTCCTCGGCGTTGAACTGGCGGCGCCGCCCGCGGACGTGCCTCCCGCCGCCGACCACTCCCGGGCGCGCGGCCATCAACACGCGACCCCTCCCCCAGGTAGTTTTTGGGAGAGGGGTCGGCGAGCCTTGGCGAGCCGGGGGAGGGGGCCGGCAGAGGGAGCTAATCAGGCAGGCGGTTGGCGGGATCGTGCGGACCCGGGATCGGATCCGGCGTGGAAAGATGCGAGTGAACTCGCCGCTCGCCGCTACGACTGCGCACAGTCCGCCTCCGCGGACTTCGACTGCGAGAGGTTCCATCGCCGCACTCACGCACTCACGCACTCACGCACTTACGCACTTACGCACTTGTTCTGCTGTTTCTGCTGTTTTCATCCCCGATCCTTCTTCCGCCGCCCCAGGCGCATCCAGAGCGCGCGGAGCTTGCGGCTTACGTTGTCGAGCTTGGCGTGCACCTCGCGCAGGTCGTCGAGCGCCTGGCCGATCAGACGCTGGTGCACGGTGAGCTGCTCGCGCACCGCTTCCTCCAGCCGCTCCAGGCGCTGGCGGTCGGCCACGGCCTGCTCGTACACGCGCTCCAGCCGCTTGCGGTCCTCGACGTTGAAGCCGGCGGGGCCGCCCGCCGCCGTGCTCCCCGCCGCCGCCTCGCCGCCGGCGCGCCACACGGGGAGCTTGTCCACCACCTTGCTGAGCAGCTGCACCAGCCCGTACGCCAGCAGCGCCAGCCCCACCGTGCTCAGCGGATCGTTCTCACGGCCCCTGGGGATCGGCAGCGGATCGGTCGGAGGCTGCGCCGCGGCGGTGGTGTCACCGCGCTGCAGCAGCGCCACGCCGAGCGCCAGCGACGCCACGTCACGGTAAACGGGTTCCATCGTTCCTCCCGCGCGCTGCGGATTCTCCCGCGTGGCTGAACGCCGCGCACGCGGGGCTCCGGGGCGCCCGTTCCTGGGCCGCGCCGGTCACGGTCGTGGGCCGGCGTCCGCCGGCTGCCGCTTGGATGTGTGGTTGTCGCGCGGCGGGGAGGGAGGCCGCCGCGGCAATGGGGGCTCAGCTGGCGCGCAGGTACGCGCCCGCCCCGATGTCATAGATGGCGCCGCAGCCGCGGCGCTGGCACTGGTACGTGGCCACCCGCACGCCGGCCGGCATCCCGGCCACCGCGCGCACCATGGCCGCGGTCACCCGCATGGCCGGGCGCGCGCCGCAGCGCGGGCACGCGGCCGCGGGCCTCAGCAGCCGGCCCTCGCCGCTTTCCACGCCCTCGGGCGCGGCCGGCGGCTCGTCGAGCAGGACCATCGGCCCGCGCGGCACCGGGCGCAGCACGCGGCGGATGCCGGGGCGCATCGGGTCGGCGCGCGGCGGAACCTCGTTCTTCTCCATGGCTTTCTGCCTCCTTCAGGGCGGGGAGACTTCGCGTCTCCCAGAGATGCG
>DASSME010000361.1:0-4573 GCA_035689035.1 Longimicrobium sp. | reverse complement strand
ATCGCCAGGCCGATGCGCTGCCGGAGTCGTTCGAAATGCTGGAGCTGGCGGCCACCCTTGCACAGTTGCGCGACGACTGCTGGCGTGCCGCCCGCGCGTGGAACGGGATCGCCATCCTGCATCACGAGATGGGCGACCTGGAACGCGCCGAGCGCACCTATTCGCTGGCCCGAGAGCACGCGGTTGCGGCGCACGACGAGCGGGTGGTCGGTGAGATCGAGCAGAACCTCGGGATCCTCGACAACATCCGCGGCAACCTCCAGGCGGCGCTCGAGCATTACCGTGCGGGGCTGCACCATCTTCAGAAGGCCGGGTACGAGCGCGGGTGCGCGCGGGCGCTCAATAATCTCGGCATGCTGCACATCGACCTGGGAAACCTGGACGAGGCCGACCGGCACTTCACGCTGGCACTCGAGATCTGTGACCGTATCGGCGATATCGTCACGGCCGGCGCCATCCACATCAACCGCACGGAGTTGTACCTGGCGCTGCGCCAGCCGGACCGCGCGCGCGCGAGCTGCGACGAGGGGTTCGAGATCGCCAGCCGCCTGCACGACCACACCCGCCGCGGCGAGGCGCTCAAGTTCTACGGCATCATCTACCGCGAAACGGGCAAGCTGCACCTGGCCGAGATCCACCTGAACCAGGCGATCGAGATCGCGCGCGGGCGCGAGCAGCTGCTCGAGGCCGAGACCCAGCGCGAGCTGGCGCTGGTGCTGCGGGCGCAGGCCCGCAACCGCGAGGCGCTGGAGGCGCTGAACCGCGCGCACGCGCTGTTCACCGGGCTGCAGGCGCGCCCCGACCAGGACGACATCAACGAGCGCATCAACAAGCTCGAGAACGACTTCCTGTCGCTGGTGCGGTTCTGGGGCGAGAGCATCGAGGCCAAGGATCGCTACACCAGCGGCCACTGCGAGCGGGTCGCCGGGTACGCCTGCCGCCTGGCCGCCGAGGTGGGGATCACCGAGCGCGAGATGGTGTGGTTCCGGATGGGCGCCTTCCTGCACGACCTGGGGAAGACCGAGGTCCCCGAGGAGATCCTGAACAAGCCCGGCCGGCTCACCGAGGAAGAGCGCGCGATCATGGAGCGGCACCCGGTCACCGGCGACGAGATGCTGGCGCCGGTGGAGTTCCCCTGGGACATCCGCCCGATGGTGCGCAGCCACCACGAGCGCTGGGACGGCCACGGCTACCCCGACCGCCTCTCGGGCGACGACATCCCGCTATCCGCACGCATCCTGCGCATCGCCGACGTGTTCGACGCGCTGACCACCGCGCGCAGCTACCGCCGCCGCCTTTCGCCGCGGGAGGCGCTGGAGCTGATGGAGGCCGACGTCGGCTCGTTCGACCCCGAGATCTTCGCCGTGTTCAGGGAGATCTTCCCCGAGATCGTGGGGACGGCGGAAGCAGCGGTGGTGCAGATGCGGTGACCGCGGCGCGGAGGCGCGGGGTGCGACGGATTTGTATTCCGATCCGGAAACTCAGCCGTGATACCGGCTAGGGGGATGGGTCACACGGAGCAGCGGAGGGCAACGGAGCAGCGGAGAACTGCAAGCAAATCGCAGTTCTCCGCTGCTCCGTTCTTCTCCGCTGCTCCGTGTGACCCAACCACGGTATATCCCGGATTCGGTAAGAAGATGAGGCTCGCGTTCGTGGTTCCGTACCGCCTGTAACCGTGTGCCCTACGCCGCGAGGGCGATGCCGGCCTCGATGCCGCGGGTGCGCAGGACCAGCTCCACCGCCTCGCCGATCTTGTTGTTGGGCGTCGAGGCGCCGGCGGTCAGGCCGATCACCACCGGGCCGTCGGGAAGCCAGTCCTCGGCCTCCATCTCGGGCGCGTCGGCCGGGGTGCCGCTGGGCTTGAAGCGGATGGTATGGCGCTCGGGGTCGATGCAGGTGGCGTCGGCCACGTGGTAGGTCACCGCGTGGCGCGCGCAGATCACCGCCAGGTGATTGGTGTTGGACGAGTTGTAGCCGCCGATCACCAGCATCACGTCGGGCCGGGTCTCGGGGTTGGTCACCAGCTTGACCACCGCGTCCTGCCGCTCCTGCGTGGCCGAGCAGATGGTGTCGAACGAGCGGAAGCGCTGCGCGGGGTCGTACCCCGGCTCGCCGCCGTGGCGCCGCGCTAGCGACTGGCCGACCTCGGCCGCGATCGCCAGCGAGTCGCCGGAGAGCATGGTGGTCTGGTTGGCCACGCCGATCCGCTCCAGGTGCAGGTCGGGGTCGAACCCCGGCGACGCCTTCTCGCGGAAGTGCTCGATGAACCGCTCGCGGGTGAGCGCGCCCGGCGACCGCTCCAGGTAGTCCATCACCAGCCGCGCCTCGGCCATGTCGCGCACCACGATGAAGCGCCCCTCGGGCCAGCGGTACACCTGGCTGGCGGTGGCGCGCGTCTCCTCGTGGTAGTGCTTGCCGTGGATCAGCGCGGTGAAGCCGTCGCGGGCGTACTGGTCCACCCGCTTCCACACGTTGAGCACGCTCCCGCAGGTGGTGTCGACCAGGACGGCCCCGGTCTCCTTCAGCCGCTCGAAGTCGGCCACCGTGGCCCCGAAGGCGGGGAGGATCACCACGTCGTCGGCGCGGAGCAGCGAGAAGTCGAAGCGGCCGTCGGCGTCGGCTTGCAGGAAGACGATCCCCATCTCCGTCAGCCGGCGGTTCACGTGCGGGTTGTGGATGATCTCGCCCAGCAGGAAGACGCGCCGGTCGGGGAACTTGACACGCGTCTCGTAGGCGTAGTCCACCGCGCGGTCCACGCCGTAGCAGAAGCCGAACTCCTCGGCCAGGCGCACCGTCACTCGCTGGTGCGGCTCGCCGAACCACGCCTGGTACCCCTGGGCGCGGATGCGGTCGACCAGCGCGCTGTGGTATTCGGACCGGATCATCGGCTCGATCTCCTTGCGGAGGCCGAAGCCGCGGCGGAAGTAGTTCTGCTCCACGGGTTGCCGGAACGTTGCCTGGGTCTGGAGAACGACGCGCGGACGAGGGCGTCCGCGCGGGCTGAAGGCTAACGGCGGCGTGGGACCCACGCAACCGCGCACCTCGCGCAAAGGCCGTGCGGGGAATAGTTTTTGCCCCCTCGGGCGCCTGTCCGCTGACCATTGTACACCACGCCCGCCATCGGGAGCCGGAACACCAGGTGAAGCTGAGGAAGAGCAAGCCCAAGGCGCTGGGTGGCGCGCCCAAGACCGGGAAGTGGACCCGCGACACCCCCGAGCGGCGGCGCCTGGGCGGCGAGCACCGCGCGTCGCTGGTCCTGCTGCTGGTGATCGGCGCCTTCGTGGTGCTGGGGATGGGGATCTTCGCCTTCCTGGCCAGCCAGCGGCTGGACCGCGGCATCCTGGGCCAGTACCGCCAGGCGCTGCGCCGGCCCGACTGGGTGCGGCTGAACCAGCTTCCGCCGTACGTGACCAACGCCTTCCTGGCGGTGGTGGACACCAGCTCGTTCCAGCGCCTGTCGCCCTACGGCCGGCAGGACCGGCCGCGGCTGTCGGTGGACCTGGTGAGCCAGGTGCACCGGCTGCGCCGCGGCCCCGGCGACCAGGCGTGGCGCGCCTTCATGGTGCCGCTCACCGAGGCGCGGCTGTCGCGGCGGGCCATGCTGGAGTACTACCTGAACCGCATCTACCTGGGGCGCGCGGGCGACTGGCGGATCTACGGCGTGCAGCACGCCGCCGAGGAGTTCTTCGGCAAGGACGCGCGCAAGCTGACGCCCGGCGAGGCGGCCACGCTGGCGGGGATGCTGATGCCGCCGCGGGTGAACAACCCCGAGGCCAGCCCCGGCGCGGTGGGCGCGCGGCGCAACGAGGTGCTGCAGCGGATGCTGGAGTCGCGAACGATCGACCAGGGCACCTACGACCGGGCGGTGCGCGAGCCGCTGGGCTTCCAGCCGGGGATCAACTATGCGCCGATGACCCGGCCGGCGGACTGGGGGGAGGAGCCCGAGGTGATCCGCCTGCCCCCCGGCTCTATCCCCGCGAGCGATTCGCTCGCGGCGCAGAACGGGACGAATCCGGGCGGGTGACGCCGCTGTCGCGCCGGGCGCTGTCGGCGCGCGCGCTGTCCGCCCCGGCGCTGTCGGGGGCCACGAAGGGCCGCGAGAGGTGGAGCTGCACCAGCTTCCACTCCCCGCGGTCCTGCGCGTATACGCCCGAGGCGCGCAGCCACTCGGTGGGCGTGCCCGGCCGCATGGGGAGGAAGGCGATGGGGGTGCTGAACCAGCCGGTGTTCTCGTGCAGCCCCACCTGCACGCGCAGGTCGGTGGTGCGGGCCACGGCGGGCGCGGGGACCACGATGCTGTCCAGCGCCTGTGCCAGCCCCCCCAGCCCGATCCGCGCCACCCCGCTCCCCTGGTCGGCGCCGATCACCAGCACGTCGTCGGTGGGGTTGAGCGCCGACAGGGCGCGGCCGCGGTTCCCGCGCCCCAGCTCGTCGGCGAAGTTGCGCACGCGGGCGCGGACCTCGCTGGCGGCGTCCTGCTGGTCGATGCGGGCGGGGTCGCGCTGGGTGTAGAACCCGCGCGGCGTGCGCTCCACCTTCACCAGGTCGCAGGCGGAAAGCGCCAGCAGGGCGG
>DASSME010000360.1:0-12547 GCA_035689035.1 Longimicrobium sp. | reverse complement strand
AACCGCCAGGCACCGCGGCCGCGATTGTCGTGCTCGCCGGCGTCAACGGGGCGGGCAAGAGCAGCCTGCTCGGTGCCGAAATCCAGAACAGGACTAAGAACGAGCGGCTCGATTACTTCAACCCGGATGCATGGGCAAGGTCGCTCCGCGAAACCAACCCCGGCCTGACTGTGGAGGAGGCGAACGGGCTTGCTTGGACGCCGGGCAAGATGCGGCTGCAGAATGCGATTACCTCACGAACGAATTTCACGTTCGAGACGACGTTGGGAGGGAACACGATTCCCTCTCTCCTGGAACGTGCACATGACAGCGGGCTCGCCGTACGGGTATGGTTCGTCGGCCTCGAAAGCCCGGAACTCCACATCGCCCGCGTGAAGGCGCGGGTTGCCGCGGGAGGGCACGACATCCCCACCGCAAAGATCAGGGAACGCTACGAGCGGAGCCGGGCGAACCTGATCAGGCTGCTTCCGAAGCTCACCGCGCTGCGAGTCTTCGACAACAGCGCGGAAGGCGATCCGCGCACACCAGGTGGTCCGTCACCACGATTGATCCTGTCGATGAACGAGGGGAAAATCATCGAATTCTGCGCCCTGGAAGAAGTTCCCGACTGGGCCAAGCCGATCGTGGTGGCAGCCTTCCGCACCTACAGCATCTGATCTGGCTACCGCGGCGCCAAGCTCCCCAGCGCCTGGGCGGCGCGGGAGAGCTCCAGCGCGTAGTCGGCCCACCAGGCGCCGGCGCGGGGGCCCCCGTGGCAGGTGCCGTCGCTCTGGCCGGGGGTCTTGATCCACAGGAAGGCGTCCACCAGCGAGTTGCCGGTGCGCGTGGTAGGCGCGCGGCCCAGCGCCTGGTTGGGCGCGTTGCACCAGTCGCGCACGACCTGCTCGCCGCGGCCGTTGCGGCTGGTGTCGATCACGAAGTGCTTGCCCCCCACCAGCCGGCTCAGCTGCGTCCCATAGGCGATGTTGGGCTGCTCGCCGTGGAAGTTCGACACGTTCAGGCTGAACCCCGTGGCCAGGTCGATCCCCGCCTTGCGCAGCCGGTCGGCCATCACCGGCGGCTGCTTCCAGTTGGCGTTCCCCGCGTCGATGTACACCGCCGCGCCCCCGGCGCGGAGCGTCTGCACCGCCTCGCGCAGCAGCACGTAGCGCTCGTCCTGGAAGCGCGCGGGGAGGCAGTCCAGCGAGGGGAGCCCGTCCGGCTCCAGGATCACCACCGCCGCGCGGCGCCCCAGGCCCTGCGAAAAGCCGATCACCCAGCGGCGGTAGTCGTCGCCGCTGCGCGCGCCGCCGGCCGAGTACAGGCCGCAGTCGCGGTGGGGGATGTTGTAGACCACGAAGACGGGGAGCGCGCCCGCGCCGGTGATCTGGCTCATCCGCGCGTCCACCTCGCGGCGGGGGTCGCGCACCCAGTCGCCGATCCAGATCGCCTGCGGCTGCTCGGCGATCAGGCGCAGCAGCGCGGCGTCGCGCGGGCGAGAGCGGGCCCACGCGTCCGCCTGCCGCCGCGCGGGCGAGGCGGGGTCCACCCACAGGCGCCTTCCCGCGAACGGGTTCGCCTGCGTCACGCCCTGGGGCCCGCCCAGCGACAGCAGCAACCCCACCAGCACCGCCGCGCCGGCGCGCGCCCCGCGCCGCCGGCGATCGTTCCGCTCCGCTCCCTTCCGCGAATCCCCGCTCATCCCGGGTCCACGCCTGGTGCTTGGGCCGACGGGAACGCCGTCGCGCCCGTCCACGTGCTCACGACCGGTCGCGCGCCGCGGAATCGTCGTCGGCGCGGCGGTCGAGCCCACCCTCCTCCTCGCGCAGGTGGCCGCTGGCCACGCCCATCTGGCGCAGCATGTAGGTCTGCCGCGCCAGCAGGATGCGGCCGGCGCGGATGTCGTAGTGGCTCTTCACCAGCAGCTCGATCAGCTGGCTGGCGGCCCACAGCAGCGCGGCAAGGACGATCAGGCGAATGGTGTCGCCCACCAGCAGCCCCACCCCCGCGCCGCCGGGCGGCCGGTCGAGCCACCACGCGGCGAACTGCACCAGCGCCAGGATCGCCACCACCACGCTCGACACGCGCACCACCACGGCGGCCGCGTGCAGCCCCGCCGGCTGCTCCAGGTCTTCGTGCCGCACCTCCACGCCGGCCAGCAGCGGGCGCCGCCCCGGCCGCCGCCCCGTCTCGTGGCTTTCGTCCATCGCTGCGCTCATCATCCCCTCACGCGTGCCGGTCGCCCGCCCTTCCATCGATTGCTACTGCGCTACTGCACGCTCCGTACTCAACGCGCGGTGGGAAAAGGAGATGGCCCGATCAACCCCCGGCCGCCGCGCGACAGGGACGTGCCGGTTGCGGGTTGAAGACGGTGGCGTACGTGGAGCCAAGCTGCTTTACCGCAACGAGTTATGCCGGCGCGAAGGCCATGGGAGGGGGGCCGCTGAATTTTCCCGAGGCGAGACACTCCCGCAAAGCGAGAGATGGTGCTATATTGCCTGTCTCTTGTCAGGGTTCCGGGGGCCGGCCACCAGATGGCCTGCCTTCCCGGCCGTTTTCGCTTTCCCGTTCCGAAAGGACCGCGCGTGGTTGAGATCGAGCTCGCCGAGACCGACCGGCTGGACTGGGCGCTCAAGCAGTTCCGCCGGCGGATGATCCGCTCGGGGATGTTCAAGGACATGCGTCGCAAGCGCTTCTACGAGAAGCCGAGCGAGGCGCGCAAGGCCAAGGCGAAGGCCGCCGAGCGGCGCCGCCACAAGGACCGCAAGCGCGCCATGCGCCGCTACGACGTCTGAGCTAGTCCGCAGCTCGCAGCACGTGCAGCCCTGAACAAGCAGCACGGGGACCGCTACCCATCAGCGGTCCCCGTGCTTTCCCGCGTCTACAGGTGACGCGGCGCGGGCCTTACCAGCGGTCACCACCGCCGCCGTAGTCGCCGCCACGACCGCCGCCACGGCCGCCGCCGCCACCGCCACCGCCGTACCCGCCGCCGCCACGGCCGCCACCACCACCGCCGTAGCCGCCGCCGCCACGACCACCGCCGCCACCGCCGTACCCACCACCACCACCACCGCCGCCCTCACCACCGGCAGGAGCGTCGAGCCGCACCACGTTCTCGGCGGCCGGGCCCTTCTGGCCCTGCACCACCTCGAACTCCACGCGCTCACCCTCGTTCAGCGTTCGGAACCCGCCGCCCTGGATCGCGCTCTGGTGGACGAAGACGTCCTTTTCCCCGTTCTCACGGGTGATGAAGCCGTACCCCTTCTCCGGATTGAACCATTTCACCGTCCCCGATTCCCGCGCCATCGCGTACCTGCCGTCTGAGTGTGATTCGTTCGACCGCCATGCCCCGCCTGGGCCCATTCTACCTCTCCGAAGCCGCCAAGCCAATACCCACGTTCCTGCCGGCCTTCGGGCCCCGCGCGGAACGGGTCGTGGCAGCGGCCGCCCCGCGCACGGCGGTTTTACTGCATGCTTCGGTCCCATTTTTCGAACGCGCGGTCGAAAACGGACGGCAGCGCGCGGCAACGATCATTCCAAATCGCGAACAGTCCAGCACTTAGCATGGTCCGTGCGAGGTTGGTGGCCGCTGTGTGCGCCATTTGCATCAGGGCCCGTCAGCGATCAACCCACTGCGAATGGAGCGTGATGTCGGAAGGGACGCCGGTCAAGAACCAGGACCTGCACGGGAACGTGCCGGACAGCTGCCCGGTGGCGCTGGTGCTGGTGGACGTGATCAACGACATGGAGTTCGAGGGGGGCGAGCGGCTGGTGGAGCACGCCCTTCCCGCGGCGGAGCGCATCGCCGCGCTCAAGCGGCGGGCGCGCCAGGTCGGGATCCCCGTCATCTACTGCAACGACAACTGGGGGCGCTGGCGCAGCGACTTCCACGACGTGGTGGAGCACGCGGTGGGCGACGACGTGCGCGGCAAGTCCGTCGCCCGCCTGCTGAAGCCCGGCCGCGACGACTACTTCGTGCTGAAGCCCAAGCACTCGGCGTTCTACGCCACCACGCTCGACACCCTGCTCGACTACCTGGGCGCGCGGCGGATCATCCTGTGCGGCTTCAGCGGCGACGTGTGCGTGCTGTTCAGCGCCGGCGACGCCCACATGCGCGACTTCCACATCCACGTCCCGGCGGACTGCGTCGCCAGTATCTCGGCGGACGAGAACAGGCGCGCGCTGGCCTACATGCGCCGCGTGCTCTCCGTGAACACCACTCCCTCGGACCGGCTGGACCTGGAGGCGCTGATCCGCGAGCACCAGGACGAGTGATCCCGGGCGAGCGGTGATGGTTCACGCAGTCCGATTACGGGCTAGTAGCCCGGGCAGATGTGTGGATTGAGCGTGCACGTCTCGTTGCACGAGTATCGGCACGTCTCCTTGCACGTGTAGCTGCACGTCAGCTTGCACGTGTACGCACACGTGTGGAGGCAGGTGGCCGGGCACGTTTGGTTCACCGTGCAAAAAGAGCACGTCATTGGGCAGGTGGCCGGACACGTCTCCCCGCAGGTGACCGGACACGAATGCACACCACACGAGAAATCACACGTGAATTTACAGCTCACGCACGTATAGCAGCTACCGAAGCAACTGGCGCAGGTGACGTGGTACGAGCCGTTGCCGACGACCGTGCCTTCGTTCCGCTCCTCGGGCTGCGTGTCGAACGTGTCCACCCGCAGCGCGTCGATGTCCAGCTTCAGCTTGCGCATCGTGGCTTTCCTCCATGAAAGGCGGGAACCGGATAAAGGGACCGCGGCCCGACCAACGCGCAGAGGAGATGCACCTCCCGTTCTGGGGTTTGAAAGGAGCTTCGGCATTCTTTAACAGGATGACCGTTCCGGGGCGACCATGCAAGGAAACATTCTGAGCCTTGCGATGCGATGACGTGAAAGCGAGCGGCGCACCCGGATGGATGCGCCGCTCCCTCTCGTCTTCGGTCCAGTGAAGAGATTACCGGATGTGGTTCTGCACGCGTGGATCTCGTCGCGCGGCGGCGGCGTGCTCATCCCCAGCTCTCCATCTGCCCAGGAGCGCGTACACGCCCGCGCAGGCGAGCCCCGCGGCCAGGCCGATGCTCCACGACGCGAGGTCGTGCCACACGACCAGCTTGAACCAGGTGGTCTCGGCGATCAGCAGCGCGGCGACGGCAAGGTACCAGCGGACGCGCGTGGTGAGGATGGAGTAGGTGAGGAAGAGCATGTGGCCGCTGAACGGGAGCGCGCCGGTGAGCGTGCGCAGCGTGGCGAAGATCACCACCGCCGCGTCCAGCGCGATGCGGCCGCCGGGGTGGGCCGGGAGCGTGCGCAGCCGGGCGCGCGCCCAGAGCGGGAAGACGAGCACCAGCGGCGCGAGGTAGAAGACGACGAAGCGGCGGGCCGGCCCGGCCTCCACCAGGAAGCCGGCCAGCACCGCCGCGATCGTCAGCAGCACGGCCGCCGCGGGCAGCGCACGCTCCAGGGTGGAGCGGTGGCGCAGCAGCACGGCGGCCGGGTCCATCCCTTCCTAGCCCTGGCGGGGGGCGCCCCCGCCGCTGCGCCCACGGCCACCCCGGCGCCGGCGGCGCCCATCGCCGCCGTTGCCGGCTCCCGCGCCGGCCAGCGCCGGCTCGCGCCGGGGGCCGTGCGGGTGCGCGGGGCGCTCGCCGTCACGCCGCGGGGCGGAGTGCGAGGCCGGGCGCTGGGCCTTGCCGTCGCGGCGCGCGGCCTCTTCGGCCTCGCGCTGGGCGCGGGCGTCGGCCTTGGCCTTGGCGCGCTCGCGGTCGGCCGCCTTGCGCGCGCGGATCTCCTTGATTCGCTCGCCGATCGGCACCTCGAAGCGCTCGGTGGCGCGGGCGTTGTAGTCGAAGCCCTGCAGCGTGCGCCGCGGGATCTGCTTGCCCACCGCGCGCTCGATGTCGCGGAAGTCCTTCTCCTCCTCCGGGCTCACCAGCGTGTACGCCTCGCCGGTGGCCTCGGCGCGGGCGGTGCGGCCCACGCGGTGGATGTAGTCTTCCGGCTGGTGCGGCACGTCGAAGTTCACCACGTGCTCCAGCGCCTCCACGTCGATCCCGCGGGCCACGATGTCGGTGGCCACCAGGACGCGGTAGCGGCCGTTCTTGAAGCCCTCGAGCGCGTCGGTGCGGGCGCTCTGGCTGCGGTTGCCGTGGATGCGCGCCACCTTGATCCCCGCCTGCTCCAGCACCTCGAACAGCCGGTTGGAGCGGTGCTTGGTGCGGCAGAAGACGATCGCCTCGCCCACTTCCTTGCGCCGCAGCATCTCCAGGAAGAGCGCGGGCTTCAGGTCTTCCTTCACCGGGAAGGCGGCCTGGGTGATCCCCGTGGCGGGCTGCGAGCGGCGCTCGATGTTGATGGCCGCCGGCGACACCAGCATCTCCTGCGAGAGCTTGACGATCGGCGCCGGCATGGTGGCGCTGAAGAAGAGCGTCTGGCGCTTGCTCGGAACGTGCTTCAGCACGCGGCGGATGTCGGGGAGGAACCCCATGTCGAGCATGCGGTCGGCCTCGTCCAGCACCAGCACTTCCACGTTGGCGAGCGAGGCGTAGGCGTACTGCAGGTGGTCGAGCAGGCGGCCGGGCGTCGCGACGAGGACGTCCACGCCGCGGCGGAAAGCCTGCTCCTGCGGGCCCATCCCCACCCCGCCGAACACGGCGGCGCCGCGCAGCTCGGTGTACCGGGCCAGCTGCGTGAAGTGCTCGTGGATCTGCGCCGCCAGCTCGCGCGTGGGCGACAGGACCAGGACGCGCGTCTTGCCGCGCGGCAGGCCGATCAGCCGGTTCAGGATCGGCAGCAGGAAGGCGGCGGTCTTGCCGCTCCCCGTCATGGCGCAGGCCAGCAGGTCACGCCCCTCGAGCGCGGGCGGAATGGACTGCTGCTGGATCGGCGTGGCCTTGGTGAAGCCCATCTCCTGCACCGCCTTCAGCAGGCTCGGGTGCAGGTTCAATTGATCGAACGTCATTCTTTTCCCCATGGACCACGGTCAAGATCCGCGTGCCTTCCGGCCGTGCGGCTGCCGCTGTCCGTGGCTCTGTACAAACGAAGACGGCGGGCTCGCGGCTGAGCACGCCGTCGTTAGTTCAGTGGTGAAATATAACCCTTTTCTCGCCGGAACGTCAGTCCCCCGCTCACTTCGGCGGATATGGAAGCCGTCGGGCCGGGGAAACGAGGCGAACGGGAGGGGGCAACCGGACAGAAACTCCATGGGAAGAGGGTCGATCCATCCCATGATTTAACAGGCGCTTACGTCCACGCCAACCGTTTCCGCGGCACGGTTCGTGAGGGGCGCGCCGCTTCGTTCAGTCACGGATGACGGGGTCGATGAGCGACGAGAACGAGCCTGGGGTGATCGAGGACGGGCCGCTGCGGTACCTCCTCTCCGTGCCCGCAGACGGAGGAGACGGTCCGTGGCCGGTGCTCTGCTTCCTGCACGGCTACGACGAGGCGGCGCCGATGGAGATCCGCGCGGCGCTCATGCGGCACGGGCCGCTGCGGGCGGGGAACCCGGCGATCGTCCGCGGCTTCATCGTGGTGGCCCCGCAGCTGCCGCAGGCGGGCGACCACTGGTTCCGCCACGCGGACGACGTGTGGCACGTCATCGAGCGCGTGCGCGGCGAGCACGGCGGCGACGCGCGGCGGACGTTTCTCACCGGGTTCAGCTACGGGGGGAACGGCGTGTGGGACGTGGGGCTGCTGCTGGCGGGGCGGTGGGCCGCGCTCTGGGCCGTGGACCCCACGCGGGTGCCGGTGGAGGACCCCGGTGCGCCCGTCTGGCTCTCCTTCGGCAACCTGGCGCGGCGGCAGAAGGGGGCGTTCATCGACGCGCTGCGGCTGCACCCCGCGGGCGGCGCCGCTCCCCACGGTGCGCGCATCTGGGAAGACGAGGGGGAGGACCACGTCGGCTCCGCGCGCCGGGCCTACGCAGACGAGCGGATCTACCGATGGCTGCTGTCCAGGCAGCTGCCCGATGCGCCGGCTGGCTGATCCCGCCGGTCCCCCAAGCTGGCGCCGGAGCGTACGCGGCTTGAGACATTTCCGGGCTGTACCAGTCAATCCGGGAAGGCGGATTTCCCGCAGTTCCAGCGGCGGGTTTCAACCCGCCGCGAAGAAGCCGCCGCAACCAAAAGGCCGTGAGGATCGCCCTCGCGGCCTTTTGCACACCATCGCCCGATGCCGCGCTACTTCCGCACCGTCCTGGCGAGGTAGTCGCGGATGCGGGCGTGGGTGTCGGGCGAGAGCCAGACGTCCAGCGCCTGAACGTCGAGCGCCGCGGAAGCGTCGACGCGCTCCAGGACCGGCGCGCGAAGCATCCGCTTGGTCAGCCGGAACGCGGCGGGCGAGATGGAGGCGAGGTGCTCGGCGACTTCCCGCGCCCGGGCGGCCAGCGCATCGGGGGGCACCACCTCGTCGATCAGCCCCGCCGCGAGCGCCTCGGCGGGCGGGTAGGTGCGGCCCATGAACAGCACGGGGTTCACGCGCTCGGGCGGGAGGGCGGCGCGCACGGCCTCGAGCACCGCGGCGGGGAGCGGCACGCCCACCAGCAGCTCGGGCGTCCCCACGCGGCCGTTCCCCTCGGCCATCAGCCGGTAGTCGCCGCCCAGCACCATCACCCCTCCGCCGGCGATCGCATGGCCGTTCGCCGCGATCACCAGCGGCGCGGGGAACGCCACCATCGCCCGCACGAACTCGTTCAGCAGCGGGTAGAAGCGGCGCACGTACGCCTCGCCGCCCTCCAGCAGCCGGTACAGGTCCACGCCGGCCGAGAAGATGGATCCGCCCGCGGTGACGATCACCGCGCGCGCGTCGCCCAGCTCGTTCAGCGCGGTGATCAGCGCTTCCAGGAGCTCGACGTCGAGCGCGTTGGCCTTTCCGTGCGCCAGGCGGAGCGTGACGATACCCTCGTCGGTTTCTAGTTCGATCATGGGGTGAACGTACGCGCCACGGCTCGACCCCGCAAAGCCTTGCCCGAGCCGCCGGGCAACGTGCGGAAACGAGGGAGCGGAGGGCGCGCGGATTGCCCTCGCGCCCTCCGCCTCTCGTCTTCCGGACCGCTTACACCGTGGTGGTGATGCAGATGCGGAACGACCAGCAGTCCTCGCCGGTGTTCAGCACCGCGGGCGCGGCAGCGGGCGCGTCGGCGGTGGGGAACGAGGTGACGGCGAGGTTCTCCAGGTTGAGCTTCATCCGGGCTTTCTCCAGCGTGAAGGGGAGGCGCCGGGCGCGATGCGCGGCGCGGGGAACGGCACGAAGCGGGAGGACCCGCGACGCCGCCGCGCGCCCTCCACCGCACTTCACCGTCGCTGGCCGTCTACTCGGCGGCGGCCCAGGTGATCGTCTTGGGCGGGCAGACCCACGGAGCCGAGAAGCAATCCTCGCCGGCGGTCGCGAGCGCCGACGGCGCCGCGGGTGCGCGGGTGGTGCGGAACGAGGTGACGTCGAGGTTTTCCAGGCTCAGCTTCATCGTGCTCTCTCCGGTCGAAAGGATGGAGCGCCCGCGCCTCGTCAGCCGGTGACGGGCTCGGGCTTGGGGCACCAGGGCGTGGTGCACGCCTGGTCTTCGGTCATGCACAGCGGCGAGATGCAGTTGTCGCTGTTGGCGATCGGGTCGATGCCCGCGGTCTCGAACGACGTGACGGCGAGCGCGCCAGGGTCCAGGGTCGGCATGGCGTCCTTGGGTGATGGGCGGTCAGCAGCCGGCTTCGGGACAGGTGCCGTTCCAGCTCGGCACGCACAGCGGCGAGTCGCACACCGGAAGCGGCGTGGCGGGCCCGGCCACCGGCACCGGCTCGGCCGTGGTGTCGAACGAGGTGACCTGGAGTTGGTCCAAGGAGATGGTCATGGGGAGCCTCCGGGCAAGGGTGATCAGGCGGCGACGGTGCCGGTCTCGGGGCACTGGTCCGGCAGCGCGGTGGGGATGCAGAAGGGCGAATAGCAGTTGGGCTCGGGCGCCGTGTACCACGGCTGCGCCACGGCGTCGGCCTCGGCGGCGGTGGTCTCGAACGACGCGACCTCGATCTGCTCGACGGACAACGGCATCGGCGGCCTCCGGGGGGAAACGAGTGGAGGGGTGAGGGCGCGATGGAAGCGCCGCATCAAAGGTGTATCCGTCGCGCCGCGTCCACAAGAGTGCGTCGGGAAACGATGGCATCAGGCCGATTCCGCAATCCATCGGTCGTACCGGCACGGTTGACGGGGGTCTCATACCGGCTTGTATGATCGACTGTGTATTCGAGCCGGTCCCCCATGGCTCGTCATCCTGAGCGCGACCACGCCTCTGCCGCGGATGTCCCGATGGCCGCAGCGCGAAGGATCTGTGACCGACGGTGCGCTACCGCTGGGTTTTTCGCGCCAACCGGCCACAGATCCTTCGGCTTGCGACCGCTCGCTCATGCCGCGGCGAGTGCGTGGTCAGCCTCAGGATGGCGAGGCGGCGGGTGGGTGCAGAATGCACAGTCATCTCCCACAAACGGTATCGTCCGCCGTCGCGAGCGCTGGAACGCGCGAGGGTCCGCGGCGCACGTGCCGCGGACCCTTCCGATCTTCATCTGCCGAAAGGCTTTACGAGCCCGAGTTCCAGACGTTGTTGCCGCGGTTGACGTCGATCAGGCGCTCGTCCGGATCCAGCTCGATGCGGGTGACGCGCTTGGCGAAGTCGTACTCGCGCACGTAGCGGCGCTGGCTCAGGCCCCACACCTCGCCGGGGTAGAGGAAGTCCTGCGTGGTGCGGTCGGCGAAGGTGAAGCGCACGCGGATCGGGAGCACGCCGCGCTCGCGGTTGCCGTAGGTCACGGTCAGGTGCTGGCCGCTCACGCCCACGTCCTCGATCGCCTGGTCGTAGCGCGCGTTCTCGAGGAAGAAGGGGCGCCAGAACCAATCCAGCCGCCGCCCGCCCGCGTCTTCCATCGTCCGGAAGAAGTCCGCCGGAGTCGGGTGCCGGTACGCCCAGCGGCGGACGTAGGTGCGGAAGGCGTCGTCGAACGCCTCGGGGCCCATGATCTCCTGCCGCAGCAGCTGCAGGCCCACGCTCGGCTTGTAGTACGCGGCCGCGCCCAGCAGCGGCGGCTCGATCCGGTCGGGCGGCGTCTCGATGGTCAGGTCTCCCCCGCCCGCCATCATCCGCTCGATCAGCTGGCGCTCGACCATGGCGCGGGCCATCTGGTCGCCCTTCTGCGGGTACCGCCGCGCCTCGCTGAAGGTGTTGATGAACATGTTGAAGCCCTCGTCCTGCCACATGTGCACGCGCTCGTTGCTCCCCACGATCATCGGGAACCACATGTGACCGATCTCGTGCGTGACCACGTTGTACAGGTCGTACACGTCGTCGCTGTGCGCCTCCATCGCCACCATCGGGTACTCCATCCCGCTGATGGGGCCTTCGACGGCGCTGATCTGCGGCCACGGGTACGGGAACCAGCGCTCGGAGTACTCCATGATCGACATCCGGCTCTGGTCGGCCGCGTCGCGCCAGGGGTCGATCGCCGTCGGGCGGTAGTAGGCCATCGCCAGGACGCCGTTCCAGCCGCTGGCGTCCCAGATGTAGTCGGGGCTGGCGGCCCACACCGCGTCGCGCACCTTCTCGGCGCGGAAGCGCCAGGTCATGGTCCCCGTGCGCCGCGGCCGCGCGGCGCCGCTCTGCAGCTCGGCCAGGGTGACGACGTGCACCGGCGTGGCGCTGGTCTTCGCCTGGTCCAGCCGCTGGATCTGTGCGGGCGTCAGCACCTCCTGCGCGTTCTGCAGCATCCCCGTGGCGGCGACGATGTAGCCGGCGGGGACGGTGATGCTCACGTCGTAGTCGCCGTATTCCAGGTAGAACTCGCCCTGGCCCAGGTACGGCTCGGTGTTCCACCCGCGCACGTCGTCGTACACGGCGATGCGGGGGTACCACTGCGCGATCTCGTACAGCGGCCCGTCGCGCCCCATGCGGTCGGCGCCGTGCTCGGGGACGGCGAAGTGCCAGGCGATGTCGAACGTGGTGGACGCGCCCGGCGCCAGCGGCTCGGCCAGGTCGACCTTAGTGACCGTCTCCTGCCCGCGCAGCTTGAGCGGCGCCGAGCGGTTGCCGTTCACCTGGTTGAAGCGGTCGATCACGTCGCCCCCCTCGAACCCGCGCGCGCCGAAGCGCGAGCCGGCCGGGAAGTAGTACGAGTTGAGCGACCCGCTGCGGAAGGCGTTCTGCTCGGTGTAGAACCACACGAAGCGGAGCGTGTCGGGCGAGTTGTTGGTGTAGCGCAGGCGCAGCTCGCCGCGGACGGTCTTGGCGGCGGTGTCGAGGGTGGCGCTCAGCGCATAGTCCGCGCGGTTCTGCCAGTACCGGCCCCCCGGCGCCCCGCTCCCCGTGCGGATCTCGCCGGGCGACGGCCACAGCTGCAGCGGCGCGAACACCGACGTGTCCGCCACGCTCCCGTGCGACTGCGCCGCCAGCGGCGCCGCGCCGGCGACCACCAGCGCGACCATGAGCGCGGCCGGCGCCGCGCGCGAAAGTTTCTCGATCACCATCCCGACTCCCGGAACACGAAACGTGAAAAGCGCGCCGGCCCGGCCCACGTGGTCGGCGCGCCTGCAAGGTGGGTTGC
>DASSME010000359.1:0-14856 GCA_035689035.1 Longimicrobium sp. | reverse complement strand
GGTCCGGGTCCGTCCAACGGAAACCGCTCGCGGGGGAAGGAACTTTCCGCGCGGACCCACCCATTTCTCCCGAGGACGCATGAAGCACGCACCGCTGCTGGCCGCCGCACTCGCCACGCTCCTCCCGCTCGCAGTCGTCGCGCAGACGCGCCACGCCACCGGCTCCGTGCGCATGCGCGCGGAGCCCCGGCCCACCGCGGCCCTGGTCACCACCATCCCCGCGGGTGCCGCCGTGCAGGTGAGCGGCTGCGGCTACGGCGGCGGCAGCTGGTGCGCGGTGGAGTACTCCGGGCGGTCGGGGTACGCCGCGGAGCGCCGCCTTTCCACCGGGAACGCGGACGTGGCGGTGTACGACTACTCCGCCGCGGGCACGCGACCGCGCGCCACCGCTCCCCGCCGCCCGGTGCGCCGTGCCCACCGGTCGTCCGCGTCGCGTTCCAGCCGCCGGCCGGAGCGGAGCGGCGGCGGGCGGTCGTCGGCGTCGTCGCGCGGCTACTACACGGGCCCGCGCGGCGGCTGCTACACCTACACCGCGTCGGGCCGCAAGCGGTACGTGGACCATTCGTACTGCTACTGAGCCGGCCGAACGGCGGCGGGGGAGACGACGATCGTCTCCCCCGCCGTTTGCCGTGCCGCGGGCGGCGGCCGGTCACCCGGTGACGCGGTTGCAGTTGGGCCACTGGCTGGGGCAGTCGGGGCCGTACACCCCGCTGAAGCCGTACACGGTGCCCTCCTCCTTCGCCCGCTCCTCCTTGGCGGGCGGCGCGACGGGCTCGAACGAGTTCACGTTCAGGTGGTCCAGGCTCAGCTTCTTCATCTTCGCCTCTCGGGTTGGGGAAGGCCGGTGGTGGAGCGTCACCCCAGGGTCGGTGCGCGGCACCGCGCCCGGCGGCATCGCGTTGCTGACCAGTGAACGACCGCCGTTCTAGGGGTTTGACGCCCGTGGCACGAACGGGACGGTTTGGCTCGCGAGACGCATGACCCGTGGTGTGGGCGCGACGACACCGCTCCCGATCCTCGCCGCGGCTGCCCCGCTCCCGGCGGCCGCGCACTCCTCGGTACCGTGGTTGCCGCGGATTCACCTGCCCGTCCCAATTCCCCGCCGTCACGGCAACCGTGCGGATTCTCCGCGGCGGATCACGGTTTTGCGTGCTCCCATCCCACCGGCTGTCGGGGAATCACCTGACGAAATTCTTGACATTCTGCTGCCCGGGGCTTATAAAGAGGTCCATCCCAGACGGAAACCCCCCGTCGGTGCTCCGGAGCCCGCGCGGCTCGCCTCTCCAGGATCTCCCGCAAGCTGGTCTGGTTCCGCTCGCTGAAGATCGGTCGTTTCCCCGCGTTCCCGTGCCGTCCCCCTGCTTTCCGCCCGTCCTTCGCGCTTCCCGAGCCGTTTCGGCCCGGGGGCTTGCTGGCGTGCGTGCGGGTGCGACGCGGGCGTGAGGCGCGCTCCGTAGAGCACACACAGGCGTGCGCCCGCGGGTGGGCGCCCACCAACGCGCCGAGGGCCGGCGCGATCCCGCGAACCACGTCGAACGTGCGGAAGGTGCCGCACCGACGCCCCATCCAAACGCAGCAGCAGGAGTAGGAGATGGCCCGCTCGACCGGCAAAGTGAAGTGGTTCAACGACGCCAAGGGGTTCGGCTTCATTGAACACGAGGGTGGCAGGGACCTGTTCGTCCACTTCTCCGCCATCAAGCAGGAAGGCTTCAAGACCCTCACCGAGGGCGAAGCCGTGGAGTTCGACATCGTCGAGGGCCCCAAGGGCCCGGCCGCGGAGAACGTCGTCCGTCTCGGCGCGGGCTCCTGAGCATCTCCTGACCCCTGCAGTGCGCGAAAGGCCGCCCCCCGGGCGGCCTTTCCGTTTCAAGCCTTGCGACGATCGTGGGCGGTCTGGTCGATCCACGGAGGTCGATACTCACCACTCCTCGCACCACCGGGTTCCGGGAACACCCACTTGTGGGTCGCGGGATCATAGCCCGGCGGCGCAAGAGGGGTGTAGCCTCCCTTGAACGGGTTGAACCCCCGCCGCTCGTACCTCTTGTCGTCGTTTTCAGCCACGTGCCACCTCCCCCATGGCGCTTTCGGTCACTTCGAAGAACTCGATGTACGAATACTGTGACTTCTGGAGCAGAACCCCACGCGTGTTTTGTATCGGCTCTCCAACCCCGTCCTCGCCGGTGGCGTATACCTTTTCCAGGTAGATGTCTCCGTCATTCGGAAACGATCCTGCGTACGACCCCGGCCCCCAGAGCCCAGCGAGAAGCGCGCCATCGGTCAGGTGCACCAGAACGATGGTGGGCTTCGGACGATCGAAGAAGAAATCCCAGGCGGTAGGATACGTGAGCCTGATCCTGCGAGGGAGGCGCCCCGATCTGAATGCGGCGACAATCAGAACCGGCCAGAGCACCGGCGTGACGATCAGGACCAGAAGGGCGGCCGTGGCATACCGGACCGGATGCTGCACCGGGTCAGCACCGTAGATCATGATAGAGAGGATCGGCACAGCCAGCCCGAAAATCAGCGTGCTGTAGAACAGGCCTTGGAGCAGCGCGTTGGTCCAGTCCAGCGGCCGCGCCGGCATGATCAGCCGATAGACGTTGATCGAGATCAGGCCCGGAAACACCACGAGCATGAACAACGAGACCGCCGTCACATCCAGATTGGCATTCATCGTTCACCGGCGAATCGGGTGCGGGATGGAACGCACGAACCGTGGAGGATAGACGACGCGCCGCGGCGTGGGAGGGGTGGCCCCGGGGAGATGACCGCCCGGTTCGCGCCCGAGATTCGCCGCCGCATTCGCTACTCCTTCCGGCGCAACATGCTTGCACGAAAGGCCGCCCTCCCTCGGCGGCCTTTCGCAGATGCCTCCGCCAACCGCCCGTTCCGCGGAATCGATCCGGCGGACATTCCGGCGCTCGTCTGGTCGCGGGGGTGGCGGCGCTGTATCCTCCCCGGGTCCGTTCGATTCGCACCGTGAGGAGACGAAGCCGATGAGCCTGCGGCACGACGTGGTGTTCCTGTTCGACGTGGACAACACCCTGCTCGACAACGACCGCGTGACGGCCGACCTGAAGCGCCACCTGATGCAGGCGTTCGGCCCCGAGCGGGCGCAGTGGTACTGGGAAACCTTCGAGGAGCTGCGGGCCGAGCTGGGCTACGCCGATTACCTGGGCGCGCTGCAGCGCTTTCGCGTGGAGCACCCGCGCGACCCGAATCTCCTCGCCGTCAGCACCTACCTGGTGAACTACCCGTTCGCCAACCGCCTGTACCCCGGCTCGCTCGACGTGCTGGACCACTGCCGCCAGTGGGGCCCGGTCGTCATCCTCTCCGACGGCGACGTGGTGTTCCAGCCGCGCAAGGTGGAGCGCAGCGGCCTGTGGGACGCGGTGGACGGCCACGTCCTGATCTACATCCACAAGGAGGAGATGCTCGACGACGTGGAGGCCCGCTACCCCGCGCGCCGTTACGTGATGGTCGACGACAAGCTCCGCATCCTGGACGCGATGCGCGCCGCCTGGGGCCCGCGCCTGACCACCGTCTTCCCCCGCCAGGGCCACTACGCGCTCGACCCCGAGATTGTCGCCCGCCATACCCCTGCGGACGTCACCATCGAGCGTATCGGCGAGCTGGCGGAGTACGACCTGGCGCGGATCGTCGGGCCCGAAGCGGCGGCGAGTGTGAACCAGCCCGGGGCGAGCGCGCCCGGCCGAGCCTCGTAACCGGCGGCTGGAGCCGCGCGCTACAACGACAGGAAGCCTCCCGAACTTCGGGAGGCTTCTTCTACGCCAGGCCGGCAGTGTGGGAGCAGACCAGGCACCGATGCCGCGTCACCTGCTGTCGCAGCGCCGCCGAGGTCTACGCGGGAGCTGCACGCCCTGGCCTCGCGCAGTTTGCGATGCGTCGCAGACCGCGGCTTCAGCCGCCCAGGGAGAAACCGTCGGGGGCGTGGGACGCCTACTCCGGCGGGGCGGTGTCGCGCAGCATGCGGTGCAGGCGCTGGCGCTCGCGGGCGGAGCGCGCCTCGTCCAGCCGGTTGGCGCGCTCCAGCGCCTGGATCAGCCGCTCGTAGTCCACCGCGATCAGGCGATGGTTGGGCGGGGTTTCCGCCTCTTCGGCGCGGATCCCGGCCAGCAGCGCGTCGGCGGCCTCGCCGTCGCGGCCCTGCTGCAGCAGCGCGGTGGCCAGCGCCATGTGATACGTCGCCGAGTCGGGGCGCAGCCGGGCCGCCTCGCGGTAGCTGCGCTCGGCCTGCGCCCACCGGCCCTGCCGCCCGAACGCGGTCCCCTCGTCCCACAGCTCGCGGGCACGCACGCTCTGCATCGCCGCCAGCTCCTCGGGCGTGAGCGCTGGGGGCGGCGGCGGGAGCGGCGCCGGTGGCGGCGGCGGGGGCGGTGGGGTGCAGGCGAACGTCGCCAGCGTGAGCAGGACCGCGGCAAGAGCCCTTCGATGCATGCGTGCTGCCGATCAGAGGTGGTCGTTCCGTTGCGCGACAGGATGGCCCGCACCCGCCGCCGCGTCAACCGCGTACCCCCGCCGGCGCGGAAAAGATCGCCCAGTGAGCCAGCGTTCCGATCCGAGCACCGTGATTCACCCGCCATCCAAGCCCTTGAAGCCTCGCGCAGTTTGCGAGGCTTTTCGTGGTTGTTGCCGCGGCGCCGCGGCTTCAGCCGCCGGTGCGATCTCGGGCGGGGGCATCCAATCGTCCGGTTGAGCCATCCCCCGATGCCGCCGTGGGTCCATCGCCCGCGGACGTTCCCATCTCGTTGCCGCGCCGATCCACGCCCGCTAACCTTCCGCGCGAAACGCCGGGCGCATGCCGGGCGATCGACTTCATCCCATCGTCCCGTTCACCCGATGACCGAACGCGTGACCGTCCGCCCCGCCACGCAGGCGGACGGCGACACCTGGCTGGCACTGGTGGACGCGCTGGCCGACTACGAGAAGCTCGACCGGCCCACTCCCGAAGCCCGCGGCCGGCTGCTGCACGACGCGTTCGGACCCGAGCCGCACCGCATCCAGGTGTACATGGCCGAGGTGGAGGGACGCGCGGTGGCGTACGCCATCACCTGCGAAACCTACAGCAGCTTCCTGGCGCTCCCCACGCTCTACCTCGAAGACATCTTCGTGCTCCCGGAGGCGCGGCGGCACGGCGTGGGCGGGACGATGTTCCGCTACCTGGCGGGCGAGGCGCTACGGCGCGGGTGCGGGCGGATGGAGTGGGTGGTGCTGGACTGGAACCAGCTCGCCATCGACTTCTACGAAAAGCTGGGTGCCCGGCGGATGAAGGAGTGGTACACCTATCGCCTGACCGACCAGCAGATGCGCGAGATCGCGTCCGCCGCGCCGTAGACGCACCGACGCGCGCCGGCGGTGTACATCTGGATCCAGGCCGATCAACTTCGACGCAGGAGAACCGATATGCCCGCCGTACCCTTCGACCGCATGCCCGACGACGCCCGCGTGTGGGTGTTCGCCACGCCGCAGCCCCTCGCCGCGGCCGACGCGGATGCGCTGCTGGAACACGTGGACGCCTTCCTGGACCGCTGGGCGGCGCACGGGGCGCCGGTGGTGGGCGCGCGCGACTTCCGCCACGGCCGGTTCCTGCTGATCGCCGCGGACGAGCGGGCCACCGGCGTCAGCGGCTGCTCCATCGACTCGCTCTTCCACGCCCTGGCCGGCGTGGAGCGCGAAATGGGCACCGACCTGCGCGGCACCTCGTCGTTCGTCTTCTACCGCGATGCCGCGGGCGAAGTCCAGTCCGCCACGCGCCCTGTCTTCCGCCAGCTGGCCGCCACCGCGCAGGTGAGCGAAGCCACCCCCGTGTTCGACAACACCATCGCCACCGTCGGCGACCTCCGCCCCGGCGGCTGGGAGAAGCGCCTCGGCGAGTCCTGGCACGCGCGCGCCTTCCCGATCGGCGCCGTCGCTGGCTGATCGAGGCGCCATGGCGAACCGACGCGCACGGTCCCCGAACGCTCACGATCCCTCCGGCGGCACCTACGCCCGAGGGATCGTTGTTCTTGGTGCTCCGATCGCTATCGGGCGGCGGCACGCACCGCCAACTGCGTCATCGGGGAACTGCTCGCTTGCCCGCCGGTTCCGTCGAGAATGAAAGAAACCCGGCCATCAGCGCCGAGACCGCACAGCACCGGATCAGCCTCGCGCAGTTGCGAGGCTTCCTGTCGTTGTAGACCGCGGCTTCAGCCGCCCTGGTAGCGGCCCCCGGATATGTCTCTGGCCGCGTACGGCACAGCGCCAGCCGCGAGACAACCTGACATCGGGACGAGCCGGATCGACGAAGCCGCGCGTAGACGGGTGATGTCCACTTTAAAAATTTCGAAGTGTCGCCGGCCGAGGGGAGGCGGCGTCAGGAACCCTCGGCAACCTCTTGGGTCACGCTTTTACCGTGGTCGAGAAGACGCATGCCCTGGCCCGGACGAACTTCACGATCGCGCGGCTGCCCGTTCGCGCGCGGCGACGCGGGCGCCGGACGATACGGCATAGATCACCGCCGCCAGCACCAGCACCCCACCGGCCACCGCCCACTCCTGCCAGGTGATCGAAAGGAGCATGTAGGCGATCGCCGCCACGGCCACGAACGGCACCACCCCCGCCGCGGGCACGCGGAACGGGATGCCGCCGGCGCGCACGTCGCGGCGGCGCAGCTCCCAGGCGGCCAGGCAGCACGCCGCGTACAGCAGCAGCGTGGAAAGGTTCGCCAGGATCGCCAGCTTCTCGAACCCGCTGCTCACCGCCAGCACGCACACGATCACCCCCTGCACCGCGATGGCCACGTACGGCGTGTGCCAGCGCGGGTGCACCGCCGCCAACCCGCGCGGCAGGAACCCGTCACGCCCGAGCGCGAACAGCGCGCGGGGCACCGCCAGCGTCATCCCGCCCACGTAGCCGAACATCGACACGGCGGCGCCGACCAGCATCATCGTGCGCCCCCATGGGCCCAGCGCCACGGCGGCCGCGTCGGCCAGCGGCGTCTTCGAGCCGGCCAGCGCGGCGCCCAGCACCCCCTGGCTCACCAGGTGCAGGCCGATGTACAGCACGGTGACGCCCACCATCGCCAGCGCGATCGCCCGAGGGATGGTGCGCGCCACGTCGCGCACCTCGCCGCTGGGCACCAGCGCGGTCTCCACCCCCGCGAACGCGAAGATCAGCAGCACCGAGGTACGCGCCAGCGACGCGTCCGGCGGCGTGGCCACGCCGGAGAGATTGGATGCCTTCACCGCGAAGGCGCCCAGCACCAGCAACAGCAGCAGCGGCACGAGCTTGGCCACGGTCGAGATCACGTTCACCGCCGTCCCCTGCCGCACCCCCAGCACGTTCACCACGCCCAGCACGGCGAACGTCGCCACCAGCAGCGCCGCCCGCATGGCGCCACCGCCCAGCGCCGGCACCAGCGCCCCCACCGCGTCCGCGAAGAGCGTCGCGACGGCCGAAAGCGCGAGCGTGCCCACCACCCACAGCAGCACGCCGGAGAGGAACCCGGCGAACGGCCCGAACGCCACCTCCACGTACGCGTACGGCCCGCCGGTCAGCGCGACCCGGCTCCCGGCCTCGGCGAAGCAGAGCACGATCAGCCCCATCGCCACCGCGCACACCACGTACGCCAGCGGCGCCGACGAGCCCAGCTGCCCCGCCACGAACGCCGGGAGCCGGAAGATGCCGCCGCCCACCGTGATGTTCACGATGCTCGCCGCCAGCGCCCACACGCCCATCGCGCGCACCAGCCGCGCCTCGGCCCCGGCGCCGGGGGGTGCGTCCGCCGGCGCGCGCGCCGGCACCTCGTCGTTGGTCATCAGAACGGGAGAGAAGAGGATCGGGCGGGAAATGGGACACGGGACCGCGAACGATGCCGTCCGGCCCATCCGCACGCAAGGCACCCCTCCCTTCGCCCCGGACCGGCACCCGCCATCCGGGGCGTTCCTCCGTCTGCCGCCCCCCGCTAATCCGCCTTGCGGGGCCTCGTGCGCACCTTGATGACCGAGTAGAAGGGCTTGATCTCCTGGTTCAGGTGCCGGCCCACGCTGTCGGCGTGGCGGAGCGCCTGGTATTCGGCCTCGGGCACGTCCAGGTAGCGGTATACGCCGCCGTTGCGGAACTCCACCTCCAGCAGGTGCTTGCGGGCATCGTAGCCCAGGCTGCTCAGGCTGCTCGAATCCACCGGGTCCCTGTGCACGCGCTCCTCCTCGTGGTTGGGCCGCATCGGGCCTTGCGATCTCCACCGTTTCCAACGTACACTTGCGCCTCGCGTTCACGTTGTCCAAATCTAGCCACAATCGGACAGCGCAGCTGAACGGAGTACGCACCGCAAGCCCTGGTCCACAGGTGCTCGGAGTGAACGAAACGGTGAACATGGAAGGGGGTGCGGGGGGATGATGAGCTATGCTGGAGGAGGACGGCGCCCGCGTCAGCCCGGGGAGCCGTACGTGCCCTCCGCCGGGCGCGGGCGGCACCGGGACGGACGGTGGATGTCGGCCGAGGACGATTTCTTCGATCCGCTCGCGCCGCCGGCCGAGCTCTCGGCCGAGCTGCGCGCGTGGGACGCGGTGGCGGGCGAGTGGGCCCAGGCGGTGCGCGCGCACGCCGGCCCGGCGCGCGCGGTGACCGAGCGCGCCATCGCCGGGCTGGTGCGCCAGGTGCCGCCGGGCCCGGTGCTCGATGCCGGGTGCGGCGAGGGGTGGCTCGCGCGCGAGCTGGCGGCGCACGGGGCGAACGTGACCGCGCTGGACGGGGCGCCGCGCATGGTGGCGCTGGCGACCGAGGCGCACCCGGCGGGAGACTACCGCTGGGTGACCTTCGCCGATGCCGCCGACGAGCCGCGGCGGCTGGGCGGCGCGTACGGCACCGTCGTCTTCAACTTCTCGCTGCTCGACGAGCGGATCACGCCGATCCTGGAGGCGGCGGGGAGTGTGCTCTTCCCCTACGGCCGCATCCTGGTCCAGGCGGCGCACCCGTTCGGCAACGGCGGCGAGGAGGGCGAGTACCGCGACGGCTGGCGCACGGTGGGCGAGGCGGCGCCGGGGGTGGCGCTGGCGAAGCCGGTGCGCTGGTACTTCCGCACCTTCACCACCTGGGTGCTGGAGCTGCGCCGCGCCGGGCTGCTCCTGGTGGAGACGTACGAACCGGTCGACCCCGCCACCGGCCGCCCCGCGTCGCTGATCCTGCACGCCACCATCCCCGAGCGCCGCGCCAGCGACCGCCCCGGCTCGGCACGCGGGGCAAGGATGTGAGCAGCCGCCCGCTGCCCGCTCGTCTTGGCTCTCGCGGGGGAGCGGGAAGGAGGGAACGCGGAGAACACGCGGGGCTTCCCTCCGGCCTCTGCCCTCCACGTTTCCCGCGGAATCCCCGGGAAAAACACGGCGGCGCGAACGGTGCGAGCAGCGTGGGACGGAGATGCGGGTTTCACGACGATTGTTCCCGCACCGCTTTGGTGATACCTTCTGACACGAACCCCATCCGGACCACCGCCTGACGCCGGCGCGGAAACCATCTCCGCCAGCCGGCGCACGTATCCCCGCCCGCATGGACCTGCGCGACGCGCTCCTTCGCATCTACGAAAGCAGCGGCCCCGGCACCGCCGTGCGGTCGCTGGGCGTGGTGCTGTCCGAGTGCGCGGGCGTGGGCCACACCGTTTGGCTGGCGCCGGACGGCGCCGTGGCGGCCGTGTGGCCGGGCGGCGAGCCGCTGCCCCCCGAGGTGGCGCAGGCCGCCGCGCGCGCAGAGCACCCCGGGGTCCGCCCCCTGGACGGTGACACCGGAGGCGAGACCCTGGTGCTCCCGCTGGCCGAAGACGATGGCGCGCTGGTGCTGGTGGGCGCCGCCGGCACCTTCGGCGACCCGGCGCACTGGGATCCGCTCGGCGCGGCGTTCGCGCGGGTGGCCGCGCAGCACCGCGCCTACGCGCAGGTGGAAGAGGAGCGCGACCTGCTGCGCCAGCGCGCCGAGGAGAGCGAGGCGCTGCACGTGCTCGGCCTGGCCGCCAACCGCACGCTGGACCCCGACGAGGTGCTCACCCTGGTGGCGCGTTTCACCCGCACCCTGCTGGGCGCCCACTACGTGACGGTGAACACGCTGGCCGAGGGGAGCATCCGCACCGTGGCCGCGGTGGGGCTGCGCGCCCAGGCCCCGGCCGACGACCCCTTCGCGGCGCGGGTGGCCGCCGCGCGCAAGCCGCTCACCCTGCAGGGCGACGGCGGGGGCGGCGCCGTCCCCGAGCCGTACCACACGGCCGAGGGGATGCGGGTGGGGCTGGGCGTTCCGCTGGCGCTGTTCGGCGAGACCTTCGGCGCGCTGGTGATCGGCTACCGCCGGCCGTACGATCTGGCCCCGCGCGACACCCGGCTGGCGCTGACGCTGGCGGGGCACGCGGCGGTGGCCATCAGCAACGCGCGGCTGCACGGCGCGCTGGCCGAGCGCACGCACGAGCTGGAGCGGGCCAACGAGGAGCTGCGCTGGACCACCGAGGCCAAGGACCGCTTCTTCGCCAGCATGAGCCACGAGCTGCGCACCCCGCTCAACTCGGTGCTGGGCTACCAGAGCCTGCTGCTGGAAGGGGTGGTGGGGCAGATCGAGCCGCAGGCGCGCTCGTTCCTGGAGCGGGCGCAGCGCAGCACGCGCAACCTGCTGCACCTGGTGAACGACGTGCTGGACCTATCCAAGATCGAGGCCGGCAAGCTGGAGCTGGTCAACGCGCCCATGCGCATGCGCGCGATCGTCGAAGAGTCGCTGGCCACCATCGAGCCGCTGGCCGCCGCGCGGCAGATCGCGGTGGAGATCGAGCCCTGGCCGCCGCTCCCCGCGGTGCACACCGACGCCGACCGGGTGCGGCAGATCCTGATCAACCTCCTCTCCAACGCCGTCAAGTTCACCGACCACGGCCGCGTCACCCTTTCCGCGGCGATCGTGGGCGACGGCCACGCGGCGGGGGCGGCGGCCGACGGGGCGCACGGGTGGGTCGAGGTGCACGTGGCCGATACCGGGCCGGGGATCGCGCCCGAGAACCAGGAGCGCATCTTCCACGAGTTCGAGCAGATCGTGGGCGCCACGGCCCGCGGCGGCACCGGGCTGGGGCTGCCGATCTCGCGCAAGCTGGCCCGCCTGCTGGGCGGCGACCTGACCGTGCGGAGCGAGCTGGGCCACGGCTCGGTCTTCACCCTTCGCCTGCCGGTGCGCAACGATGAGCCTGTACGCTGAGGCCCCGTTCGTCCCCACGGACCTGGCGCAGGCGGGCGAGCAGGAGCAGCTCGGCCACTGGACCGCCGCGGCGCGCCTGTATTCCCGCGCCTTCCGCAGCGCCACCCTGGACGGGCGCGTGGAAGAGGCGGCCGACGCGCTGCGCGGGCAGGCGCGCGTGCTGATCCGCGAGGAGCGCTACGAGGAGGCCGAAGAGCTGGCCACGCTCAGCCTGGAGATCGCGCAGCGGGCGGGCGCGCGGCAGAGCGCGGCGCGCGCGGTGAACGTGCTGGGGATCATCCGCCACAGCCAGCGCGACTGGGCCACCTCGCGCGACCTGTTCCGCCGGGCGGTGGAGCTGGCGCTGGACCTGGGTGACGACGAGCTGGTGGGGCTGGCCTGCCAGAACGCCGGGGTGATCGCCTACGGGCTGGGCGACCTGCGCGAGGCGCGCGCGGCGTACCTGGAAAGCATCGGCTCGTTCGTGCGCTCGGGGAGCAGCGAGAACGCGCTGCACGCCTACAACAACCTGGGGATCGCCAGCGCCGACCTGCGCGAGTGGCTCGAGGCGGACGTCTACTTCTCGCGCGGGATCGAGATCGCCGAGCGGCTGTCGCACACCCCGCTGCTGGCCAAGCTCTACGGCAACCGCGCCGAGCCCCTGATCGAGATCGGCGACCTCGAAGCCGCCGAGGCGACGATCGAGGGTGCCGAGCGCGCCGCGGCCGCCGTCAACGACCGCGTGGCGCTGGGCGTGGCGCTGCGCTGGCGCGCCAAGCTGGCCCGCCTGCGCGGCGACTTCGCGCGCGCCGAAGAGCACGTGGAGCGCGCCCTGGCGGTCTCCACCGACCCCACCCTGGAGCGCGCCGAGATCCTGCTGGAGCTGGGCGACCTGCGCGCGCACCAGGGCCGCACCGACGCGGCCGAGGCGGCGTACCTCCTCTCGCGCGAATTATCGCATTCCCTGAACGCCGACGGCCAGGTGCGCGAGCTCGACGCGCGGATCTGGGAGCTTCACCACCAGGCGGCCTGACTTCCCCGGCAATTCTTTCCGCCCGGGCCGGGTCGCACGCTCCGGCAAGCACCGAAGGGCTAATTTTCGCGAGAACCGTGGGAGGATGACGGACGCGGTGGGGCATGCACGTTGCCTTCGGCGGCGAGCGACGGAACCCATCCCGCTGCCCTGGAGGTGCCCATGATTCCGCACGACGCCGTCTCGACCGTCACCGACCTCGTCCGCACGGGGCTGGCGGTGCTCACCTGGCTGGCGGCGCGCCGGGCGGCCTCGCTCCGCGCCACCGCGGCGGCAGAGCGGGAATCACCGGCGGCGGGCGATCCGAACGCAGCGGCGGAATCGGAGCGGAACCTCCGGCGCGCCGGGGTGTCGTAACCAATGGGGCCGGACGCGCCGCCGGCTCCCCTGAAATGACGGCCAACGCGAACAATTTTCCGGATGCGGAAGCGGAATGGCGGCGGGTACGCGCAGGCGGACGCAGCGGGGAGGCGCGTGTTCCAGGGTTCCATGCGCGGCCTCCCCCTGCCTGCCACGCGGCACGCCGTTTGCCCTGCTGGCAGACACGGAAACCCTGCAGCACTTGGAGGATCGCATGACCCGTTGGACTCGCGTTATCCCGGCTGTCGCAGTTGCGCTCGTCCTCGGGGCCTGCGGCCAGGGGACCACGGACACACCGCTGTCGCCCGACGTGGCGCGGTACGAGGACGGGGGGGGAACTTCGCTGGGCGGCAACACCGTCGATCCGAACGGGGGCGGCACCGGCACGGCGACCACGCAGTCCGACTCGCTGGGCGCCACGGGCGGAACCAGCCTGGGCGGAAACTGAACGGCCCGCTTCCACGGGTGTTGCAGGGGAAGGGCCCGCTCCGGCGGGCCTTTCGCGTTTCTGGTCCACCATTCCCCGTTCCGGTGCAGGGCGGCGCATTTTGGGGCACGGGTGCGCGGCGTGGCCTGGGCCGCGATCCGTCCGCCGCCGTGGAGCAACGGTGTCCATGATCGCGGCCGGCCCCCGAAGCCGATCCGCTCCACGCCCGCGACGGACCGCCTCCCGTCCATTCGTCAAATCGTGAAACGATCACATCGAGTTCGTCTCTGCTTCTGATCTTCCTGTTCCGGCCTGGCGGTTGCACCTGGAACCCTGGCCACGCTCGTGGATGTGGCCGCGCGGGCGTGCAGATGTAAACTTTCTATACCGGCCACGATTTAATCGAAAGGAGAAGCATGCCCACCACCATCATCATCGCTGGCGACGCCGAGCAGGACCTGGTGAAGCTCGCCCAAGCGCTGGACCAGCGTTACGCGAACGGCCAGGCCACGGTGCTCTACTACTCGGAGGCGAGTCAAATCGCCGGATCGATCCAGGGCACGGTGTTCCTCGTGGGGCACGCGAACGTGAACCAGATCGGCGACCTGGACGCGGACACGCTGCTGACCGAGGCTCCCTGGAAGGAACTGCTGGGGGGCGCGGAGATGATCTACCTGGCTGGCTGCAGCACGACGGACGAGAGCCAGCAGATCATCTCCGGCAAGGGGTTCTTTCCCACCACGCTGGGCAAGGCGGTCCATCAGAAGTACCAGAAGCCCGTCTGCGCCACCCCGGCCCCGCTCATCCTCACCGCGACCGGCGTGCTGAAGCTCGAGATTACCCAGGCGTCGCTCTCGCAGGGGATCTCCGACGAGAACCAGATCTGGGTGTGCTTCAGGTAGCGGCCACGGACCTCTGGTGCGCGGGGCCGTGATCCGGTAGCTTGGGCGTTACAGCCGCCAGGGGTATCCTCTGTACGATGTAGAGGATTGAGACAGTCCCTTGGAACCTGATCCGGATCACACCGGCGTAGGGAGCGCGGCGTGGATGTCCCAAGTGGCGTGGCCGCCGTTCTCTCTCCGTCGATCCCGACGGGGCCGGGACGGCTCCCCGCCCCAGGCGCCCACCCGGAGCACCCGGGCGGGCGCCTTTCCCGTTCCGCGCCCACCCCCGGATCCGTACCGCAGCACCGGAGGCGAACACCCGATGTCCAACCACCGCGCCCTTCCCGACACCCCCGCCGCCGGCGACTACGGCGACGCGTTCCCCAGCAGCCGCAAGGTCTACGTCCCCGGCCGCCACGGCATCCGCGTGCCGATGCGCGAGATCGCGCTCTCGGGCGGCGAGCCCAGCCTGCGCGTCTACGACACCAGCGGCCCGCTGGGCGGCGACGTGCGGCAGGGCCTCCCCTCGGTGCGCGGCGAGTGGATCGCGGCGCGCGACGTGGCCGGCGTTTCCCGCAGCTACACGCCGATCCCGGGGAAGAGCACGGCCGAGCTCCCGCCGTCGCTCGCGCGGCCCACGCTGCGGGGGAACGGCCCGGTCACGCAGATGCACTACGCGCGGCGCGGCGAGGTCACGCCCGAGATGGAGTACGTGGCGCTGCGCGAGGGCGTCGACGCCGAGTTGGTGCGGAGCGAGGTGGCGCGCGGGCGGGCGATCATCCCCGCCAACATCAACCACCCCGAGCTGGAGCCGATGATCATCGGCCGGGCGTTCAAGGTGAAGGTGAACGCCAACATCGGGAACTCGGCCGTTTCGTCCTCCATCGACGAAGAGGTGGAGAAGCTGCGCTGGGCCACGCTCTGGGGCGCCGACACGGTGATGGACCTTTCCACCGGGA
>DASSME010000358.1:0-9117 GCA_035689035.1 Longimicrobium sp. | reverse complement strand
CCGCAACAACCTCATGCTGCTCCTCGCCAACCGCACCAACTCGCTCCCCGGCACCTCCATCTCCAGCCTGCTGCGCAGCGACGGGACGCCCGCCGACTCGTCGATCGCCGCGCAGGTGGTGCCTACCGGCGCGGTGACGCTGGCGCAGGACGGCACCACCATCCTGTCGCCGTATCCCGACGTGCTGCAGGTGCTCACCGAGAGCGAGGTGTCGGGCATCAGCGTCCCGTCGGGAGTCAACTACATCTTCCCGGCGGGGTTCATGGTCCGCAACCGCGACACCGGCACCCGCCTGATCCCCGACGCCACCTCGAGCCCCAACCAGTTCGACGGCGAGCTGACGGTGGCGTTCCGGCTGCCGCGCCAGGCCACCGCCCTGCAGGACGTGAACTCCATCGGCTTCCACGTCGTGAGCGTGGAAGACTCGGAGACCCGGCTCACCGAGAGCATCGAGGAGGGAGCGGACACCGCGGCCGCGCGCCGGCTGCGGCAGCGCGCGTCGTTCCTGGGCGCCACCACCGTCACCGTGCTGGCGGGGAGCCCGGCGACGGATCCCGCGGTGCCCGACTACACCGGGCAGCGCCAGATCTGCTCGGTGCGCACCGCGGGGCCGGTCTCGTCGCCGCTCACGTACATCACCAACCCGACGGCGTACATGCGCGTGGCCGTGCTGCGGCCCGGCGAGAGCATGAGCGCGTGCGGGGCCTACTTCCGCAGCGGCACGCCCACGGCGCCGTCGCTGAACTCCCCCTACACGCTCACGCTGAAGGCGGTGGACCGCTACGGCAACGTGAAGAGCGCCGAGACCGACACCATGAGCCTGGTGCAGTCGTCGGGGCCGGCGGTCAGCTTCGGCGCGGCCCAGCCGCTGGTGAGCGGCAGCGCCGGCGTGAACGCCACCTGGAGCGCCTCGGGCACCTCGGTGCTGTGGGGCACCGGGCGCCGGCTGCGCGGGCAGCGGGTGATCGAGGTCCCGTTCGGGGAAGACCCGGGCGGCCTGCTGCGCTCGCACTAGCCCATCCACTCCGCGGTCCGCGGGGGGACGTGCTCCGGCCCCGTTCCCCGCGGCCCTCCGGGCGCCCGGGAGCCCGCGCAACCGAATGCGCCCTCCCGGCGCGCGAACACCCAACCGATCCGAACCCCGTATGATCCGACGATTGCTCGCGTCCGTGGCGGCCCTGGCCCTGCTGGCGGGTGCGCCCCACGCAGCGGCGCAGACCGTGGGCGGCCATGGGAACGCCCAGCCCGGCACGCACGGGCCCCCGGTCTGCCTTCCCAACCAGGTGTGCACCGCCGAGATCACGCCCCCGGGCGGCGGCGGCGACAGCAGCCCGCCCACCATCACCTTCACCCCGGCCACGGGAACGTCGATCTACGCGTCGCCGTTCACCGTGACGGTGGGGTACTGCGACGGCACCACGCTCAATACCACCAGCGTGCGCGACACCTTCAACAACGCGCCGGTGGGGCCCAGCTACCAGAGCTCCAGCAAGGCCGGGTGCGGCTCGTACGGCGTCAGCACGCTCACGCTCACGCCGGTGGCGGGGAGCAACACGCTGGTCGCGCGGATCTGCGACACGTCGGCCAACTGCACCCGCGCCACGGCCACCTACACCTACGTGGCCGCCGACCAGCTGGCGCCCGTGGTGACCATCACGCCGGCCTCGGGCGCCGTGCCGAGCGCGACGCCGTTCGTGGGCGTCACCTATTGCGACGAGCGGAAGATCGGCACCGTGCACGGCATCACCCTGAACGGCACCGACATCACCTCGTCGCTCAACTTCACGCCGTACTCGGGGTGCTCGTCGGGCGTGAACGGGATGCAGACGTTCGGCTCGGTCCAGCTGCGTTCGGGGACGAACACCCTGGTGGCCACGGTGCAGGACAGCGCGGGGAACACGGGCTCGGCCACGGCCACCTGGACGTACACCCCCAGGCTCGACACCTCGCCCACCAACCAGACCAGCCTCCTGCCGCAGTACTCCGACGCCACGCTGAGCTACAGCATGCCGGCGTACCGCAGCCTGGACCAGGACCGCGGCGTCACGCTGGTGTACTCGTCGCTCACCGCGCGGCCCTTCATCACCGTCCAGTTGGACGTTACCGACGACGGATCCACCCCCGCGCCCGTCACCTCGTTCCACGTGGCCCGCAACGGGGCCACCTGGCCGCTGCCGGACGGGCGCACCACCGACATGTTCTACCAGTCGGGGCAGGGAGGGAACCGGCTGACCGCGGTGTACGGCGCCACCAACATGAGGTCGGGGAGCTACGACCTGACCGCCGTGGTGACCCGGTGGATGAGCGGCGGCGGCACCGAGCAGCTCACCGCCCCGGTGCGCGCGCTGGTGCTGAACGAGAGCAGCAGCGAGTTCGGCGCGGGGTGGAGCGTGGAGGGGCTGAGGCGGGTGATCCTGGGTGGCGACGGCGGGGTGCTGCTGTTGCGCGGAGGCGGCGCCGCCTCCTTCTACCCCGGCTACACCAGCTGCGACGCGGCCAAGGTGTGCGCCTTCGGCCACTCGCCGGGCGACTTCGGCACCCTGGCGTACGACTCGGCGAACGCGGTGTACGTGCACACCGCCCGTGACGGCGCCAGGGCGTTCTTCAACGCGCTGGGCTACCTCACGCGGGTGCAGGACCGCCGGGGGAACGCCCAGACCTACGCCTACGACGCCTCCAACCGGCTGGTGAGCATCACCGACCCGGTGGGGCTGGTGACCACGTTCGCGTACGACATCAACGGGAAGATCTCCACCATCACCGACCCCACCGGCCGCGTGTCGGTGTTCACGGTGAACGCCGCGGGCGACCTGGTGAGCATCCGCGACCCCGACGGCGTCACCGCCATGCAGATGGGGTACGGCGCGCAGCGGGCGCACCGGGTGGACTGGTACAGCGACCGGGCGGGGCGCCGCTCCGACGTGACCTACGACGTGTTCGGCCGCGTGGCCACCATGCAGTCGCCGTCGTTCTCGGCCGAGGGGAGCACCTTCCGCCTCTCCTCGGGGGTGGTTTCGGTGGAGGCGGCGGCCGAGGGGACGTACACCGGCGGCACCAGCGCCACCTCGCCGCTGCCGCGGGTGAACCCCGCCACCCTGCGCGTGCAGACCAGCGACCCCCAGGGCCGGGTGACGCGCTTCGCGCTCGACGCGTGGGGCACGCCCTCGCGGGTGGAGACCCCGCGCGGATACGTGAACACCACCACGCGCAACGCCGAGGGGCGGGTGACCAGCGAGGTGGACCCCAAGGGGAACCAGACCACCTATAGCTGGACCAACGGCAACCTCACGCAGGTGCAGACGCCCGCCGGGGCCGTCTACTACACCTACGACGCCTGGGGGCACGTCACCGGGGTCACGGGCGACGTGCCGGTGGTGAAGAACTGGTACAACGCCACCACCGGCGCGCTGGACAGCACGGCCACGGCCAACGACACCACCCGCTACACCTACGACTCGCTCGGCCGCCTGCTGACGGTGACCGATCCCGAGCACCACGTGAGCACGCTGGCGTACGCCGACACCTCGCGCTTCCGCAACCTGCAGAGCGTGACCACGGGGGTCCGCGTGGCGCGGTACACCTACGACGCGTACGGCCGGAAGGTGACGGTGACCGCCGCCGACGGCCGGGTGACCCGGTACGCGTACGACCTGCTGAACCGGTCCACCACGGTGACCACCCCCGACCAGGGGCAGACCACCTTCACCTGGGGCCCGGTGTTCCTGGACCAGGTGACCGACCCCAGGGGGAAGGTCTACGGCTGGACGCGCAACACGCTGGGCCAGGTGGAGCGCGAGGCGCGCCCCGGCGACCCCACCAACAACAACCTGCGCTTCGCGTACGACCGCTACGGCCGCACCATCACCGCGTACAACCGGCGCGGCGGCCGCATCGACTTCACCTACGACGCGCTGGACCGCATCGCCACGCGCAGCGCCGACGGGCAGACCACCGCCTTCGGCTACAGCCCCGACGACCCGGCGAACCCCGGCGCGATCACCTGGAAGTCGGTCTCGAACCCCGAGAGCACCGACACGGTGTGGACCGACGCGAAGGGCCGGATGGTGAAGTCGGTGACGGTGCGCACCATCGCGGGGGCGGCGCAGCGGTACGTGGTGGAGCCGCACTACGACAGCTACGACCGCGTCTCGGGGGTGGGCCTGAGCACGCCCGCGGGGCGTGACTCGGTGGGCTACAACTACAGCCCCACCACCTTCATGATCACCTCGATGCGCGACCTGGCGGGCGGGAGCACCACCTTCGGGTACAACCACGACGGGATGCTCTCCAGCGTCACGCTCCCCGGCGGGACCGTCTCCACCCGCTCGTACACCACGGCGCACATGCCGGGCGGGGTGCGATACAGCAGCAACCTGGGGCTCGACGCCGCCGCCGGGGTGGTGTACGAGTACGACCAGCTGAACCGCCTGATCGAGCGGCGCAACCCGGCCAGCGACAGCCTGCGCGAGTTCGCCTACGACCAGAACGGCCGCTGGCTCTCGGCGTACACCGACTACGGCCAGTCCGGGAGCACGCACCCCACCTGCAGCTTCGACCCCGACGTCGGTTACATCTGCGACGAGCCGCAGACGATCTGGACGGTCAAGCGCACCGACGGGTTCGCCTACGACCTGGGCGGGAACCCCACCGACCACGGCGCGGCGGTCGGCGCGGGGAACCGGCTCACGCAGTACAACGGCTACACGCTGGGGTACGACGACGACGGGAACCTGGTCAGCAAGACGGGGCCGGGGCTGAGCCAGAGCTTCACCTGGAACACCCTGGGCCAGCTGGCCAGCGTCAACACCAACGGGGTGGTCACCAGCTACTACTACAACGGCCTGGGCCAGCGGGTGCGCCGCACGCTGAACCTGCAGGACATGCAGTACCTCTACGCCGGCTCCAACCTGCTGATGGAGGTGAACGCGTCGGGGATCCAGGCGCGCTACAGCTACTACCCGGGAAGCTCGCTGCCGCACAGCGTGACGCGCGGCGGCTCCACCTACTACTACGGGAGCGACGCACAGGGAAGCGTGCTGGCGCTGTTCAACGGCACCGGCACGGTGGTGAACCGCTACAGCTACCTGCCGTTCGGCGAGGCGCAGCAGGTGAGCGAGAACGCCTCGGTGCCCAACCGGATCCGCTGGGCCGGGCGCGAGTTCGAGGCCGAGACGGGGCTGTACTACAACAACGCGCGGTGGTACGACCCGTCGCTGCACCGGTTCATCTCGGAAGACCCGATCGGCTCGGCCGGGGGGATCAACGCGTACGCCTACGCGATGAACGACCCGGTCAACTTCTCCGACCCCTCGGGGCTGTCGGTCGATCCGCCGGTGTGCATCCTGTTCATCAACTACTACACCTCCAGCTGGCAGTACAGCTGCAGCGTGCTGGGAAGCGGCGAGGTGGAGATCCGCGGGTGGGGAGAGCTGGGCGGGAGGGGCAGCGGCGTCGAGTTCGAGGACATCCGCGAGAAGACGCATCCCACGTCGGACCCGCACGCCCGGAGCAACTCCGACATCATCATGCAGTCGCTGGCCGACAAGGCGCGGTACCTGAGCCCGCGCCTGGAGGGGCTGGCCGTGGCCGGGCTGGCGGCGCCGCTGGCCATCATCGGCGCGGCCGAGCTGGGCGGCCCGGCGGCGATCCGGGTGTTCTGGTCGGGCGAGGGAACCCAGGCGGCGGCCGAGGCGTGGGCGGCCGAGAACGGCGGGATCACGCTGGGGCGGACGGCCACCGGGCGCATCCTGAGCGCGCTCGACAAGGTGGTTCCGCGCAACCTCATGGAGCCGCTGTGGGACGCCGCCAGCCGGAGCTTCGCGGCCGGCGCCGAGGGGCCGGTCCAGGTGTTCCAGAACGGTGTGCAGGGCGTGAGAATTGCAAGCACGTGGGCACGCGTCGAGTTCCCCACGCTGCTGCAGAACCCCAACATCACCAGCATCATCTACAACGTCATCCCGTGACCGGAGGCACGATGTTCGAGAAGCTGAAGAAGCACATCGGCCGCTTCCCCGACTTTTCGGTGTGGCCCGAGGGGCGCACGGCGCTCCGGTACTCCGAGGGTGAGCGGACGATGCTGGTGAAGGGCGAGGCGCTGGCCGCCGGTGAAGGGTGGGTGGTCTACACCAACAGCATCGAGCGGTGGGACCCGCCCTTCCAGGGAGAAGAGATCTCTCCCGAAAAGCAGGTCCGGATCGCGGAGAACATCCGCACCGCCCTGGAGTTCCAGAAGCAGAAGGTGGAGTTCGACGTGCTCAGGCCGACCCCGCCCGGCTGGGTAGGCGGGCAGACGTTCGAGGTGCCGATCCGGCGGTAACGGGCGGCTCCCCGCGCGGTGCACTGCCGCCGCGGGGCGAACGTGGGAAACGCGGCCCGGCCGCGGGGGAGCCATCCCCCGCGGCCGGGCTTCGTTCCGGTCCTGGCCCGGCCCCGCGTCCGCCGTCTTCTTTCACAGACCAGGCCGTCCGCGGAGGATCGTTCCTCCGCGGGCGGTTTCGTCCGCCGTCGGACGCGGGGCGGTTCGGACGGGCCCGACCGCCTCTGGAACGCGGTTCCTTCCTCCGGCCTCGGTCAGGCCACGGGTGCTCCGTCCGGCGTGCTCGTCATGCGGTCAGGAATCCGGGATTTCTCCCCACGGGCGACCAAGATTTCCCACCTTTACAAACATTTGTTTATCTGGCCCGGTCGGATCGATGCCGGCCGGGGACCGCGATGCGTGCCGGCAACGCCCGCGGGAGCCCGTCTGGATGGCTGTGGCAGCGCGGTAACAGCAGCAAATACAAGGCCGTAGACCGAGGTACGCGTCATTCTGGTAGGTTCCGAATCCCTCGCTGGAGTGATCCGCAGCGGCTATCTCACGGCGGTGCAGCGACGTGCGGAGAAAGAACAAATTTGTCGGATTGCGCGAGGTTCCGAAGGTGATTACGATCCATTCGTTTTCTCGCCGCACGGGCGCGCTTCCGAGCGCCGTGCATCTACCCTCATGGATCGTGAACCGATGATCCTACGATCACTCGCACTGCTGGTGGCGGCCGCGCTGCTCGGCCTTGCGCCGCGCGCCGCCGCGCAGGTCCAGCCGCCGCCGGTCGACGGGGACGACAGCAACCCGCCGACCATCACCTTCACCCCCGCCTCGGGCACCGCGGTCTACACCTCGCCGTTCACCGTGAAGGTGGGGTACTGCGACGACCACTACCTGGGGCCGGGAACCGTGGCCGACACCTTCAACAACGCGGCGGTGGGGCCCAGCTACGCCGGCTCCACCAGGTCGGGGTGCGCCAGCTACGGGGTCAGCACCCTCACCCTGACGCCGCAGGCGGGCACCAACACCCTCAAGGCCCACGTCTGCGACCTCTACAACAACTGCTCCCAGGCCACCGCCACCTACACCTACGCTCCCAACGACGCCATCGCGCCCACCTTCACCGTCACCCCCGCCGCGGGGCCGTTGTCGTCGCCCGACGTGTTCCTGAACATCGCCATGTGCGACGAGCGCAAGCTGGGCACCGCGTACACGGTGACGCTGAACGGCACCGACATCACCGCCTCGCTCGTGACGTCGCCGAACTACTGCCCGGGCGGGGGGCTGGGGCGCGACGTGTACGGGCAGCTGCTGCTGAAGTCGGGGACCAACACGCTGGTGGCCACCGCGCAGGACAGCGCGGGGAACACCGGGACGTCCACCACCACCTGGACGTACACGCCGAAGCTCGACACCTCGCCCACCAACCAGACCAGCGTCCTGCCGCAGTTCTCGGACGTGGTGCTGAGCTATTCCATGCCCGGGTATCGCAGCCTGGACCAGAATCGCGCGGTCACGCTGGTGTACTCGTCGCTCGCGGCGCGGCCGTTCATCACCGTGCAGCTCGACGTGACCGACAACGGCTCGACGCCGGCGCCGACCACCTCGTTCCACGTGACGCGCAACGGGGCCACCTGGGCGCTCCCCGACGGGCGCACCAGCGACATGTTCTACCAGTCGGGGCAGGGCGGGAACCGCCTGACCGCGGTGTACGGCGCCACCAACATGGCTACCGGGAGCTACAACCTGACCGCCGTGGTCACGCGGTGGATGAGCGGCGGGGGGACCGAGGAGCTGACCGCGCCCGTGCGCGCGCTGGTGCTGAACGAGAGCGCGAGCCGCTTCGGCGCCGGGTGGAACCTGGCCGGGCTGGAGCGGGTGATCGTGGGCGGCGACGGCGGGATCCTGGTGGTGCACGGCGATGGAACCGCCACCTTCTACCCCGCCTACACCAGCTGCAACGCGCAGAAGCTGTGCACCTTCGGCCACTCGCCCGGCGAGTTCGGCACCATGGCGTACGACTCGGCGAGCGCCATCTACGTGCGCACCGAGCGCGACGGGACCAGGGCCACCTTCAACGCCGCCGGCTTCCTGCTGAACGTGAAGGACCGCCTGGGGCTCACCCAGAGCTACGGCTACGACTCCGGCAACCGGCTGGTGAGCATCACCGACCCCGCCGGGCTGGTCACCACGCTCGCCTACGACATCAACGGGAAGATCTCCACCATCACCGACCCCGCCGGCCGCGTGTCGGTGTTCACGGTGAACGCGTCGGGCGACCTGGTCAGCATCCGCGACCCCGACAACGTCAACGCCATGACGCTGAGCTATGGGGCCAACCGCCCGCACCGGGTGGACTGGTACACCGACCGCGCCGGGCGGCGCTCCGACGTGACCTACGACGCGTTCGGCCGCGCGGCCACCCTGTCGTCGCCCGCCTTCACCGCCGAGCAGAACCAGAGCTTCCGGCTGGCGTGGACGGTCACCTCGATGGAGGCGGCGGCCGAAGGGAGCTACACCGGCGGCACCCAGGCGGCGCCGCTGCCGCGGGCGAACCCCGCCACCCTGCGCGTGCAGAAGGCCGACCCCGAGGGCCGCGCCACGCGCTTCGCGCTGGACCCCTGGGGGGTGCCGCTGCGCGTGGAAGACCCGCGCGGGCGCGTGGCGACCGCCACCCGCAACGCCGAGGGGCAGACCATCACCGAGGTGGACACCCACGGGAACCCGACCACCTACACCTGGTCGGGCGGCGACCTGGCGAGCGTGCAGTCGTCCACGGGGACGGTGAACTACACCTACGACGCGAACGGCAACCT
>DASSME010000357.1:0-3021 GCA_035689035.1 Longimicrobium sp. | reverse complement strand
GGCGTGGTCGATCCGTACAACGGCAAGGTCCGCATCGGCGTGGTGCCGGCGGCGGCGTCGGTCAAGATCGGCGCGACGGTGGGGTACGACGTGCGCGAGAAGGGGACGAACGGCTACCTGGTCTCGGGGCTGGCCAACGAGCTGGTGACGGTGACCTGGAACTCGGGCTATCCCGTGGCGACCAACAACCGCCGGCTGCAGGTGGTCTGCACCGCCAGCAGCACCGACCGCGACCAGCGCGTGGCGGCGGGGGTGGCGGCGGGCTTCCCGTCCGCGTGGGAGTACGTGTCCACCGCCAGCTGCTGGCGCGTGTACATCGGCGAGCGGCCGCTGCCGATCGACACCACGGCCGAGCGCATCTACAAGGACAACGTGATCGCCGCCGGGCTGGCGACCTCGGCCGCGCTGTGGAAGACGGTGAACGCCACCATCAACGAGCCGCGCTACGTCACCACCAAGACCACCGGCACGTCGGCCAGCTCGCGCAACCCGCCGCGGGTGACCGTGGCCTCCACCGCGCGCGTGCTGATCGGCGGCACCACGCAGTACCGCGGCGTGGCCGAGGTGATGAAGAACGCGTCGGGGACGCTGGCGGGGATCGACGAGGTGGGGATGGAGGAATACCTCTACGGCGTGGTGCCGCGCGAGCTGGGCCCCTCGCAGTACCCCGAGGCCGAGGCGCAGAAGGCGCAGGCGATCGCCGCGCGCACCTACGCGATGTCGAACCTGGGCAAGCACTGGAACAACGGCTACGACCTGCTGGCCACCGTGCAGGACCAGGTGTACGGCGGCGCCGCGGCCGAGCAGTCCATCAGCACCAGCGCGGTGAACGCCACCGCCGGGCTGGTGATGACCTACAACGGCGCGCTGATCAACGCGCTCTTCTACGCCACCAGCGGCGGGAAGACGTCGAACAGCGAGGACGTGTTCAGCGTGACCGAGCCCTACCTGCGCAGCGTGTGGGACGCGCCCGCCGGGCAGGAGCTGCCGTCCACCACCGCGCTGCTGGACGACCTGCGCAACCCCACCTGGACGGGCGCCTACGCCAGCTGGCACACCTACCACCGCTGGAGCTACACCTGGACCATGGCGCAGATGAGCTGCGTGATCGGCGACTTCGCCGACAAGCCGGTGGGGAACGTGACGGCGATCAACGTGGTCACCCGCAACGCCGTCAGCGGCCGGGTCACGCAGATCCAGTTCGTCACCGACCAGGGCACCTTCACCGAGACGGGGACGGCGATCCGCTCGGCGCTGCAGTACATCAACACCTCCGGCGTGCCCACGCTCCTTCCCAGCACGCTGTTCGTGATCGACCGGCTGACCGACGCGTCGGGGAACCCGACCGGCTACAAGGTCTACGGCGGCGGCAACGGCCACGGCGCGGGGATGGCGCAGACCGGCGCGGTGGGGATGGCGCGCGCCGGCCTAACCTACGACCAGATCCTCAAGAAGTACTACACGGGGATCGTGATCGAGACGAAGACGGGCACCCGCGCCAACGGCATCTCGCCGGTCACCCCGACGACCACCGATCCGTACGACTGCACCTCGGCGTGAGGCATCGGCGCGCAACGTGATGCCAAATCCGCCAAAGACTTGTTTCACGCAGAGGTAGCAGAGGAGCAGAGGAAGCAGAGGACAATTCCCCTGCTTCCTCTGCTTCTCTGCTCCCTCTGCGTGAGATTTTTGCAGTCGTTTCCGTCAACGATTCAGGCGGATCTGGTATGAGACGTCGCACGACGTGAAGTGAAAACGGGGCGGGCCGGAGCGCGCATCCCAGGAGGATCGTGCGACGACCCTTGTGGAACGCGCAAGGAATTGTCAATTTCTCTAACCAAATCAAAACGGCGGGTTCTGGGATGGAGCGAGGTGCCGGAGCGCCCGTCCGTTCCCCGAGCCGGGACCCCTTGCCTGGTTCGCGTGCCCGCTGATCACTCCCCCGCCACCGGAGTCGCCATGAAGCTCGGACCGCATCTCAGGGCGCTCGCCCTCCCCCGGCTCGCGCTGTTGCTGGGCGCCGCCCTCGCCGCCGGCTGCGACACCGCGCGCCTGGCCTCGCCCGCTCCGACGGTCGCCGCCGCGCCGCGGGCGCCGCGCGCGGTGCAGTTCGCCGGCACGGGGGGCGACGTGCTGCTGCAGGGCTTCCACTGGAACAGCCACCGCTGGGGGTGGTGGAACGTCGTGGCGGCCAAGGCGCCCGACATCCAGGCGGCGGGGTTCACCATGGTGTGGCTTCCGCCCCCGTCGCGCTCGGCCGACTCGGCCGGGTACCTCCCCAACGAGTGGCGCAACCTGGACGCGAGCTACTACGGCACGGGCGCGCAGCTGCGCACCGCCATCTCCGCCCTGCACACCCGCGGGGTCAAGGTGCTCTCCGACGTGGTGATCAACCACCGCGTGGGCACCACCAGCTGGGCCGACTTCACCAGCCCCGCCTTCGCCAGCAACGCCCAGGCGGTGACCTCGAACGACGAGTGGGGGCTGGGCACGGGCGCGCTCGACACCGGCGACGGCTACGGCGCCGCGCGCGACCTGGACCACACCAACGCGTCGGTGCGGACCGAGATCACCAGCTGGCTCAACTGGCTCAAGGGCTCCAGCGCGGGCTATGACGGGTGGCGCTACGACTTCGTGAAGGGCTACTCCGCGTCGTACGTCGGGAGCTACAACACGGCCACCACGCCGTACTTCTCGGTCGGCGAGCTGTGGCCCGACATCACCGGCGACTACTACGCGTCGTGCGCCGGCATCAACTACCACCGGCAGCAGCTGATGGACTGGATCGACGGCACGGGCGGGCGCTCGGCCGCGTTCGACTTCACCAGCAAGTGGCAGCTGCAGCTCGCGGTGGAGCGCACGGAGTACTGGCGGATGGGGTGCATCCCCGGGGCGATCGGCTGGTGGCCGGCCATGAGCGTCACCTTCGTGGACAACCACGACACCGGCCCCTCGCCCGACGGCGGGCAGAACCTCTGGGCCTTCCCGTCGAACAAGGTGGAGCAGGGATACGCCTACATC
>DASSME010000356.1:0-15892 GCA_035689035.1 Longimicrobium sp. | reverse complement strand
TCGTACCTCCGGTTCAGGGGGTGGCTGGGTGATACCACGGGGTCCTGCGGAGACTGCAACTGCCAGCGGAGGGGGCTCCCGCCGCCGCGTGGCGGCAGGAGCCCCCGGCTCGTTCGAAGGGACGAATCACATGCTCGGCTGCGTGCAGGCCGAACCGGCGGGCGACGTGTTCAGGAACCCGCCCGTGGAGCTGTTGGAATTGATGCTGTTCGAGGCGGTGTTGCGTGCCAGCAGGTACGTGGCCAAGTCGGTCTGCGAGGTTGCCCCCGTCGCCGCCCCGGTGTAGCCCGGCCAGCGCGAGGTGGTGCCGAAGCGCTGGTTCACCCGGATCAGGTTCCACCGGTTCGAGGCCGACGCCGTGTTGAAGTTGGCGATCGTGTTGCCGTTCACGTCATAGCACCCCACATCGGTGTCGTTCGGCGGGCCGCTCTGCTCACCGTGGGTGACCAGGATGCCGGACTGCGCGGCGTTAACAGTGGTCCCAGACTCCTGGATGTTGTTGCCGGTGACGGTCACGTTGATGAAGCCGCTCCCGCCTCCCGCCAGCGCGTCACCCGATTCGGTCCAGATCGCGCCGTTGGCCGAGCCGTTGATCTGCCGCAGCACGTTGTTGCTCACCTTGACCGTGGTCGTCGCGGGGCCGGTGTGGCCCACGTGAATGCCGGTTCCGGTGAACGATCCCGAGTTCGCGTCGCCCGACACGCCGATCGTGTTGCCGTCGACCGTGCCCTGGAACGAGCCGCCCCCGTCCTTGTCACGGTCGACGCTGATCGCGGTGCCGTTGGTGTGGCGCACCGTGTTCGCCGAGATGTTGAACGCCATGTTGCTCCCGGCCACCCAGATGCCCCCCGCTCCGGCCAGGGCGCCGTTGGTGTTGTCGGCGAAGTTGTTCTGGATCTTCGCCGTGCCGGTGGCGCTGTTGATCACGATCACGTTGATGGCGTTGCCCCACCACGCGGTGACCTGGTTGTTGCGGATCCGCGCGTCCACGGTGCCGTCCTGCAGGCTCACCAGGAACGCGGTGCCGCGGACGTCGCTGGTGCTCCCCTGCATGGTGCTCACGGTGTCGGACGCGATCACCAGCGAGTCGATGGTGGGAGCCGTGCCGCTGATGTTCTCGATGCGCACGGCGTTGTAGCCGGCGCCGTCGAAACGCGAGTTGGTCAGCTTCACCGGCCCACCGATGTCCACCAGCTGGACGTCAGACTCGTGATTCGCAATGCTGGCGCCCGCGCCGTTCGCCAGCCCGGTGAAGCGCACGTGGTCCATGGTGAACCCTCCGCGGACACCGGTTCCGTAGACTCCGTTGTTCTGGCTTCCACTGAGCGCCATCCAGCTCAGGCTGATCTTCTGAGCCGAGTTCAGGTACACGCCGTTGCCAGCCGTGCCGCCGTCGGCGCCGACCATGTTCGTGATGCTCCCGCCCGAACCATTGGTCGAGCCGTCACCGGTCACCGTGAGGCCGCCACTCGAACCCGTGCTGCTCAGCGCGATCCCGTTGCTTCCGCCGCTCGCAGTGATCGACTTGAAGGTCAGGCCGCTCGAGCCGATGGTGGTGCTGTTCACGTTCAGCGCCGTTCCCGTGCCGGAGCTCAGCGTGTTGTTGGAGCCCTGTACGGTGACCGTGCCGCCACCGGTGGCGTTTAAGCCCGCCCCTGAGGTGGTGGTCACCGCCAGGCCGCCGTTGGTGAAGTTGATGGTTGCACCGGTGTTCGACGACAGCGTGACCGCCGCGCTGGTGCCGGTGTTCAGCGTCTTGGAGCCGGCGCTGAAGTCGATGGTGCCGCCGGTGTTGCTGCCGGCGTTGATGCCGGTGCAGCTGCCGGTGCACGACAGGTTCCCCGACACTGTGGTGGTTCCGCCGGTGCGGCTGCCGATGTTGGCGATCCGCCCGGCCGTGCTCTTGGTAAGCGAGGCCGCGATAGTCACCCCCGCGTTGCCGCCGGAGACGAAGAGCGCGTCACCCCCCGTGCTGGTGGTGTTCCCCACCGTGCCGCCGTTCACCGCCACCGTGGCGGTGTTGCCGGTCAGGTAGATCCCCTCGCCGCCGGTGTTGTTCACCGAGACGGTGGTGAAGGTGAACGGCGCCGAGTTGCTGGTGAGCTCGATTCCGCGCACGGTGGCGCCCGCCGCCGTGCTGCTCACCGTCAGCGACCCTGCGGTGAAGGCGCCGCCGCCGCTGTTGTTCACGCTGTTGGCGCGGAACGCCGAGGTGGTGGTCCCCGCCGCCGTGATGCTGGCGAAGCCGATCCCGTTGGCGCCGATGGTGATGCCGTTCAGGTCCACCGCGCGCGGCGCGGCGCCGCTGCTCACCGTGTTCCCCGACCCCGTCACCTCCACCGTGCCGCCGCCGCTGGCGCTGAACCCGGTGCCAGTGGTGGACGCCACCGCCAGGCCGCCGTTGGTGAACTGGATGGTGGCGCCGGTGTTGTTGCTCAGGTCCACGCCCGCAGACGCGGCCGAGCTGATGTTCTTGGCCGTGCCGCTGAAGACGATCGTGTTGGTTCCCGAGTTGTTCCCGGTCACCGAGATCCCCCGCGCCGCCCCGGCCGGGTTGAGGTTCCCCGAGAAAGTGACGGTGCCGCCCGTCTTCCCGGTCACCTTCACCGCCGACGAAGCCGCGCTGGCGTTGGTGATGTTGGCCGGGAAGGTGAACGACCCGCTTCCGCCGCTCACCAGCACGCCGTCGCTGGAGGCGCCCGTCAGCACGTCGCCCGAGGTGCCGAGCGTGACCGTGCCGCCGGTGGACACGCTGGTGAGCGACACGTTGTTGGTGCCGCCCGTGGACTGCACGCTGCTGAAGTCACCCGCCAGCGTGCCGGTGTTCAGGCTGAGCGCCTGGCCGGTGGCGTTGTTGATCCCGACGTCGCTCACCGTGAGCGTGCCGAAGTTGGTGCCGCTGAGCGCCGCGCCCGCCGAGTTGCCGAAGTTGAAGCCGCGCAGCGTGTTCCCGCTCCCCAGCGTGATCCCGCTTGCCACCGTGGGGCGCGTGCCGCCCACCGTGGGCTCCGGGCCCGCGTCGGCCGGCCAGGTCACCCCCATGGCGCTGGAGAAGGTGCCCGCGGCGCCCTGACCCACCAGCGTCTGCCCGTTCAGCAGCGTGACGCCGCCGGTGTAGCTGCCGCTGTAGATGAAGATCGCCTGGTTCGCGGCCGGCTTGCCCGCCCCCGCCGGGAACGCGTTGTTCAGGTTGTCGAACGCCGAGCCGTAACGCCCGTCGTTGCCGGCGTCGGCCGCGCTGTTCACGAACCACGCGATCCCGCTCACGTTCAGCGACACGGTGGCCGCCGCCGTGGTGCCGAAGCCGTTGGTCACCGTGTAGGTGAAGCTGGCCGGGCCGGTGTAGCCGATCTCCGGCGTGAAGGTGAAGGTGCCGTCGCTGGCCAGCGTCGCGGTGCCGTGGGTCTCGCCCACCTTGGCCAGCACCTTGGCGTCACCCGCGTCGTTGGTGGTGACCTTGAAGTTGGTGCTGGTGGCCGTGTTGATTGGCACGTTCCCCAGCAGGTTGGTGGAGTAACTGTCGTTCACCGCCGAGGGGCGTACGCCGACGGCGATGGTCACCGTCGCGGAGGCCGAGGTGCCCGCGGCGTTGCTGATCTGGTAGTTGAACGTGAACAGCCCGGTGAAGCCGGTGGGCGGCGTGAACGCCAGGCTCCCGTCGGCGTTCACCTGCAGCGAGCCGCCGCTGCCCAGGTCCACGCTGCTGCCCGGCGCATGGTTGCCGGTCACGCTGCCGCCGCCGAAGGTGCTCACGGTGGCCAGCGGGAAGCCGCGGGTGTCGTTCGCCATGATCCCGGGCGCCGCCAGGTTGAACTGGGTGTTGAACGAGCCGTGGTACGGGTCGCCCGGGCTGCTGTTGGCCGTGGGCCCGTCGTTGACCGCCGTGGGCGCCTGCTGCACCTGGAACGAGTTGCTGGTTCCCGTGATGCTCCCGTCGGTGGCGGTCAGGGTGAAGCCGCCGACACTGTCGATCTTCACGGTGTGCGAGGCGAGCACCCCGGCCGTGAACGCCGCCGTGGTGGTACCCTGCGAGACGTGGTTGGGCGGAGTGCTGGTGATGGCCGCCGAGCCGGTGTAGCCGGTGGCGGTGTTGCCGAACTGGTCCTTCGCCGTGATCTGGATGTTGAACGACGTGTTGAGCGTCTGGTTGGCGATGTTCCCGCCGCCCGCGGCCTCCACCACGAAGTGGTGGGGGCTGCCGGCGTTGAAGGTCACCACGGCGGTGTCCACGATGGTATGGTTGTTCAGCGTGCCCGACACGGTGAACGAGCCGGCGGTGCTGGACTTGAGGTACGCGGTGTAGGTGCCGTCGTGGTTATTGGTGACCGTGCTCAGCGTGCCCCCCGTTGTGGCGAGCGCCACAGTACCGCCGCTCTGGGTGAGGTCCACCCCCGACGAGTTCTTGAGCTGCACCACGATCTGCGAGCTGTCGCCCACGTTCTGGATGCCGGGGTTGGCGCTGATGGTGCTGGTGGTGCTGTCCGCGCTGCGCACCACGAAGTTCACCTGCCCGCTGCGCGAGTGACTGCCGTCCTTCCCCTCGGTGGACGTGTTGCTGGCCGTGATGGTGACGTTGCCGTCAGCGAGCACGTTGAACTTCGTCTTCTTCCCCGACAGCGTCGTGCCGTCCGCCGTCGCCGCCACGCCCGCGTTGTTGCTCGACCACGTGATCGTCGAGTCGTTGGGGACCTTCCCCACCCGCGTGCGCACGAAGGCACTCAACGAATCCAGGCTCAACGAATCAATGGAGTTGGGCGCCGCGGGATCCCGCGAGATGGTCAGGGTGGGAACGGTGGGATAACCCACGTAGTACGGCCCCGTGCCCACGGCCGGGGGAGGCGAGATGGTCACCCAGCCGTCGGGGAACTGCACCTCGGCCGCCACGAACACCTGGAACTTGAAGTTGGTGACGCTGCTCGGCATGCTGAAGTGCCAGTTCACCTTCTCCGAGGTCGAGTCGGCCTTCAGCGGCGCCACGTAGCTGTAGTAGGGCTGGCCGGCCCCGGTGTAGGTGTGCGTGGGCGCGGCCGCCGAGCCGCCGGGCACCAGCACGTCGATAATCCCGCTGCCCCCGTTGGCGACGGGCGGCTGGTGGAAGAACACGCGCACGCCGTCGGCGTGGGGCGTGGTCCCGTCGAGGGTGCCCAGGTTCTGCCCGGTCAGGTTTTGCACGTTCACGTTGAAGGTGAAGTCGATCACGCCGCCCGAGTTGTTGGAAACCACGTCGGACGAGGTGAGCTTCACGTTCAGGCCCTGGCCGCCGATTATGATCTCCCCGCGCGCGCCGCCGGAGGGCCCGTCGGGAGAGTCGCAGCGCACCGACTTCGCCTGCACGTCGGCGCTGCAGGAGAGCACGGCGATGGCATTGGCGGGCACCTCGCCCACCGGCGCGCCCACCTTGAAGCGCGACACGTCGCGGCCGGCGGCGGAGGCGCGGATGATGGCCGCGTCCACGCTGGTCACGCGGCCGTCGCCGTTCACATCGCCGCGCCCGGCCACGTCGGCTCCCGCCGGAACCTGCCGGCCCACCAGGTAGTCGGACACGATCCGGGCGTCGGTGACGGTCACCTGCCCGTCGCCGTCCACGTCGCCGCGAACGGGCGTGGTGCCCGTCTGCGCGGAGAGCGCGGATGCGGCGGCAAGCCAGGCCGCGCCCGCGATCAAAAGGGTCCTGCTCAGGTTCCGAAGCATGGGAGTGCGTCCTCTGTCGGGTGGCGCGCCGGCGGAAACGCGAAGGGGGAGCCGGCGGGCGAAAGGGGAGGATCCGGTTGGTCCGGGTCTAGCGCTGGAAGATCAGGTAGCCGCTCTGCACCTGGCCGGTGACGTCGGTGAACTCACCGTCGGTCACCTCCTCGAAGCGCACCGAGAACGCCTCGCGGCGAACGTCGGCGGTGGCCGAGAAATTCATGCGGAGCAGCGGCGCGCCCACGGTGCCGTCGAGCGCCGTGCCCGCGAAGCGGATGTGGCCGGGCGAGACCAGGTTGGCCGCGCCGTCCACTCCGTCGGGGAGGGTGACGTCCTTGAGCGTGAGCACGGCGGGGTCGTAGGTGACCTCGCCCTGGTAGCTGTTGAAGCGCATCCCGCCGGGGATCTGGCGGAGCGCCAGGTCGGCCTTCACGGCCGAGCGGCTCCCCGAGACCGAGATCTGCGGATAGAGGCCCGCGCCCGCGTTGGTGGGCAGGCCGCCGTTGGACGGCTCCTTGTCACTGCAGGCGGCGAGCGACAGGATGGCGGCTGCGGTGGCCAGCCAGCGAATGCGGCTGCGCGTATGGCTCATGGGTCCTGCCCGGTGCATGCGTGGATTCGGACCCGGTGCGGGCACCGGGAAGGAGGCGTGGTGGGGACTGCCGGATGGCCTGCTGGGGGGCTTTGCACGCGGCCGGTCTGTACCGATGCCGCGTAGCACCTTTGTAGCCGCGTAAATCTCTACCCCCAAGGGGCCTGCGTCAAGGGATTGCATCCGGTTGCGCGCGATGAGGGAGCAGTCCGGGACCCGCCGCGGCGGGTGGCTCCGGCGCCCCGGTCGCGTTCGGCGCGTCGGGAAGGGTGGGGCGCGCTGGAGCGCTCCGTTGCACTCTGCATCGATTCGTTGCATCGATCCAGTGGGCGAAACGTTCGACAAGGAAGGCGGCGGGGCGCACCCGTGACCGCACGGCAACTCGGGGACCGTGCCGGCCGCCGCCCCGGCCGCCCGGCATCCATCGTCGCAAACGCCTGCTGCGGCGCGGCTTGTCGCGCTCCGCGAGCCGGGGCTTGCGGTTCGCCCATGGCCCGTTTGCGGGGCGGCGCGGGGAACACCTGTCGCGCCCCTGCCCCACCCGCGGACGAAAGAATGGGTCAACAAGCGGACCGCGCGGCGGGCGCAACGCGCTGGCTGCATAGTGACGATCCGCCGGAGACGCGGGTCACGCGTTCCCGGATCGCCGTGCGGGGGATGCGCGCCCCGCGGGCGGACGCCGCGGGGTGCGGGGGAGGAGGGGAGATGCGGAGGTGGGGCGCGCGTGCCCCACCTCCGCGCCGGCTTCTACGCGGCCTTCCGGCGGAGCGCCCGGGCGATGCGGGCGCCGGCCTCGCGCAGTCGGTCCTCCGGCTCGATCAGGGCGAAGCGCACGTGGCCCTCGCCCTCGCGGCCGAAGCCGACGCCGGGCGAGACGACGACGCCGGCCTCGCGCAGCAGGTGGCGCGCGAAGCCCACCGAGCCCATGTGCACGTACTCGCCCGGGATCGGCGCCCAGATGAACATGGTGGCGCGCGGCGGGGGGACGGGCCAGCCGGCGCCGTGCAGCGCGTCGAGGAGGGCCTCGGCGCGGCGGCGATACACCTCGCGGGTCTCGCCCACGCACTCCTGCCCGGCGCGCAGCGCGTGCGCCGCCGCGATCTGGATCGGCTGGAAGATGCCGTAGTCCAGGTAGCTCTTGATCTTGGTCAGCGCCTGCACCATCGCCGTGTTCCCCACGCAGAAGCCCACGCGCCATCCCGCCATGCAGTAGCTCTTGGACATGCTGAAGAACTCCACCCCCACGTCCATGGCGCCGGGTACCTGGAGCAGGCTCGGCGGATCCTCTCCCAGGAAGGAGAAGTCGGCGTAGGCGAAGTCGTGGATGAGCAGGAGCTGCTCGCGCCGGCACAGCTCCACCGCGCGTGCCAGCAGCTCGGGCGTGGCGCTGAGCGTCGTCGGGTTGTTCGGGAAGGACAGGATCAGGGCCTTCGGACGCGGCCAGGTGGACTGGCACGCGGCCTCGACCGCGGAAAGGAGCGCGTCGCCCACCACGTAGCCGTCTTCGTCGCCCACCAGCGGGATGGAGTGCACGCGGCCGCCGGCAAAGACCACCGAGTAGTAGTGGATCGGGTACGCGGGCGAGGGGACGATCACGGTGTCGCCGTTGTCGAGCAGCGCCAGCATCAGGTGCGCGATCCCCTCCTTGGCGCCGATGGTGACCACCACCTGCGTCTCGGGGTCCAGCGTCACGCCGTAGCGCCCGGCGTAGTGCTCGGCCATCGCCTCGCGCAGCCCGTGGATGCCGCGGCTGGCGCTGTAGCGGTGGTGCCGGGGGTCCGCGGCATGGGCCACCAGCTCGTCCACGATGTGGCCGGGGGTGCCCAGGTCGGGGTTGCCCATCCCCAGGTCGATCACGTCTTCGCCCGCGGCGATGCGCTCCTGCTTCTCGGCGTTGACCTGCGCGAACACGTACGCGGGGAGCGCGGAAAGGCGTGGGAAGTCGGCGGCGCTCTGCGGCGGCCACGTCGGCGGGGCGGCGGGACGGATATCGGTCATCGGCTGCGCTTTCTTTGTACAGTGAACGGCCGGCCCGGTCGAAACGGTGCCTCGGCCGGGTCGGTCGGTTGCGGTGCCGGTCCGGATGGCACGGATGCGAAGCGTTTCTGCAGGTTTCCGGCCGCCCGGCGGCGCGACGGCGCTTCTCCCCCGGGATTCCGCCACACGGGTGGATACGACCAGCGGCAGCCGCGGGTCACACGGTGCAGCGGGGAAACTGGCGCCGCCATGGATCACACGGAGCAGCGGAGAAGAACGGAGCAGCGGAGGAACTGCCATGGGAGTCCGCGCTGCTCCGATCTTCTCCGTGTCTTCGGTCTGACCCGACGGACGACGAAGAGCCACGCAGGAGCTCCGGACGCACGAACGCCGCCCCGGCGATGGGCCGGGGCGGCGTTCGAAAAACCGTTGGGCTGGGGCCGCGTCAGTCCGCGGCGATCTCGTTCTCGCCCTGCGTCTCGACGGCGAGCGCCTCGAACGGGAGGACGGAGACCTTCTTGCGCTTCTTGTCGTGGCGGCCGAACTGCACCACGCCATCGACGAGGGCGAAGAGCGTGTCGTCGGTGGCGCGGCGAACGTTCTCGCCGGCGTGGAACTTGGTGCCGCGCTGGCGGACCAGGATGTTGCCGGCCAGCACGCGCTCACCGCCGTACTTCTTCACGCCCAGGCGCTGCGCGTTCGAATCGCGGCCGTTGCGGGTAGACCCGCCGCCTTTCTTGTGTGCCATTGCTCTTCCTCCCTCAGCCGAGGCTGATGTCGTTCACGCGCACCTCGGTGAACCCCTGCCGGTGGCCCTGCTTCCGGCGGTAGTTCTTCCGGCGCTTGTGCTTGAAGATGATGATCTTCTCGCCGCGGCCGTGGCGGACCACCTCGGCCGACACCGAAGCGCCACCGAGAACCGGCGTGCCGACCTTGATGGTGTCGCCGTCGGCGCCGAGAAGGACGTCGTTGAACTGCACCGTCTGCCCCGGCTCGGTCTCGATCGACTGGATGCGCAGGGTCTTTCCCGGCTCGGCGCGGTACTGGTGGCCGCCGATGCGGATGATGGCGTACATGGGTTTCCCGAAACTCCGGTGTCGCGGACGGAACTTGCCCGAAAAAAAATCAAGACGCTGAATATCGCCAAACCTGCCGGCGAAGTCAACCCCGGCAAGGCTCGCAACATTCAGCGCAGACGCGGTTTGGATCACCTCCCGGGCGTCCGTCCGTGGCTCCAGAGGTGGCGTCCTGGCGAACAATCTAACCCTTCTTCCCCGAACCGGATAGTCCCGGCCCCGCATGCGTCTTTCGTCGCGTCCTCGTCCTTGCCGGCCTACCCGTGACCCGATCGGCGCGCGGCAGTGCTCGTTCCGTCCTCCTTGCGCGTCATTTCCCCGTAACCTTCACCCGGCAAGGCGGTTCGTTCTGCTTTCAATACCGGCATGTCACGCGTCGCTTCGCAGGGTTCCGTGCACGGGAAAAGCGGGTCGGGGGGGGTCACACGGAGCAGCGGAGGGCAACGGAGCAGCGGAGAACTGCGAGAACGTGCAAAGACGAATGCCGGCGTCGAAGAGCGGATGCAGGGGTCGAGACGAAGCTCTCCGCTGCTCCAGCCGTTCTCCGCTGCTCCGTGTGATCTGCAGTACCAGCCGCGGCATGCACGCAACGACGAAGCCCCCGCCGCATGCCGGCGAGGGCTCCGTATCGCGGGAAATCCCGGACCTCAGCCCAGGTTGAAGCGGCCGGAGACGTCCTGGTGGCTGACGGCGGAGACCAGCTTGAAGTCGTCCTGCGGGAGGAGCGGGTTGTCGCGCAGCGCCACCTTCATCCCCAGGGTCTTCTCGATCGTCTTGATCCACCCCGGTTCTTCCTCGAGCACGTAGAGCGCGACCACGGGGTGCACGCGCACCACCAGGTGCTTCTCCTTCCCCTCGGCCCAGGCGCGGCGGATCGCCCGCTCCACGCGGCGGATCACCGTCTCGGGGGTGAAGATGCGGCCGGTGCCGGCGCACGTGGGGCACGCCTCGGTCTGCGTGTAGTAGAGCGAGGGGCGCACCCGCTGGCGCGTCATCTCGATCAGCCCCAGCTCGCTGACCTGGAACGCCTTGGTGCGCGCCCGGTCGCGGGCCAGGTGCTGGCGGAGCTCCTGCAGGACCTTCTCCCGGTTCTGCTTGGTCTCCATGTCGATGAAGTCGCAGACGATGATCCCACCCACGTCGCGCAGCCGCACCTGCCGCGCGATCTCGCGGGCCGCGTCCACGTTGGTCTTCAGGATCGTCTTCTCGGGGTCCTTCTTTCCCGTGTAGCGGCCGGTGTTCACGTCGATGGAGACCAGCGCCTCGGTGGGCTCCACGATGATGTAGCCGCCCGAGGGAAGGTTCACCCGGCGCTGGAAGGCGTCGCGGATCTCGCTCTCGATGTCGTAGGCGTCGAAGAGGGGCTTGGGGTCGGTGTAGAGCCGGACGCGCTCGATCAGCGAGGGGTCGACCTGCTCCAGGTAGGCGCGGACGTCGTCGTACACCTGCTGGCTGTCCACGATCAGCGAGTCGACCTTCTGGCTGAACAGGTCGCGGATGATCCCGGCCACCAGCTTGGCCTCGCGGTGCACCGCGGCGGGCGCGCGCCCCCTGCCCGCCTTCTTCTGGATCTGCTTCCAGAGCTGCATCAGCGACCGCAACTCGCGCTCGAACACCTCCTTGGTGAGCTCCTCGCCCACCGTGCGCACGATCACCCCGCCGGACTTCGCCGGCAGCGCCTCGCGCGCCAGGGCGCGCAGGCGGGCGCGCTCCTCGCGGTCTTCGATCTTGCGGCTGACGCCCACGTGGTCGCTCCCCGGCATGTAGACCAGGAAGCGGCCGGGGAGGGAGATGTGCGCGGTGACGCGGGGGCCCTTGGTGCCGATCGGCTCCTTGGAGACCTGGACCAGCAGCTCCTGCCCCTTCTTGACGATGTCCTGGATCGGCGGGAGGGCCCGGCGGCCGCCGCGGCCTCCGCCGCCCCCGCCGTTGGAGGCGTCGTCGTCGTCGGCGGCGCCCGGCTCGTCGTCTTCGTCGTCGTCGTCCACGGCGACGTCGGAGACGTGCAGGAAGGCCGCCTTCTCGGTGCCGATGTCCACGAAGGCGGCCTGGATGCCGGGAAGCACGGCTTCGACCCGCCCCTTGTAGATGTCACCCACCATCCGCGCCGCGTCGGGCCGGTCTACCATCAGCTCCACCAGCACGTCGTCCTCGAGGATGGCGACGCGGGTTTCGCGGGCGGTGGTGTTCATCAGGATCTCGCGCTTCAACGCGCCTCCCGCGTGCGGGGGTGCGGGGCGAGACCGTACAGGGGTGCGGGCCGACCCCGCGGCGCACGCGCGGCGCCGCGCTGGATGGATCGAACCATGGCGTACTGCCTTTGTGGGCCGCGCGGCGCCGTGCCACGTCGCGAATGACGGACGGCACGCGCAGGCTCTGGTCAATGGGTGGGGCCGCGAAGGCGCTTGCGGACGATCCATGCGGGATCGCGCGGGTCCTTCACCAGTCCCGCAGCTCCTGGCGTGGCGCGTGGGTGCGCCGCGCCGCCTGGTTGGGAAGCCGCCGCCGTGCATCGCGGCACGGCCCGGCGGGTCGCGCGCATGGCCCGTTCGCGGACGAACACCCTGGCCATCGCGCCCCTCGCGCCTGCGGCTTTTCCTGCTCCGTCACGCCACGCCGTGTGTCTTCGAGGCGCGTGGCAGCCTGGGGACGGCCCGCGGATGACCCGCGGTCCGCCGAAGGACCGTTCCGACGCAAGGGATACGCCCCGCGCGTCCGGAACGTTCGTTCGGCGGTGCGCCGAAGCGGGGAATTTACCCCACACGACAGGAAACCGAAAGATTGGGGCTGCCGGACGCGATCCGGAGCCGCGGGCGGAGCGCGGATGCCGCGGAGATCCACCTCCCGCCCCACGGCGCGGGCCGGTCCGGGTTGCACGGGGCCGGTGGCGGGGAACGGGACCCACGGCGGAAGCGTGACGACGCGTGTTCCGAGCGGGTGGGGAAAATGGGAGCGGCGAACGGCGCGTGGACGTCGTGGCACCACGACCGCCTGCCCCGCACGGCGGGTCGGACGCGCCCCTGGCGCGACGATGATTGAACTGGTTGCCCAAATGAAATGGATTCGCACAACCTGGTGTCAAAAGACGTTGCAGTTCCCTCCATCCCTCCCGGGACCCTTCCTCTCAAGGAGAAGCACCCATGCGAACATCCGCCCTCGCCGCCGCAGCGGCCGCCCTGCTCGCGGGCGGGTGCGGCGAGCTGCCCGCGGGCCCCGCGGCCGCCCCGCCCGACGCCGCCGCGGCCGTATCACCGGCCACCGCCCACCCCGGCCGGCTGCCGGTGGCGGACGAGCGCATCGCCGAGCTCTCGGCCTCGCTGGCCGACGCGCGCGGACGCGTGCTGCCGTCGCTGGAGAACCGCGACGCGCCGGACCAGGCGCTGGCCGCCCTGGACGCGGCGCTGAACGGCGGCACCGCGGCGCAGGTGCAGGCATCGGCGCGCCAGGCGCTCGCCGTTCTCGACGACGCCGCCCAGGGCCACCCCGAGGCAGGCCCGGAGCTGGACGCGATCCGGCTGGCGGTGAGCGAGGTCCTGGCCGCCGCGGAAGCACCGCCCACCGAACCGTAACCCTCCCCGAATCGCACCTCCCCTCATCCGACCATCCGGAGAACCATGAACGCATCCATCTCCAGCCGGGCTCCCCGGCTGTGGCTCTCGCTGTTCGCGGCGCTTCCCCTGGCCGCGCTCACGGCGGCGCCGGCGCACGCGCAGAGCGATCCGATCTACGCCTGCTACGTGCCTTCGTCCGGCACGATCTACCGCATCAAGACACCCACCACACGCCAGAGCTGCTCGTCTCCGCAGCACGTGGAGTTCAGCTTCAGCGTGACGGGGCCGGCTGGTCCGCAAGGGCCGGCGGGGCCGACCGGTCCCGCCGGGCCCGCTGGACCCGCTGGACCCGCCGGAGCGCAGGGTGAAACCGGCCTGGCAGGGCCCGCCGGACCCGCTGGTCCGCAGGGCGAAACGGGGCCCGCCGGTCCGGCCGGCCCACAAGGTCCGCAGGGTGCGACAGGTCCGGCTGGCCCCACCGGTACGCAGGGTCCGCAGGGCGAGGCGGGTCCGGCTGGCCCCGCCGGCGCGCAGGGCCCGCAGGGCGAGGCGGGTCCGGCTGGCCCCGCTGGCGCGCAGGGCCCGCAGGGCGAGACCGGTCCGGCTGGCCCCGCCGGCGCGCAGGGCCCGCAGGGCGAGACGGGCCCCGCTGGACCTCAGGGTCCGCAAGGCGAAACGGGTCCCGCTGGTCCCGCTGGCGCCCAGGGCGAAACGGGTCCCGCGGGTCCGCAGGGTGAGACGGGTCCTGCTGGGCCGCAGGGCGAGACGGGTGCGCAGGGGCCGGCGGGCACCAACGGCGTGGTGCCCACCAACTCGGCCGGCGCGTACGACATGACGAACAACAACGGCTTCGTGGCGCCCGGGACGGAGAACGTGGGGAACCTGGCGGCGAGCGGCTCGGGGATCCGGCTGATGTGGTACCCGGCGCGCTACGCCTTCCGCGCGGGGAGCGTGAACGGGTCGCAGTGGAACTCGGGGAGCATCGGTTACGGCTCGGTGGCGATGGGGAGCAACACCACCGCCAGCGGCAGCAACTCGTTCGCCATGGGGAACGGCTCCACCGCCAGCGCCGACGAGGCCGTGGCCCTCGGGAGCAGCAGCTCCGCCACGGGGAACCAGGCCTTCGCGGTGAACGGCACCGCGAGCGGGCAGGCCGCCTTCGCCCTGGGCAGCGGCGCGCAGGCCACCGGCGACAACGCCATGGCGATCGGACCCAGCGCCATCGCGGGCGGCCTGGCGGCCACCGTGATCGGCCCCAGCGTCGCCAACGGCTCCTTCGGCGTGGCGATCGGGCTGCAGAACAGCGCCAGCGGCCAGTTCTCCGTCGCCATCGGCAAGAATGCCCGCACCGCCAACCGCCAGGGCTCCGTCGTGCTGGGCGACGGCTGCGCCGGCTTCTCGTCCGACTCGGTGTATCCCACCGCCAACAACCAGTTCGTCATCCGCGGCTGCGGCGGCGTCAAGATCTACACCAACCAGGGCCTGACCTCGGGGGTGGAGCTGGCCGCCGGCGGCAGCAGCTGGAGCGTGGTCTCGGACCGCAACCGCAAGGAGAACTTCCTGGCGGTGCGCGGCGAGGAGCTGCTGAACCGGCTGCGCAGCGTGCCGGTGAGCACCTGGAATTACCTCAGCCAGGACCGCACCATTCGCCACATGGGCCCCATGGCGCAGGACTTCCGCGCCGCCTTCGGCCTGGGCGAGAGCGAACTGCAGATCAACTCCCTCGACATCGACGGCGTGAACATGGCCGGCGTGCAGGCGCTGACCACCCGCACCGACGCGCAGGCGGAGGAGATCCGCGCGCTGCGCGCCGAGAACGAGCGGCTTTCGGCTGGCGCCCGCGCGCAGGCCGGCCGGATCGAGGACCTGGAGGCGCGGCTGAGCCGGCTCGAGGCGCTGCTGGCGGCCCCGTCCACCCAGCCGTGATCCGGAGTCAGGCCGTCATACCAGATCCGGCTCGACGGTTGGTGTAGCTGCGAAATCACGCAGAGGCATCAGAGGAGCAGAGGAAGCAGAGGGCACCCGGACGTTCTCTGCTTCCTCTGCTTCTCTGCTACCTCTGCGTGAACCGATCTTTTCCAGGATTTGCCATCACCCGATCGGAGCATGGGAGACCGGACGCTCGGGGACGAAATAGACCCGGCCCGCCGCTGAGCGTCAGCGGCGGGCCGGATCTTTTCGCATCGCCCGGCTCACGAAGCCGGACCCACGCGGACGGCGCTCAGTGGGCGAGCTCGCGGAGGATGTTGCGGGCGATCACCAGGCGCTGGATTTCGCTGGTGCCCTCGCCGATCTCGCAGATCTTGGCGTCACGCATCATGCGCTCCACCGGGTATTCCTTGGTGTAGCCGTAACCGCCGTGCACCTGCACGGCCTTGGTGGTCACGCGCATGGCGGTCTCGCTGGCGAACAGCTTGGCCATGGCGGCTTCCTTGGAGAACGGCTTTCCCTGCTCCTTGAGCCAGGACGCGTGATAGACGAGATGCTTCGCGGCCTCGATCTCGGTGGCCATGTCGGCCAGGGTGAACTGGATTCCCTGGAACTCGGAGATCGGCTGCCCGAACTGGTGGCGCTCGGTGGCGTAGGCGCGGGCGGCCTCGTACGCCCCCTCGGCGATCCCCAGCGAGAGCGCGCCGATGCCGATGCGGCCGGCGTCGAGCGTCTTCATGAAGTTGACGAAGCCCTGCCCCACCTGGCCCAGCACGTCGTGATCGGGGACGAAGGCGTCTTCCAGGATCAGCTCGCGGGTGTCGCTGGCGCGCCACCCCATCTTGTCTTCCTTCTTCCCAGCGCGGACGCCCTTCGTGTAGCAGAGCTGCCCGTCCTGCGCGTGGCCCACGCCCACTTCGCGCGCGCGCTCCATGTCGGTGGTCGGCTTGCTGACGATGAAGGAGGTGATCCCCTTGGTCCCCTGCTCCCGGTCGGTCTGCGCGGTGACCACGAAGACCTCGCCGACGCCGGCGTGGGTGATGAAGATCTTGCTCCCGTTCAGCACCCACCCGCCATCGACC
>DASSME010000355.1:0-4798 GCA_035689035.1 Longimicrobium sp. | reverse complement strand
AGCCGGGAACGAACGGAGACGAGCGTCGAGCGGCGGCATGGCGGGCCCGTCACGCGGGGTGACGAGCGCCGCGGCGGGGAGCGCGAAGCCCGCGGCGTGCGCGCGAAGGAGCGGGGTGCCTTCGATGGCACATGAGCGCGGCCGCGGCCGGATCACGCGTACGGGCGCTCTCCCGCATCGCCGCGGGAGCGGCCCGTCATCTCCACCGAGATCTTCCCGGCTCCGGACGGTCCCGAACGCCCGCAGGTTGCGGAACCGGGTCGGCCGCGTGTGCGGCCGCATCCGTTCACGCGGAGCTCACGCGGGGCCCGGCCGTCGCCACCGCCAGCGGTGGGCCTGAGGCTCCGCCGTACACGAGCCTCCGCCCAACCCTGGAGGCAGCCATGCGATTCACCTTCGCGCGGGCGGCGCTCGCGCTCGCGCTGATGGTGCCGGGCGCGGCGCGCGCGCAGCCGCTGCAGGTCGTCACGGTCGGCGCGCCGGCCATCAACTGCGTCTTCGCCCCCGCCTGCACCGTCACCGTCACCGACTTCTCCGCCCCGCTCTTCGGGAGCGGGTTCCTGCAGTCGCGCACCTACCAGGCGCTGCCGGGCTCGCCCGCCGCGGGGCTCTGGGTCTACGAGTACCGCATCGACCTGCGCGAGGTGGCCGCGCCGGGCGAGGTGGCGATGGTCGCCGGGATGGCCATCGGCTTCGGGCCGGTGGAAACGCTCGACTTCGACGGCGACGGGCGGCGCGCCGACCAGGTCTTCGTGCTCACCAGCGGCGGGCTGGGGAGCGTGGGCCCGGTCTCGGCCATCCAGACCGGCCGCGTCATCCGCTTCCGCTTCGCGCCCGCGGTCCACGGCGCGAGCGCGGCGGCCGGCGGCCAGGCCTCCTACTTCTTCGGGATGGTCTCGGCGGCGCCGCCGCGGCCGATGACCGCGCGGTTGTTCACCAACCGCGGGACCGTCGCGCTCGAGGCGCGTGCGCCGGGCTGCGCCGGCCGGTGCCTCCGCGCCCGCACCCGGACTCGCTGATCCGCCCGGTGCTGGCGGCGCCGGAGGACTGCCTTCCCTACCACCCGCGCACCCTGCGCATCGCGGACGAGGGCGCCCAGGGCTGGCTGCTGACCGACGGCACCTCGCGCATGCTGATGCTGGACGACCGCGCCGACGCCGAGCGCGCGCTCGCGCTGGCCCGCGGGCACACCGCGCACTGCTTCATCGGCCGGGGGAACCATCGCCCGAATCGGGCGGAGTACATCACCCACGACTGGACGGGCAGCTCGGGGATCGCCACGACCGTCCCGGCGGAGGACTGCGTGCCGTACAACCCTGCCACCGTGGGCGTGTTCGACCGGGGCGCGCTGGGCTGGCGGATGGAGGACGGGAGCCACGCGCTCGCCGCTCAGGGTTGCGCAGTCCCCCGGTTGGTCCTGGGACGGCCCCGGTGATGGAGGGCGGCGCGCGTACCGGATGCGGATCAGCGCGGATTCCGGACGTTGCTCAGGGCACGAGCTCCCCCCGCGAAACGCGCCGCGCGGCGGCCGGCGCCACGACCACGCGGGGCGGGGTGACGTCCCCCCGGCCCGCCGCGGCCGCCTCCAGCTCCTCGCGCGTGAGCGTCTCCCGTTCGATCAGCAGGCGCGCGCAGCGTTCGAGCGCCTCGCGGCCGTGCTCCAGCTGCGCGACGGCGCCGTCGAGCGCTTCGCGGAGGAGCGTGCCGACGGCGGTGTCGATCTCGCGGGCGGTCTGCTGGCTGTAGACCCGCGGCTCGGGGATCATCAGCGGGTGCGCGCCTGCCAGCTCTCCCCCCTGCCCCGCGTAGACGGCGTTCCCCACGGTGTCGTCCATTCCGTAGCGCATCACCATCTCCCGCGCCAGCTCGGTGGCGCGCGCCAGGTCGTCGGCCGCGCCGGTGGAGAGCTCCTGGAAGGCCACCAGCTCGGCGGCCCGCCCGCCCAGCAGCACCGACAGCCGCGCGCGCAGCTCGGCGCGCGTGGCGATGTAGCGGTCTTCCACCGGCCGCTGCAGCGTGTATCCCAGCGCGCCGATGCTGCGGGGGATGATGGAGACCTTCTGCACGGGATCGGCTCCCGGCGTGGCGAGCGCGACCAGCGCGTGCCCGGTTTCGTGCACCGCGGTGATCTCGCGCTCGCGCGGCGAGAGCACCCGCGTCTTGCGCGCCGCTCCCGCCACGATCCGCTCCACGGCCACACCGAAATCGTCGAGCGTCACGCCCTGGGCGCCGCGCCGCGTGGCGCCCAGCGCGGCTTCGTTCACCAGGTTCGCCAGGTCGGCGCCGGTGAAGCCCGGCGTGAGCGCCGCCACCGCGTCGAGGTCCAGCCCCGGCTCCATCCTCACGCTCCCCGCGTGCACGCGCAGGATCTGCACGCGCCCCGCGCGGTCGGGGCGGTCCACCACGATCTGGCGGTCGAAGCGGCCGGCACGCAGGAGCGCGGGGTCCAGCGTCTCGGGGCGGTTGGTGGCCGCCAGCAGCACCACGCCGCGCTCGGGGCTGAAGCCGTCCAGGTCGGCCAGCAGCTGGTTGAGCGTCTGCTCCTTCTCGTCGTTGGCCCCCGACACCCCGCCGCTGCCGCGCGCGCGCCCCAGCGCGTCGATCTCGTCGATGAAGATGATGCACGGCGCGTCCTGCCGGGCCTGCTCGAACAGGCTGCGCACCCGGGCGGCGCCCAGCCCCACGAACATCTCCACGAACTCCGAGCCGTTGATGGAAAGGAAGGGAACCCCCGCCTCGCCCGCCACGGCGCGCGCCAGCAGCGTCTTGCCGGTGCCCGGCGGTCCGACCAGCAGAACACCCCTGGGCATTCGCGCGCCCAGCCGCCCGAAGCGCGCGGGGTCGCGCAGGAAGGCCACGATCTCCTGCAGCTCCGCCTTGGCCTCGTCCACCCCCGCCACGTCGGCGAAGGTGACGCGCGTGTCCTTCTCGGCATAGACCCGGGCGCGGCTGCGGCCCAGCCCGAGCACACTCGTGGCCTCGCCGGCGGCGCGCCGCGCGATTCCGCTCCACAGCCACACCATCAGCACGAGGGGAAGGACCCAGGTCAGCACGCTCGCCAGCACCCCGCCGCGCGTCTCGCCGTCGAAGGCTACTCCACGCCGGCGCAGCGTGTCGGCCAGCGCGGGGTCGGCCACGCGGTTCGCGACGAACAGCGTGTCGCGCCGCCCCGGCGCCGGCTTCAGCGCGCCCCGCACCCGGTTCTCGCCGACGGTCACGCGCGTGACGTGGCCAGAGTCGAGCTGGGCCAGAAATCCACTGTAGGTGAGGCGCGTGACGGGTGGCGAGGCGATGAGCTGGACGACCAGGTAGGCCAGCGCGAGCAGCACCAGCGCCGCGCCGAACGACGGCCGGCTGCGCTGCGTCCCGCCGCCGGGAGGTGTGGGTCGGGTGCTGGGCCCGTCGTCGAGTGCCATGGCACCGCCTCATGGTCGCGGAGATGCGCGGTCCACGTCCTCCGCGCGTGGGCAAAGGGGTCGCGCGCGGTCGGCCGCACTCTCAAGGTAACCGGCGAGCGGATGCCGCCTGTCGGGTGCCGTCCCCGTTCGGTGAAGGGTTCCCGACGATTGCGCGGCACCCCCGCGTGGAGGACGGTCCCGCCTTCGCGGCGATCGCCGCCCCCCGGCGACGGCTGAACCCGTCCGCGCCGTCAGGCGGGCTGCGCCGCCCGTCCCGCGATCCAGGCAACGAAGCCGTCCAGGGTGGCGAGCTCGGGGTACGCGTCTTCGGGGATCTCGATGCCGAGATCCTGCCCGACCGCCACCACCAGGTTCATGAAGTCCATCGAGTCGAGGTCCGCCTGCTCGCGCAGGCTTTCACGCGGATCGATCTCGTCCTCCCCCACCTCGGGGGCGATGCGGCCCAGGGCCTTCAGCACCGTGGCCCGGATCTCCGTCTGGCTCATAGCTCCTCCGGTTTCTGCAGCAGGGCGGCGACCCTCTCCAGGAACAGGCTGCCGCGGTGGCCGTCGCTGGCGCGGTGATCGGCGGCCAGGGTCACGGCGACCACCGGCCGCACGCCCACCATCCCGCCTTCGGCCCACGGCCGCTCCACCACGCGGCCGAAGCCGACGATGGCGACCTGCGGCGGATGGATCACGCCGAGCACGCCCTCCACCCCGCGGTCGCCCAGATTGGTGACGGTCACCGTGGCGGAGGTCATCTCCGCGCCGCGAAGGCCGCCGGAGCGGGCGCGCCCCACCACGCCGGCCAGGTCTCGCATCAGGTCTCCCAGCGGCCGTGTGTCGGCTTCGAGGATGGCCGGCGCCACCAGGCCTCCTCCGCGCAGGAACACGGCGACCCCCAGATGGATCCCGTCCCCGGGCCGGAACGCGCCGTCGATCCAGAACCCGTTCAGCTCTCCGAAGTCGCGCAGCGCCAGCGCGGTGGCTTTCAGCAGCAGCGCGGCGGGAAGGATCCGGTCGTCCATCCCCCGCTTCGCGTTCTCGCGGGCCAGCCACTCCAGCGCGCGGTGGAAGTCCACGTGCGTCCACAGATAGTAGTGCGGGATCTCGCGCTTGGACTTCTCCACGGCGGCGGCGATCGCGGCGCGCATGGCCGCGGAGCGGTCCTTCGCCGATGACGTGGCTCCCTCCTCCACGGGGGCGACCGCGGCTCCTGCATCGGGCCCGGCGGCCGGTGGCGAGGGCGCGGCGCCTTGCCCCCCGGCCGCGGCGCGCTCCACGTCCGCCCGGGTGACCGCGCCGTGGCTGCCGCTGCCGGAAACGGTCGACAGGTCGACGCCCAGCTCCGCCGCCACCCGCGCGGCCACCGGGGAGACGCGCGGCCGGTGCGGGGCG
>DASSME010000354.1:0-9148 GCA_035689035.1 Longimicrobium sp. | reverse complement strand
CTCACCGCGCTCCAGGAGCGCGCCTTTCAGCTCCTGGAGGTGCGCTGGCGCTAGCCTGTACCCAGTACGAGGAACCCTGCTCTCTTGCTTAACTCAAAGCACCACAAGCAGTAATCCGCTCTGCTTCATGCGGAACTTCCGTCTAGACACCACCCATCCTACCGCTGCCCAAGAAGATGCGACATGGGTTCTTTCGTTCTATACGGCCCTACCCTGATTTCAGGTGAATAACGGAGGATGAGACCACTTTCTGCAGGATCGGTCTCCAACGACCGTATATCCGGATTCGGCAACGCACTCGTGCAGTTCTCCGCTGCTCCGGTGCACTCCGCTGCTCCGTGTGACCGCAGTTGAGCCGGTATGACGACCGGTTCCCCGGTCCGGGAGAAAAAAAGCCGGCGGCGCGATCGCTCGCGCCGCCGGCTTCATTCGGGTGATGGCCGCCGCCCTACCGCAGCGACATCAGCGGGGTGCGCATGGGCTCCAGCATCAGCCGCACCGGCCGGCCCGTTCGGGCGGACCGGAAGCGCCAGAACGACAGCCCCAGCATGATCGCGGCGAACACGCACCGCATCACCTGCATGCTCCAGGCGGGGGGCGTCCACTCCAGCTGCCCCACCCACGCGATCAGCGAAAGGAAGAGCACCCCCAGCACCGAGGTGAAGCCATACGCCGCCACGCTGAACCACAGCAGCCGGTCCATGCTCCCGTTGAACATGGCCAGCAGCAGCGTGACCCCCAGCACGATGAAGCCGAAGGTGTCGATGCGCGCCGTCAGGGTGAGGTGCCGCGACGCCTGGAACGGCCCCTCGAACCACCCCAGCAGCATCCCCCCGGCCAGCGCCGCGCCGATGACCACCCCCGCCAGCACGCGCGCCCGGCCCCCCAGCCGCTCGCGCAACGGGAGAGCCAGGAGCAGCGCGTACAGCGCGAACATCAGCAGCGTGCGGCTGTGGTCGGCGATCGGGGCCACCCGCAGGTAGACCGTGTACGAAGCGGTTCCCGGCCCCGCGAAGTACGCCCAGGTGGCGAGCACGTCCTGGAGCGCCTTGTTCCCCGCGTAGATCAGGAACACCGCGGCCGTCACCGTCCACCCCGGGCGCTGCTGGTCGCCGGGGGCGAGGGTGCGGCTCGCCCGCCAGGCATACACCGCGAAAGCCAGCAGCAGCACGGTGCGGAGGTTCTGCAGAGTCAGCGTAAGCATCGGATGGAGAGCGGGTGCGGCGGGCTCAGACCGGCTTGGGGTCGCAGATCGGCGGGCAGGTCTCGGCGTCGTTGTAGGCGGTGAACGTTTCGGCCGCCGCGTACGTCTGGCGGGTGTCGCCGATGTGGCTCTCCTCGCGGTGCGGGTACAGCTCCAGGTGGATCTGCTTGATGGCGTGCTTGGGGTCGTCCACCTCGAGGGTGATGTCACGCTGGTACTTGCCGCCCTGGAGGCGGATCTTGTGCTTCCGGGGGTGCTTGTCGCCGTTCTGGAACACGTGGGTCGCGTTCTGCTTGTACACTTCGCACTCGCCGTCTTCGCCCTTCACCACGCAGCGGCTCGCGAAGGCCGGGTGAAAGGTGACGGTGTAGTCGTTCATTGCAGCGGTGGTGTGGCCGTCCGACATCGGAACCTCCAAAAGTGGGACAAGGAAGGATGGACCTGCGGCGCGTGAAAAGTGGGCGCCGGGGCCGCTTCAGGCAAGGGTACGGCGTTGCGGTGAAACCGATTGCGTAGCAGAAGGGGGTACGGCGGAGAGGGGCTAGGCGCGCAGCCGCTCCAGCAGCCCGGGGGTCTCGCGCCCGGCCCGGGCCAGCGCAAGACGGTGCCAGGTGCACAGCAGCATCGCCAGCACCGACACCACCCCGGCGGCCAGCATGGGGCGCGGCCCCGGCCCCCTGAAGCCGCCCATCCCGAACCAGGTCAGGAGGGCCTGCAGGTTGGCGCACAGCGCCTCGCGCGCGGCGTAGAGCGCCAGGGTCAGCCACAGCAGCCAGTCGAGCGTGTCGCGCACCAGGGCCACGTACAGCACCACGAAGAGCACCAGCACCGTCACCGCGCTCAGCACCGCCATCATGGTGAACTGCCGCGACGACACCCAGCTCCCCTCCATGGCCCCCACCACCGCGCCGAACCCCAGCGACAAACCCAGCCCCGCGGCGGTGCGCCGCCGGTCGGGCGCGGGCTGGCGCAGCACCACCAGGTGCACCAGCGCGGCCGAAAACCCCAGCAGGGCGAAGCCGCGCGCGTCGTTGGCGATCGGCGACAGGCGGTCGAACGCGGTGCGCAGCGGCGAGTGGGGCGCGGCCACGGCCGGAAAGGCCGCCACCCCCATCACCGTGGCGATGCCGCCGCTGGTGGTGAAGGTGGCGCCGGTCAGGAACCAGCCGTCCGTGCGCGCGGTGCCGCCGGGGCGCGGCGCCACGCGCAGCGCGGTGAGCCCGAACACCAGCGTGAGCGCCGCGAACGCCAGCTGCAGCCACAGCGTGGGGAGCGCCTGGTGCAGGGGGGACACGGTCAGCAGACCGGGGGGCAGACGGTGGGGGTGTTGTCCACCACCACCTTGTCGCCGGCCTGCTGCGCCGCGATGCCGCCGCGCGGCTTGGGCTCGGTGCCCGGGTCGCGCAGGTACAGCTCGATGCGGTCCACCACGTGGGCGGGGTCGTCGATGTGCAGCACCACGGTGTACCCCTTCGACGACCTGATCTCCACCGCGTGCGAGCTCCACGGGCGCGAGGTGCCGGCGGGGAGCACGAACGTCTCGTCGGCCGGCTGGCGGTAGAGCTCGGTCTCGTTCACCGTCACCGAGCTGGCGAACCCGGCGTAGAACGACACGTCGTAGTCGTGCTCGCCGGACTTGCCGTGCGCGGTGCGGTGCGCGTTGGAGGCGCGCTTGCGGGGCTGCTCGGTGATGCCGTTCTCGGAGCTGCTCATGGCTGGGGTCCTCTTGCAGAAACAGGTAGGAATCCATCAATCCCGCGAGGTCGCTCAGCAAGGTGCACGCATCGTACGCCGGGGGCAAGAAAAATCTTCTGCGTCATTCGCTCCCAATGCGCCTTTTCTAAGCCGTCCCGGTGTTGGACGAAGTGTAGCCAAGCGAAAAGCGCCCGCACCGGTTGGACCGGCGCGGGCGCTTGGCGTGGACGGCGGGAGCGTCAGACCGCGATGGCGGGCTGCCCCGCGACCACCACGTGCGTGCCGGCGAGCTGGTCGCCCAGGCGCGGCTTGTTGGTCGCCACCAGGTAGATCTCGTACAGGCTCAGCAGCAGGCCGCCCAGCGACAGGAGGCCGGAAAGGATGAAGCCCAGCACGGGGACCGGGCGCACGGCCAGGCTCAGCATCCCCAGCGACAGGGTGATGTTGCGCCGGGCCGACTGCTCCACGGTGATGGGGCCGCCGCTGGCGTTCACCGCGGCCAGGCCGAAGATCTTCTTCCCCGGGGAGCGGCCCTGCAGCGCCACGTCGCGCCCCAGCACGGCCACGAAGCCCGCCAGCCCCGCCGCCATCGCCCCGAGCCTGCCCAGCACGATGCCCAGCGCGATCAGCACCACCCAGTACACCGCCCCCGCGATGCAGAAGTCGATGAAGCAGGCGAGGCCGCGCTTCACGATGTCGGGCTGCGTTCCGGCCAGCGGCTGCGCCTGTGCGTACACCGGCGGCGGATAGCCGGGACCGGCCTGCGTCTCGGGACGGGTGCCCTGGTTCTGGGGATCCATGAGGTGTCTCCTGGAGAGAGAGGAGTGGGGCGGGCCGAACCCGCCACGGGCCGGCGGGAGCCGGCAAACGCCGGCGGGCCGCCACGGGAGAACGGGTGTGCAGCCGGGCACGTGGGAGGCGGATGGACCCCGGTGCCCGGGCGGGCGTCACGGAGAGCGGTCCGCATGCGCGAATGGCTGCGGGGATGGCAGGGCAGGCCGGGAACGGGGAGCCCGGGCGCCTGAGCCGTATTCAGTGTGGCAATGGATCGTAAACGTGCTTTTCGGCGGTGTCAAGCGCTTGATTCTCCATCCACTTGCGCGACTCTCCCCCACGCCCGCGAAATGGCGCCGCCGGGCCCCGGAATGTCCCGCAACGGTCGATGATCCGGCTGAACCGCCGGCCCTCCGCCTTCCGTGTTCTCCCCGATCCCATCGGCCGTGTCGATCCGCCGCTCCGGACGGTTCGGATGCCTCCCCCCGGCACGCGCGGCCGGCGTGCACCGAGACGCATCTCTTTGCCGCGCCCTCACTTGTGTTCACGCTTGAAACGCCGGCCTATCCAGCCCCTTGAAGAGAACGGGCGGGTAGTTTATCTTACTGACTGGTCAGTTATTTATAAGGAGCCATCGAGCTGATGATCGACCCAACGGAGGCCGGGCCCACCCCCGGCACCAGCACCACCGACGAGCACGAGGCGCCCCGCTGGCGGCGCCGCAGCGAGGCGCGCCCGGGCGAGATCGTTTCGGCCGCGCTCGACCTGTTCGTGGAGAAGGGCTTCGCGTCCACGAAGATGGACGAGATCGCGAAGCGCGCGGGCGTGACCAAGGGCACCGTCTACCTCTACTTCCCCAGCAAGGAAGACCTCTTCCGCGCCGTGGTGGAGGAGATGATGGGGCCCAACATCGAGGCCGGCGAGCGGCTGGTGGCCGGGCACGAGGGCACGGCCACCGAGCTGCTGCGCAACCTGATCCGCGCCTGGTGGGAGCTGGTGGGCAACTCGCGGGTGGCGTGCCTGAGCAAGCTGATGACCAGCGAGGCCGCCAACTTCCCCGAGCTGGCCCAGTACTACGTGGACCACGTGGTGGTCCGCGGGCGCCGCATCTTCGAGGCGGCGCTGCAGCGCGGGATCGCGGGCGGCGAGTTCCGCCCCGTCCCGCTCACCGACACGGCCCGGCTGGCCATCGGGCCGCTGGTGCACGTGGCCATCTACAAGCGCTCCATGCTGCAGTACGACCCGCAGGGGTGGGACATGGAGAAGTACCTGGACCTGCACATCGACATCTTCCTTCGCGGGATCGCGAGGGAGCCGGAGAAGAAGAACGATGCGTAAGCAGCTGCTTGCGTTGTCCCCGGTGCTCGCGCTGGCCGCGGGCACCGTTACGGCCCAGCGGGCCACGCCCGTGCCGCTCACGCTGGCGCGGGCCGTCGCCGTGGCCGCCGATACCGCGCCCGCCGTGCAGCTGGCCGCGCTCCGCGTGAGCGAGGCCGAGCAGCGGGTGCGCGAGACCCGGGGGGCGCTCCTCCCCAACCTGAACGCCGCCGTCGCCGAGGACCGGCGCACGCAGAACCTGGAGACCTTCGGCTTCGAGCTGCCGCTGCCGCCGGGCCAGTCCATCAGCCCCAAGATCGGGCCGGTGGACGTGTTCGACGCGCGGCTGCGCGCCAGCACGCCGCTGTACGACCCCGCGGGGCTGGTCCGCGTCCGCGCCGCCCGCGCCGCCGCCGAGGGGACGCAGGCCGAGGCGGGGACGGCGGCCGAGACCGCCGGGCAGCGTGCCGCGCTGGCGTACGTGACCGCCCAGCGCGCCGCCGCCACCGTCTCCGCCCGCCGCGAGGACGTCCGCCTGGCCGGCGAGCTGGTGACGCTGGCGCAGGCGCAGCTGGACCGCGGCGTGGCCACCGCGCTCGACGTGACCCGGGCGCGCACGCAGCTGGCCACCGCGCAGGGGCTGCTCTCCGTCGCGCAGAACCAGCTGGACCAGGCGCGCATCAACCTGTCGCGCGCCATGGGCGTCGATCCCCGGATCCCGCTCGATGCGGCCGACCCGCTGAACGCGAACACCGCCGCCACCGCCGTCCCCGCGGACGAGGCGGCGGCGGTGCAGGCGGCGGTCGCCAACCGGCCCGAGCTGAAGAGCGTGGCCGCGCAGCAGCGGGCCGCGCAGCTGGCCGCCCGCGCGGTGCGCGCCGAGCGGCTGCCGCGGCTGGACCTGGCGGCCGACTACGGGGTGACCGGGCTGAACGTGCCCGACGCCTTCCCCACCTACAACATCGCGGTGCAGGTGTCGCTGCCGGTGTTCGACGGCTTCCGCCGCGAGGCGCGCCAGCAGCAGCAGGAGCTGGTGGCGCAGGAGGCCCGCGTGCGCGCCGGCGACGTGCAGCAGCAGGTGGAGGCCGAGGTCCGTTCCGCGCTGTTGGACGTGGCCAATGGGCAGGACCAGCAGCGCATCGCCGCCGAGCGGCTGCGGCTGGCCAACGAGGAGCTCTCGCAGTCGCAGGAGCGCTTCGCCAACGGGCTGGCCACCAACATCGAAGTGATCAACGCGCAGCAGAACCTGGTGCGCGCGCGCGACGCCGTGATCGACGCCCAGGCGGCGACCGCCGCGGCGCGCGTGAACCTGGCCCGGGCCACCGGGACCACCTTGAACATCCGCTGACGGCACCGTGAACCGAGAGGACGAGGTCAAGATGGCGAACGCGACGGCGAAGATCGCACCGGCTCACGACGGCGCGCAGCGGGTGAGCCTTTCCGCCTCCAGCGGCGACGCCCCCGAGGCGGCGATCGTGGAGGTCCCGAAGAAGAAGAAGCCCGTGCTCCCGATCCTGGCGGTGCTGCTGCTGGCGCTGCTGGCCTTCTTCGGCTGGCGCTGGTGGAACGGGCGCAACTGGGAGACCACCGACAACGCCCAGGTGGAGGGCCACGTGACCCCCGTGCTGCCGCGGGTGGGCGGCTACGTGGCCGAGGTGCGGGTGGCCGAGAACCAGAACGTGAAGAAGGGCGACACCCTGGCGGTGATCGACGACCGCGACCTGCGCGCGCGCCTGGCCCAGGCCGACGCCGACCTGGCGGCCGCCGAGGAGCAGGTGACCGGCGGGAGCGGGCAGGCGGTGGCGCAGGCCGCCGCGGCCCAGGCGCAGGCCGGCGCCGCGCGCGCCCAGATCGCCGCGGCCGAGGCCAACGCCAACAAGGCGCACCGCGACGTGGAGCGCCTGCGCCCGCTGGCCGAGCGCAACATCGTGAGCAAGCAGCAGTACGACGCGGTGGTGGCCGCCGCGGCCGCCGCCGACGCCCAGGTGCAGGCCGCGCGCGAGACCGCCGCCGCCGCCGGGAGCCAGGCCACCGCGGCCGGCGCCGGCGTCCGCGTCACGCGCAGCAAGATCGAGTCGGCCCGCGCCTCGCGCGACGCGGCCGCGCTGCAGCTTTCCTACGCGGTGGTCACCGCGCCGATGGACGGCGTGGTGGCGCGCAAGTCGGTCGAGGTGGGGCAGCTGGTGCAGCCCGGCCAGCCGATCATGAGCGTGGTGCCGCTGAACGACGTGTGGGTGACGGCCAACCTCAAGGAGACGCAGACCCGCGACCTGAAGCCCGGCGACGAGGTGGAGGTGGAGGTGGACGCGTACCCCGGCCGCACCTTCCACGGCAGGCTGGAAAGCATCAGCCCGGCCACCGGCGCGCGCTTCTCGCTGCTCCCGCCGGACAACGCCACCGGGAACTACACCAAGGTCGTCCAGCGCATCCCCGTGCGGATCCGCTTCGACGGGCGCGAGGACCCGCAGCACCCGCTTCGCCCCGGGATGAGCGCCACCGTGCGCATCAAGGCGCGCGGCTGAGATGAGCACGCGGACGGATGTGCTCCCCCTTCCGGGAGCGCGCGCGCGCAAGCCGGTGGCGCGGGTGGACGACCCGTACGCCAACCGCTACCTGATCGCGCTGACGGTGACGCTGGCCTCGGTGCTGGAGCTGCTCGACACCAGCATCGTGAACGTGGCGATCCCGCACATGATGGGCACGCTGGGCGCCACCCTCGACCAGATCGCCTGGGTGTCGACGGGGTACGTGGTCGCCAACGTGATCGTGCTGCCGATCACGGGGTGGCTCTCGGCGCGGTTCGGGCGGCGGAGGTACTTCGCGGCGTCGATCGCGCTGTTCACGCTGGCGTCGTTCTTCTGCGGCAACGCGCACACCCTCGAGGCGCTGGTGTTCTGGCGCATCGTGCAGGGGATCGGCGGCGGGGCGCTGCTCTCCACCAGCCAGTCGATCCTGTACGAGGTGTTCCCGCGCGAGGAGTTCGGCACCGCCATGGCCATCTTCGGGATGGGCGTGATGGTGGGCCCCACGCTGGGACCGACGCTCGGCGGCTACATCACCGACGCGCTCAGCTGGCCGTGGATCTTCTACATCAACGTGCCGCTGGGGATGCTCGCGCTGGCGATGACGCTGGGCTTCATCCGCGACTCGCGCTTCGCGCAGAAGATCTCGTCGGTCGACTGGCTGGGGCTGGGGCTGCTCATCGTCGGCATCGGCGCGCTGCAGACCATGCTGGAGCGCGGCGAGCGGCTGGACTGGTTCGATTCGAAGGAAGTGGTGGTGTACGCGGTGGCGAGCGTGGTGTCGCTGGTGGGATTCGTGTGGCACGAGCTGCACACCGAGCACCCGATCGTGGACCTGCGCATCCTCAGGAACCGGCAGTTCACCGCGGGGATCACCTTCGCGGCGATGCTGGGGTGCTGCCTGTACGCCACGGTGTTCGTGCTGCCGGTGTACCTGCAGACGCTGCTGGGCTTCACCGCCGAGCAGACCGGGTTCGTGATCCTCCCCGGCGCGCTGGCCAGCGCCTTCACCATGGCGATCATGGCACGGCTGGGGAGCAAGTTCGACGGGCGGGTGCTGGTGGTGACGGGCGTGGCGATCTTCCTGCTGTCGATGTGGAAGCACGCGCACTTCACCACCCAGAGCGGGATGCACGACTTCTTCTGGCCGCTGATCCTGCGCGGCGTGGGTCTGGGGCTGATCTTCGTGCCGATGACCAACCTGGCGCTGGCCGAGCTCCCGATGGAGAAGATCCCCAACGGCACCGGCCTGTACAACCTGACCCGCCAGCTGGGCGGCAGCATCGGCATCGCGGTCACGGCCACGCTGGTGAGCCGCTTCCGCGGGGGGAGCTACGCGGCGCTGGCCAGCCACGTGTCGATGTACGACGCCGCCACCCGCGAGCGGCTGGCGATGCTGACGAGGGCGCTGATCGCCAGGGGCACCCCGGCGCCCGTGGCCGAGACGCAGGCGATCGGCATCATGAAGATGCAGGTGATGGGTCAGGCCGCCATGCTGAGCTACGAGAAGGTCTTCCTCCTCTTCGGGATGGGGATGGTCCTCACGCTGCCGCTGCTCCTGCTGATGCGGCGGGCGCGCGGGCAGGGCGGCGGCGGGATGGCGCACTGACGGGCGGGCGAAACGGGGTGCGTGAGT
>DASSME010000353.1:0-31501 GCA_035689035.1 Longimicrobium sp. | reverse complement strand
TGCCTCGAGCGCGGTCGTGTCGGACCGCGGCTTCGTGCAGGCGGTGGCGCAGGCGAACGCATCGCGGCGGCTGGGCGCGCGGGCGGAGCTGGCCGCGCGGGTCCGCGCCGGCGTGCTGGGCGGCGACACCGAGCGCCTTCCGCCGCACCTGAGGCTGTACGGCGGCGGGCCGCTGGGCGTGCGCGGCGTGCCGGCGAACCTGCTCGGCCCCAAGCTGCTGATCGCGGACTCGGCCAGCCTTCCAGCGGGCTGCACCCTCGCCGCCGGCGCGTGCGAGGGCGTGCGCGTGGACCGGGACGACGTGGGCGTGCGCGCCACCGGTGGCACCGCGCTCCTCGAAGCCGGCGTGGAGGCCCGCGCCTGGCCCGCGCGCTGGCTGATGCTGGCCGCCTTCGTGGACGCGGGCGGCGTGCGCGCCTCACCCACCTCTGGCGCGGCGGCCGAGGTGTCGCGTAGCGAGAGCATCGTGACGCCCGGCATCGGCGTGCAGGTCGCCACGCCGTTCGGCCCGGTGCGCATCGACGCGGGCTACAACACCTCGCCCGAACGGCGCTACCCCCTGCTCGTCCGCCAGCCCGGCGGCGAGGAGTACATCGACCTGGGCAACGCCGTCTACGCCCCGTTCCGCGACCGCTTCCGCAGCCGCATCCAGCTCCAGTTCACGATGGGGAGCACGTTCTGATCTGATGCCAAATCCGGTGGAGCACTTGTAACTTCGATAAAAAATGGACGACGTCATCCCGAGGCCAGTCACGCCATAACCGGCGGCATTGTATCGTCTTGCAGGCCGAGGGATATATCGACGGAGCCCAGAACCGAACATTCGAAGCGAATCTTGGTTCTTCGTCGATCGGTTGCAACCGGACGGAGTCAGCCCTCCCGCTCCCCCGCGATCAGCGCGGCGATGCTGTCGAGCACGCGGGGGACGGGGGCGGCGGGGGGGACGACAAGGTAGCGCAGACGCCACGTGGCGCCGAAACGCTCCTTGTACCTGCGCAGGCCGTGCAGGTCCTGGAAGTGCTCGCCGTGGCGGAACACCAGCGAGCCCATCGCCTGCCAGCGCTCGCCCAGCGCGTGCGTCTGCAGCCCGGTGAGCGGCGCCATCCCCAGGTTGAAGTCGCGGTAGCCGCGCTCCCTGGCCCACAGCATCAGCTCCATGAACAGGAGCTCCATCACCCGCGGCGGCGCGGCGCGCGACCAGCGGACGAGGTCGACGGTCGCCTCCGTCCCCTCGGCCGCCAGCCAGAGGTTGGCGAACGCCACGATCCGGCCCTCCACCCGCACCACCGCCACGGGGAAGCGCGCCAGGTAGTCCGCGTCGAACCGCCCGGCGGCGAAGCCCTTCTCCACGCCGCCCCTGCGCGCCCGCCAGTCGTCCGACACCGCCCGCAGCTCCGGGATCAGCGCGGGGACGGCGGCGGCGTCCACCACCTCGAAGCGCGCACCGGCCGCGGCGGCCTGGTGGCAGGCGCGGCGCAGGCCCTTGCGCGCGGGGTCGTCGAGCGAGAAGGCGTCCAGGTGGACCACCGCCTCTTCGCCCAGTTTCAGCAGCACCAGGCCCATCTCCAGGTACAGCGGCAGGCTCTCGGCCGAGGCCTGGTAGAACACGGGCCAGGCGCCCTGCCGGTCGGCCTCTTCGCGGAAGCGCCACGCCAGCTCGCCGCCCTCGGCCGCGTCACCCACCGGATCGCCCATCGCCACCCAGCTCCGCCCGCTCACGGCGTACATCAGGAACGCCGCGCGCCCGGGGCCCCACAGCAGCGTCTTGTCGCCCAGCAGCGCGAGCTGCGCGTCGGCCCGCGGCGAGCGGGCGGCGACCTCGCGCGCGGCCGCCAGCTCGTCCGCGCCGGGCCGCGCGGCCAGCGCGCCGCGCGGGCGCAGCAGGTGCGCGGCCGCGGCGGCGCCCAGCACCAGCGCCACCGCCACGCACGCGCGCAGGAACCGCGCGGCATCGGCCCCCGGCGCGAAGCGCAGCCAGAGGGCGGACGAGTAGTCCACGTGCTTGAACGCGAAGAAGCCGATCGCCACCATCGCCACCACCACCAGCCCCATCGCGGCCACCCAGGCGGGGGTGTACGGCTCGTCGCGCAGCGCGGCGGCGCGGTAAAAGCGGCCGCGCGTGGCCAGCAGCCCGCCCAGCGCGCCGGCCAGCATCAGCGCCTCTTCCCAGTCCAGCGCCTTCAGCAGCGACGCCGTGATCCCGGCCGCCAGCAGCCACACGCCCAGCCGCCACGCGCGCCCCAGCCGCATCTGCAGCCCGCGCGCGAGCAGCAGCAGCCCCGCGCCACACACCGCGCCGGCCAGGTGCGCCGTCTCGATCAGCGGCAGCGGGAGCCAGCCGCCCATCGCCGCCAGCCGCCGCGGCACCAGGGGCGTGGCGGCGCTGAACAGCAGCACGGCGCCGCACACGAACGCCGCCACCGCCAGCACCTGCGGCTCCAGCGCGGCGTACAGCCCCGCCTGCGGCTCGGGCACCCCGCGCACGCGCCCGCCCAGCGTGCGCAGCTCGTGCACGGCGAGCGTCACCACCGCCATCCCCAGCGGCAGCAGGTAGTAGACGGCGCGCCAGGCCAGCAGCGCGCCCAGCACCTCGGGCGCGGGCAGGGCCGGTGTGAGCAGGAGCAGGACGACCGACTCCAGCACGCCCACGCCGCCGGGGACGTGGCTGGCGTGCCCCGCCGCCTGCCCGGCCACGTACACGGCGAAGAACGCGGCGAAGCTCGGCGCGCTGGGCGGGAGCAGCGCGTACATCACCCCGGCGGCCACCACCCAGTCCAGCGAGCTGCTGGCCACCTGCGCGATCGCCAGCCTGAGCGACGGCAGCTCCACGCGAAAGCCGCGCACCGTCACCCGCGTCTTGAGCGCGGCCATGATGAAGTAGGCCACCAGCACGCCCAGCAGGAGCGCGCCCACCGGCCGCAGCCACACCTGGTCCACCGGAAAGCCCCGGGGCACCCGGGGCGGGTCCAGCAGGAACGCCGCGCCGCCCACCGCCAGCAGCCCCAGCCAGTAGGTGGTGCTGTAGAACGCCACGATCCGCGCGATCTCGCCCGGCGCCAGCCCCCAGCGCGAATACAGGCGGTAGCGCAGCGGCGCGCCGGTCAGCAGCGGAAAGCCCAGCGTCATGCTCACGCCGTAGCCCACCAGGCTGGCCATGGCGATCCGCCCGTAGCTCAGCTTGCGCTGCACGTAGCGCACGCCCAGCGCGTCGTACAGGGTGAGCACGGCGTAGCTCACCAGCGTCAACCCCACCGCCAGCATCAGCCGCGACCGCGGGATGCCGCGCAGCTCGCGGACGAGGTCGGCGTAGTGGTAGTTGCGCAGCTCGCGGTGCAGCAGCCACAGCGCGAAGCCGAAGAGCGCCACGCCCAGCAGCGGCGTGAGCGAGCGCAGCCGGCGCAAAAGCATCCGAATCGAATCTCCCGAGTGTCAGAACGGCCCAGCCGAGCGCGGAAAGATCCGCTTCGCCGCCCGGTTGCGCCACACCCGTTGCAACCGCCCGGCCGCGCTCGCTCGCGCGGTCGCTCGAATGACGTTCATACCCGGGCGCCGCTGAACTTCTGCCTCACGCAGGGTCCGCAGGGTGCCCCTGCGTGAGGCAATCGCGAAGCTTCAGGTGGGCGAGCCACCTCGGATGCCCCGATCCTTCAGCGCGGCGAAATCCGCGGACGCTGTGAGAAAACAGGAGTGGTGATCGACCGCGATCCACACCCTTCGGCTTTCCCACCGAGCCGTCTAGCACGCCGCCTGCACCTTCACGACTGCGAGGAGCGATGCAGACGCGAGCCCGGTGACTGGATGATCGAGACAAAGAGGGCCGACACGCCGCGGCACCCGTCGCAGGCCGCCCGCCCCGCCGAGGCGGCGGATGAGGTGCTGGCGGCGTACGAGGGGTGGCTGGCGGCGTTTCGCGCGGTGACGCGGCGGGCGAAGTCGCGCTTCCTGAACCGCGAGTGGCACGAAGGGCAGGACGACGCCGCCGAGCGCATCGACCTGCACGGCGCCGCCGTCCTCCGCGCCGTCCAGTCGCTCTCCGGCACCACCGTGGACGGCCCCGGCGCCCGCGACCGCTTCGCCGCGCTGATCGAGGGCCGCCCCGACGCCGAGATCGCCGAGACCTTCTACAACTCGGTGATGCGCCGCGTGCTGGGCGTGGTCGGCGTCGATCCGCACACCGAGTTCACCGCCTCGGGCGACGGCCTGCACCACGGCGACGTGGTGGAGCCCGTCCATCGCTCGTTCGACGGCGAGCTGACGGGGCGGGCCATCGCCGCGCTCTTCCGCGCCACCGAGCTCGCGGACGCCTTCGCCGAGCTTGACGGCGACGCGGAGGCCTGCGCCCGCGCCGCGCGCGAACAGCTCGGCGCCGAGGCGGGACGGGTGGGCGGGATCGACGGGGTGCCGTTCCTCTTCTACCGCAACAAGGCCGCGTACCTGGTCGCCCGCATCCGGCTGAGCGGCGATGAAGTGCGGCCCCTGGTGATCCCGCTGCTGCACGGCCCGCGCGGCGTGCGCCCCGACGCGGTGCTCACCACGCCCGACGAGGTGCACGTCGTCTTCAGCTTCGCGCGCAGCTACTTCCACGCCGACACCGGCCGGCCCGCGGCTGCCATCGACTTCCTGCGCACGCTGATGCCGGCCAAGCCGCTGCACGAGCTCTACACCTCGCTGGGCCACAACAAGCACGGCAAGACCGAGCTCTACCGCGAGCTGGTGCGCCAGCTCTCCAGCGCCGACGCGCGCTTCGAGCGCGCCGAGGGCGTGCGCGGGCTGGTGATGAGCGTGTTCACCCTCAACGGGTATCCCGTGGTGTTCAAGGTGATCCGCGACGAGTTCGGCGCCTCCAAGACGGTCACCCGCGACGCGGTGAAGGAGAAGTACCGGCTGGTGTTCCGCATGGACCGCGTGGGCCGCCTGGTCGACGCGCAGGAGTTCGAGGACCTCGCCTTCCCGGGCGACCGCTTCGACCCCGCGTACCTCGACGAGCTGCGCCGCGACGCCCCCTCCGCCATCGGCGGCGACGGCCGGCGCGTGGTGATCCGCCACCTGTACACCGAGCGCCGCCTGCGCCCGCTCGACCTGTACCTGCGCGAGTCGGACGGCGACGCGGCGCGCGCGGCGGTGGTCGAATACGGCAACGCCATCAAGGACCTGGCCTGCGCCAACATCTTCCCGGGCGACCTGCTGCTCAAGAACTTCGGCGTCAGCCGCCACGGCCGCGTGATCTTCTACGACTACGACGAGCTGGCGCTGCTCACCCAGGTCCGCTTCCGCGCCATCCCGAAAGCGCGCCACGAGGAAGACGAGATGAGCGCCGACCCCTGGTTCAGCGTGGACGAGGGCGACGTCTTCCCCGAGGAGTTCATCCCCTTCCTGGTCCCCGCCGGCCCGTTGCGCGACGCCTTCATGGACGCGCACGGCGACCTGTTCACCGTGCGCTGGTGGCGCGAGTTGCAGGAGCGCCAGAAGGCCGGCGAGCTCCCCGACTTCTTCCCCTACCCCCAGGCCCGCCGCCTCCGGCTCGACTGACCGATCCGGCTTCGGGGGTGCTTGGCGCCGACGCCAAACCGGGCTGCGCCGCGGGCCGGGATCGCCCGGCCGGCCGCGATCTCGGCCCCGCCCGCTCCTTTCCGCACCTTGCGCCACTCCGCCGTCTCCGTTCCATTCGCCGGCTCACGCGAACCCGTACGCAGCGAACCCATGAGCAGCACCGCCCGCGGCATCCCCGTCGCCCTCACCATCGCCGGCTCCGACAGCGGCGGCGGCGCGGGGATCCAGGCCGACCTGAAGACCTTCCAGGCTTTCGGCGTCTTCGGCACCAGCGCGATCACGGCGATCACGGTGCAGAACACGCTCGGCGTCACCGGCGTCCACGCGGTCCCCATCGACACCGTCCGCGCGCAGATCGCCGCCGTCGCCGCCGACCTGCCGCCCGCCGCCTGCAAGACGGGGATGCTCGCCACCGCCGGGCTGGTGCGCGCGGTGGCCGCGTCCATCCGCGAGCACCGCCTCGCCAACTACGTGCTCGACCCCGTGATGGTGGCCACCAGCGGCGACCGCCTGCTCGACGCCGACGCCGAGCAGACCATCGTAGCCGAGCTGGTCCCGCTCGCCGTGCTCGTCACCCCCAACCTGGACGAGGCCACGCTCCTGGCCGGCTTCCCGGTCGACGACGAGCCCTCGATGCGCCGCGCGGCCCGGGCGCTGGTGGAGATGGGCGCGCGGGCGGCGCTGCTCAAGGGCGGCCACCTGCGCGCCGGCGAGCTGGTGGACGTGCTGTACGACGGCCGCGAGTGGCACGCGTGGCGGCGGCCGAAGCTCGACACCCGCAACACGCACGGCACCGGCTGCACCCTCTCGGCCGCCGCCGCGGCCGGGCTGGCGCACGGCCGCCCGCTGGCCGAGGCCGTCGGCGCCGCGCTCGGCTACGTGCAGCGCGCCATCCAGGCCGCGCCCGGGCTGGGCCAGGGGCACGGTCCCCTCAACCACATGGTGCCCGCCGCGGAGTGATCATGCCCAGGCAGCGAGCGGTTACGGAAGCAGGGCCGGATCTTCCCGGCTACGGCGAGCTCCTCGAAGCGCTCAAGGCGCGGATCAGGGGCGCGCAGGTCCGTGCCGCGCTCGCCGCCAACCGCGAGCTGATCGCGCTCTACTGGGACATCGGCCGGGCGATCGTGGGCCGCCAGCAGAGCGACGAGTGGGGCACCTCGGTGATCGAGCGCCTGTCACGCGACCTGCGCGACGCCTTTCCGGATGCACACGGGTTCTCGCCGCGCAACCTGTGGCGCATCCGAGCGTTCTACCTCGCCTGGTCCGAGCCCGAAATTCTGCCACGGCCCGTGGCAGAAATCCCGGCCACGGCACTGCGTCTCCCGCTGCTCGGCGGCCAGAGTGTAATTCTGCCACAGCCCGTGGCAGAAATCGCGGCGGGAACCTCGCAGGCTCCGGAGCCGAACGAACTGTTCACCCTCTCGTCCGAAGCCGCGGAAAAGCTGCAAACCTCCGCGGCTGACGAGCTGTTCACGATGCTCCCCGACGTCGCGGAAATCCTCGCGATCTCCGCACGGAGCGCCTCTCCGCCAGTCCAGTCTGTAATTCTGCCACAGCCCGTGGCAGAATCGCCGGCGGAAGCAGGCGCAGCCGACGACACCGCTGTCCAAGCCGTAATTCTGCCACAGGCCGTGGCAGAAATTCCCACGGAAGCCGTCGTCGCCAATCCGCTCGCCGTCCAGAGCGTATTTCCGCCACAGGCTGTGGCAGAAATCTCCGCAACCGCGGCCTTGGCCGAAGGGCCGGACGGCCAGAGTGCAATTCTGCCACAGGCCGTGGCAGAATTGCCGTGGGGGCACAACATCGTGCTGCTGGAGAAGCTGCGCACGCGCGCGGAACGGCTCTGGTACGCCCGCATGGCCGCCCAGCACGGCTGGAGCCGCAACGTCCTGATCCACCAGATCGAGACCCGTCTGCACCAGCGCAGCGGGCAGGCGGTCACCAACTTCGACCGGACGATTCCCGCCGCGGAGTCGGACCTCGTGCGCGAGCTGCTGAAGGACCCGTATCACTTCGATTTCGTGCAGCTGGGCGCGGCGGTACAGGAGCGCGAGCTGGAGCGTGCCCTGTTGTCGAACGTCCAGAAGTTCCTGATGGAGCTCGGGCTGGGCTTCGCGCTGCTCGGCAGCCAGTACCACCTGGAGGTGGGCGGGCAGGACTACTACCTGGACCTGCTCTTCTACCACGTCCGGCTGCGCCGCCACGTGGTGGTGGAGCTCAAGATCGGCGCGTTCCAGCCCGAGGACGCCGGGAAGATGAACTTCTACCTGGCCGCCGTCGACGATCTGGTGCGTCGCGACGGAGACCACGAGCCGAGCATCGGGCTGATCCTGTGCAAGGAGCGCAACCGGGTGGTGGCGGAATACGCGCTCCGCGGCTCCACCCACCCGATCGGCATCGCCGAGTTCCAGCTGACGGAGCGTCTCCCCGAGCCGCTGCAGGCCAGCCTCCCCAGCGTGCGCGAGATCGAACGGCGGCTGGAGAGCGAGCCCGTGTTCGGCGCATAGCCCGTCCCCATATCCCGGAAAGCAGCCGGCCCCGCGCGACGACGGTCGCGCGGGGCCGGTGCCCTGGTCGGGATTCGGGGCCGAACAGCCTACGGCCTGCTCCGCCCGCCGCGTGCCGGAGGGCGCGCGTTCGGCTGAGCCGGCTGCGCGGGGCGGCCGCCGCCCACCATCCGGCGGTAGCGGTCGGCCAGCAGCTGGCCCGAGGCCAGGTTCAGGTTCGCGGCGGCCGCCTGCCGCTCGAGCGCGGCGATCCGCTCGGCCACGTCGGGGTGCGTGGCCTTCAGGTCGGAGAGCAGGCCCCGCCGGCGCTCGTTGCTCTCCCCCGCCTGCAGCTTGCGCACGAAGCTCAGCAGCCCGTCGGGGCGGTACCCCGCCGCGGCGGCGTACAGCATCCCCAGCGAATCGCTCTCCATCTCGTCGGGCTTGGCCAGGCCCGTGAAGATCAGGCTGGTGAGCTGCGACGTCAGCTGGTCCATCAGGAAGCCGTTCAGGTCGGCCTCGCTGCGCGCGCCCTGCAGCATGTTCGCCTTGCGCATGCTCTCCAGCACGTGCTTCTGGTCCACGTGCGCCACCTCGTGCGCCAGCACGCCGGCCAGCTCGGCCTCGCTCTCCATCATCTCCAGCGCGCCGCGGGTGACGAAGATGTAGCCGCCCGGCGTGGCGAAGGCGTTGATCTCGTCGGTGTCGAGCACCGCGAAGCGGAACGGCACCTCGGTGTAGCGCGGCGACTGCTGCGCCACGACGGTCCCCACCATGTTCACGTAGTCGTTCAGCGCGGCGTTGTTCACCACGTGGAAACGCCCGGCCACCGTGGCCGCGATGTTCCGCCCGAGCTCGCGCTCCTTGTCGAGCCCGATGCCGAACGAGCCGGCCGCGGCGCCCCCGGCCGCGCGCCCCAGCCGGTTCAGGATCCCGCCCTGCGCCGCCAGCGGCGCGGCGAGCGTGGCGGCCAGCACGCCGGCCGCCGCGAGGGTCATCGCGCGTTTCATTGGGTGGCCTCCTCCTTCACGGGCACCGGCTGCTCCAGCCGCCCCTCGCGGATGAACGCATCCACCGCCACCGCGTCCACCGCGCGCTGGTCCATCGCCGCCACGGCGGCCGGGTCCAGCGTCACGGTGATGCGGCCGTGCGGCGTGTTGACGTCGGTCGTCACGCCGCGCGCGCCGGCGGTGGCCATCGTTCCCTCGCTCCGGTTCGACGCTACCTGCCCGGTGGCGCGCTGCACCACCGAGTTCAGCGTGCGCCGCCCGCGGCTCATCTCCAGCAGCGCGTCGGAAAAGTCGCTCTGCACCAGCGGGCGCCGCACCACCACCCGCGCCACCGAGCGGTCCGGCGCGCGCTGCACGATGCGGCCGGCCCCGGGCTGCTTCACCGCGCCCGCCGCGTCGAACTGCGCCCGCACCGCCTGCACCAGCGCGTCGTCTTTCGCGGCGTGCTGGGCGAGATCCGTCTGCCCCACGCCGGTCACCACCACCACGCGGTCACGCTCGCCGATCAGCACCAGCGGCTCCGACAGGCGCTGGTCGGCGCCCACGCGCCGGATCTCGGCGCGCCAGCGCGGCGCCTTGGCGTACCCCTCCACCTGCGCCACCAGCGCCATGGTGTCGCTCTGCGGGTTGGTGGTGGCGAACGGCGCCAGCTGCCCGGCCCGCCAGCGCCCGGGCTGGTACACGCGGTCGGTCCAGCGCTGCTTGCCCTGCGCCGCAAGGGTGTGCGGCGCCAGCGCCAGCAGCAGCACCGCCAGCGCCGCGCCCGCGGCGGCCAGCGCGGCCGGGCGGCGGCCCTTCAGCTCGTGCACGGTCACGGCCTTCTCCTTTCCCTTCACGTGGGCCTCGGGGAGCGGCGCCAGCAGGTAGCCGTCGGGGAGCGCGGCCCGCGTGGCGTCGCTGATGATGATGGTGGTCCCCATGTCCTTGTTCAGCCCCTCCAGCCGGCTGGCCAGGTTCACCGTGTCGCCGATGGCGGTGTAGTCGAGCTTGTGCTTCAGCGAGCCGATGTTCCCCACCACCGCCTCGCCGGTGTTGATGCCGATCCCGATGCGCAGGTCGGCCTCGCGCCCGGCGGCCTCCCAGGCGGCGTTCAGCCGCTCCAGCTCGGCCGTCATCTCCAGCGCGCACTCCACCGCGCGGCGGGCGTGGTCGGCCGCGGGAAGCGGCGCGCCCCAGAACGCCATCACCGCGTCGCCGATGAACTTGTCGAGGGTGCCGCCGTGGCGGAACACGATCTCGGTCATCGCGCCCAGGTAGTCGCACAGCATCTCCACCACCGTCTCGGCTGGGAGGCGCTCCGAGAGCGCGGTGAAGCCGCGGATGTCGCTGAACAGGATGGTGAGCGGCACGCGCTTGCCACCCAGCGAGAGATCCGCGTCGGTCTCGTCCAGCGACCGCACCACGGTGGGGTCCAGGTAGCGGCTGAACAGGTCGCGCACGCGGCGGCGGGCGCGGCCCTCGGTCACGTAGTTGGCGGCCATCGCCCCCGCGTACGCCAGCGCGCCGCCGAAGACCGGGGCCGCCGCGTCCAGCCACACGCCGCCGGCGTACGCCGCGGCCGAGGCACCGGCCGCCAGCAGCAGCACCAGCAGCGCCGCCGCCGTGCCCCACGAAGCCGAGGTCAGCAGCGCGACGGCGCACGCGGCGGCCAGCGCGGTGAGCGCCGCGGTCCCCGCGTTCACCCACCCCGGCGCGCGGCGCAGGAAGTCGCCGCGCAGCAGGTTGTCGAGCGCGGTGGCGTGGATGATCACCCCCGGCTCCTCGCCGCCGAAGGGGGTGGTGCGCAGGTCGAAGGTGCCGCTGGCGCTGGCGCCCACGAACACGATCTTCCCCTTGAACGCGTCGGGGGGAAACACCGGTTTTCCGCCCTGGGCCACCGCGTCGTACGCCAGCACCAGCCGCGAGTAGCTGTAGACCGGGTAGGTCTGCGTCGCGGTGGTCTCGCCGAACGGCCCGCGCCAGCGGATCAGCATCCGCCCCTGGTCGTCCAGCGGCACCCGGGCGCCGCCGGCTGTTTGCAGGACGCCGTCCCGCACCGTCACCGCGCCGCCCCAGCGCTCCGGATCGACCAACCGGGCGGCGGCGAAGGCCAGCGACGGATAGAAGCGGCCCGCGTGGCGCTGCACCGGCCGGTCGGCGCGGACGGTGCGCTCCAGGGAGTCGTTGGTGAGGGCGATGGAGCCCACCCCCGCGGCGTTCGCGGCCAGCGCCGGCAGGGGCGCCACCATCCGGCCCAGCTCGGGCACGCCGCGCGCGGACCGGACCGGGAGCGCGAAGCGGCGCACCCCCGCGTCGTCCGACTGACGGCCGAACACGTCGTCGACCGCCGCGGTCCCCGCCCCCAGCGCCATCGGCAGCACGCCGATCCCGTCGGCCGCGAACGACTCCGCGAAGGTCGAGTCGGCGCCGGCGTGCTCGTCGGGGACGTCGAACTGCACGTCGTAGATCACCGCCTTCGCGCCGGCGTACTTCAGCCAGTCGAGCACGGTGGCGTGCACCTCGCGCGACCACGGCCAGCGCCCCTGCGTGGGCGCCATCTCGCGCAGGCTCCGCTCGTCGATGGCGGCGATCACGATGTCGTGCGACGCGGCGCCGGGATCGGCCAGGGCACGGACGCGGACGTCGTAGGTGGCCAGCTCGGCCCGGCGCATCAGCTGCGTGGGGCGCAGCGCCACGGTGGCGGCGGCCACCAGCACGCCCACGCCCAGCCCCCTGAGCAGCCGCCGCGCGCGCCGGCCGCGCACCGCGGGAAGGCGGACCCGCACGGCGCTCAGCTCTCGCCGCCGGTGGCGGGCGTGGCCCGGCCCGGGAGCGTGGCCGCGTGCACCGGCACGGTGGCGGCCTGCGGGGGAAGCGCGGCGGCCTGCACCGGCGCCACCGCCTCGAGGCGGCGGCGGAAGTCGGCGTCTTCCACCAGCACCTGCACCGAACGGCCGATGCCGTGGAGGTGCTCTTCCAGCAGCGACACGCGCTGCTCCAGCAGCCGGGTGTTCTGGTCGCCGCCCTTGAGCTCGCGGTAGCGCGCCATGGCCTCCACGATCGGGCGCAGCGAGATGCGCGCGGTGATGCCGGCCACGGCGATCAGGAACGCGAGGCCGCCCAGGATCACCACGGTGAGACCGATCAGTTCGCCAGTGATTTGCATGAGATGGAACCGGGTGCTGCGGGTGAGTCGCAGGTGCGCCGGTGCGGCGCCCCGCGTCCATGTGCGTGCGGTGGGATGCTTCGCTGCCGGGCCGCGGGGAGCGAGCCCGATCCCAACAATTTGCGTCCGATGACCCCGGAACGCCAGTGGCGTGGACGCGGCAAGACGTGCGGTGATACGGGAGTACGCGTTCCGTCAGGCTGCCGCGGGGGAGCCGTGAAACGGAACCGCCGCCCGGCAGACTGGCCGAACGGCGGTTCCCATCGTCGTACTCCCGCACCTCCGCACCGCAGCTCAGGCCGCCGCCTCGCTCGCCAGGTTGAGACCGGCGATGCGCGGCAGGACGCCGCGGACCAGCGCGGCGAGGCGGTCGCGCACCCGGGCGCCCACCTCCATCACCTCGTCGTGGCTCAGCGTCGCGCCGCCCAGCCCCGCCGCCAGGTTGGTGATGCACGAGATCCCCAGGCAGCCGATCCCCATCGCGCGGGCGACCAGGACCTCGGGAACCGTGCTCATCCCCACCGCGTCGGCGCCCAGGCGGGCCAGCATGCGGATCTCGGCCGGAGTCTCGTAGCTGGGGCCCAGCAGCGCGGTGTACACCCCTTGAGTGACCGGGATGCCCAGCTCCAGCGCCACCGCCTCGGCCGTCGCGCGGAACCCGCGGTCGTACGGGTCCGACATGTCGGGAAAGCGCTGCTCGCCGGGCACCACGCGGCCGATCAGCGGGTTCTGGCCCATCAGGTTGATGTGGTCGGCGATCAGCATCAGGTCGCCGGGCTGCATCCCCGGGCGCAGGCCACCGGCCGCGTTGGTCAGCACCATCACCTGGGGGCCGAGCGCGGCCAGCGCGCGGACGGGGAGCGCCACGTCGGCCGGGCTCCACCCCTCGTACAGGTGAAAGCGGCCCTGCATCGCCGCCACCTCCACGCCCTCGAGACGGCCGGCCACCAGCCGTCCGGCGTGCCCTGCCAGCTCCTGCGTGCGGCGCGGAAAGCCGGGGATCTGGCCGAAGGGGATGGCGACGGCGTCCTCGATCTCGTCGGCCAGCCCGCCCAGGCCGCTGCCCAGCACCAGGATGGCGTGCGGCGCGCGGGTGAAGCGCTCGCGCAGGAAGTGGATCGTCTCGTGGATCGGCGTGGCGTCGGGCATCGGGCTCCCTGGAGATGATGGAGGCGGGGACGATAGCCGCGGCACGAAACCCCGTCAACGCTGGGTGTTCCGGCGCTGGCCACTTCCGGCTGCACGGCATGGCGCGTCTTGACCCGGGCACGCTTGCCGGTTAGCCTTCACCAAAGTGGACATTCTGTTCAATTGCGTTCATTTTCGCCGGAGCCGCCGATGACGACCGCGCACCAGGTTGCCGATCACCTCCTCACCATTGCGGACGCCCGCGGCGAGGAGGTGAACAACCTCAAGCTTCACAAGCTTCATGTACTACGCGCAGGCGTGGCACCTGGGCCGGTACGGCGAACGGTTGTTCCCCGAGAAATTCCAGGCGTGGAGCACCGGGCCGGTGATCCCGGCACTCTACTGGAAGTACAAGCCCTGGGGCATCCGCCACATCGCCGGCGATCGCGAGCCTCCGGCCCTTTACGGCAGGGTCGCCCGTTTGCTGAACGATGTCGCCGACGAGTACATGTGGATGGACGAATACGACCTCGCGGACCTGGCCTATCGCGAGTCTCCGTGGATCAAGGCGAGGGGAGGCATCGATATCGCCGAGCCGTGCGAGACGGAGCTCGACGAAAACGACATGCTCGCCTTCTTTCAGCACCTCGCGGAGGCGGCGTGATGGTGCCGGAGCGCAACGACGCGGCCGGGATGCCGTTCAATCCGCTCCGGTTCTCCTTCAGGTACCTCGACACCACGCACCCTGCCTTCGATGTGCGCGACTGCGGGGCCGGGTATTACGTCCGGCTGCTCGAACGCCTGCGAGACCTGTCGGCCCTGACGGTGGCGGAATTCCGCATGCGCCGATCGAAAGCCATGCGCGTGCATCCGATCGATTCCGCGGATGATCCCGTTTCGGTCCGCTCCTTCGGGCTCCGCGGGGTGCCGGCGGACGAGCGCGCCTGGCAGTTCTCGCTTTCCGCGAACGAACACGGCCGTGTCCATGGACTCCTGAGGGGAGACACGTTCTTCGTTCGGTGGCTCGATCCCGATCACAACCTGTACTCCGGAAACTGACCCACGGAAGTACACCGGTGACTGGACGACGAACGGGCGGCGCTCCTCATCGGGAGGGGGGCGCCGCCCGTCGCATCTGGGAGACTGCCGGAACGGCGGTGCCGCGTGGTTGCCGGGACGGGTGCCGAAATGGCGGGAAGCTGCGCGGATTGCTGTCGGAAGCGCAGAAAAACGGGGCAAACACATGGCATATGCGTTGCTCTTCCCACCGGCAGCATTTCCGCGCCCGTGGGCTGCTCCGCCCGCGGGCGCCCCCAACCACTGACAATGAATCCGAAGGAGAACCCATGGCGAAGGTCATTGGGATCGACCTGGGCACCACCAACTCGGTCGTGGCCGTGATGGAAGGCGGCGACCCGGTGGTGATCCCCAACGCCGAGGGCGGCCGCACCACGCCGTCGGTGGTCGCGTTCACCAAGGACGGCGAGCGGCTGGTGGGCCAGGTCGCCCGCCGCCAGGCGATCACCAACCCCAAGAACACCCTCTTCTCCATCAAGCGCTTCATGGGCCGCAAGGAGGCCGAGGTGAAGAGCGAGGAGAAGATCGTGCCCTACGAGGTGACCTCCGGGCCCAACGGGCTGGCGCAGGTGAAGGTGCCCAACGCGGGCGACAAGGCCTTCACCCCGCCCGAGATCTCGGCGATGATCCTGCAGAAGATGAAGCAGACCGCCGAGGACTACCTGGGCCAGCCGGTGACCCAGGCGGTGATCACCGTCCCCGCCTACTTCAACGACGCGCAGCGGCAGGCCACCAAGGACGCCGGCAAGATCGCCGGCCTCGAGGTGCTGCGCATCATCAACGAGCCCACCGCGGCCGCGCTGGCCTACGGGCTCGACAAGAAGAAGGACGAGAAGATCGCCGTGTACGACCTGGGCGGCGGCACCTACGACATCTCGGTGCTGGAGCTGGGCGAGGGCGTGTTCGAGGTGAAGGCCACCAACGGCGACACGCACCTGGGCGGCGACGACTTCGACCAGCGCGTGATCGAGTGGCTGGTGGACGAGTTCAAGAAGGACCAGGGGATCGACCTGTCCAAGGACGCGATGGCGCTGCAGCGCCTGAAGGAAGCGGCCGAGAAGGCGAAGATGGAGCTGTCGACCACCTCGTCGACCGACATCAACCTCCCCTTCATCACCGCCACGCAGGAGGGGCCCAAGCACCTGAACGTGACGCTCACCCGCGCCCGCTTCGAGCAGCTGGTGGACGACCTGGTGCAGCGCACCATCCCGCCGATGCAGAAGGCGCTGGACGACGCCGGCCTGAAGCCCGGCGACATCGACGAGGTGATCCTGGTGGGCGGCAGCACCCGCATCCCCAAGATCCAGGAGGTGGTGAAGCAGTTCTTCGGCAAGGACCCGCACCGCGGCGTGAACCCCGACGAGGTGGTGGCCGTGGGCGCCGCCATCCAGGGCGGCGTGCTGGCGGGCGACGTGAAGGACGTGCTCCTGCTGGACGTGACCCCGCTGTCGCTGGGGATCGAGACGCTGGGCGGCGTGTTCACGGTGCTGATCCCGCGCAACACCACCATCCCCACCAAGAAGAGCGAGGTGTTCTCGACCGCCGAGGACAACCAGACCACGGTGGAGATCCACGTGCTGCAGGGCGAGCGCGAGCTGGCGGTCTACAACAAGACCATCGGCAAGTTCCAGCTCACGGGCATTCCGCCGGCACCGCGCGGGATGCCGCAGGTGGAGGTGACGTTCGACATCGACGCGAACGGGATCCTGCACGTGAGCGCCAAGGACCGCGCCACCAACAAGGAGCAGAAGATCCGCATCGAGGCGTCCAGCGGCCTGAACGACGCCGAGATCGAGAAGATGGTGAAGGACGCCGAGTCGCACGCCAGCGAGGACAAGGCGCGCCGCGAGCAGGTGGAGGCGCACAACCGCCTCGACTCCATGGTGTACGACGTGGAGAAGAACAAGAAGGAGTGGGAGGACAAGCTCGACCAGTCCGCCCGCACCGCGCTGGACGAGGCGCTGGAGCGTGCCCGCAAGGCGCTCAAGCAGGACGACGTGAACGAGGTCCGCGGCGCCAGCGAGGCGCTGCAGCAGGCCTACAGCGCCGCCGGCGCGCAGATCTACGCCGCGCAGCAGCAGGCGGCCGGTGGCGCCGGGGCCGACGCCGGCTTCAGCGGCGGGGCCACCGCGGGCGCCGGCTTCGAGGGTGACGCCACCTCGCGCGCCGGCGGCCAGGGCGGCGCCGAGGACGTGGTGGAGGCCGACTACGAGATCGTGGACGACAACAAGTAATCGGCTGCGGTCTCCCCGACGATCCGCCCCGCCTCCGGAGTTCCGGGGGCGGGGCGGATTTTTCATCGCTGCGTGAGCGCGGCGGTGCGCTGGAGCGCATCGGCAGATGCCTTGCCCTGTCCACGGCGCGCCTTTGCGTGAGGGATGCGCGCCCGGAGGGCCGGGACGGCGGCGGCGCGCCCGCGCCGAACCTCCGTCGGGGGAGGCGGGTGGGCGCGCCGCCGCTGGCCCGGCGCGGTTGGGCACAGCGGTATCGTGCCCTACCGCGCGCGCAGCCCGGCCCGGAGCGCAGCGGAGGGACACGCCCGGACTCCCGCGCTTTCCACTGCCGCGGGGACGAGCGGACGCGCGCCGCCTAATGGTGACTTAACCGGACCCCCTACCGCGAGCGTGGGCGCGCGAGCATCATTGATGCGGCAGAGTTTCGACATCCAGCGAACGACCGTGAATCCAGAGCCCTCCAGAAGAGCCATGCCCGATCCCGTGCGCACCAAGCTGAAGCTGATCGGCGCCACCGCGGTGGCCTTTACCGGCGGGGTGCTGATCGCGTCGGGGTTGGACCTGACGCCCGGCAGCCAGGCCGCCGTGCTCTTCCAGCAGGCGCCCAGCCGGCAGGACGTGAAGCCGGTGGCCGACCTGAGCGAGGCCTTCATCTCCATCGCCGAGAGCGTGACGCCCGCGGTGGTGTCGATCGACACCGAGCGCCGGGGGCGCGGCGCGGCCGAGGGCGGCCAGAACGTGCCCGAGGAGCTGCGGCGCTACTTCCGCCTTCCCGACAGCGACGCGCCGCAGGAGGCGCGCGGCTCGGGGTTCATCATCTCGGCCGACGGCTACATCGTCACCAACAACCACGTGGTCGAGGGCGCCGACAAGATCGACGTGGTGCTGCAGGACAACCGGCACCTGCACGCCACCGTGGTGGGGCGCGACCCGCTCACCGACATCGCGGTGATCAAGGTGCAGGCGAGCGGGCTCCCCAGCGTGCGGCTGGGAAGCTCGGACAACTCGCGCATCGGCGAGTGGGTGCTGGCCATCGGCAACCCGCTGAACCTGGGGACCACGGTCACCTCGGGGATCATCAGCGCCAAGGGGCGGCCGCTGCCGATCCTGCGCGAGACGTCGGGGAGCCGCTGGGCGATCGAGGACTTCATCCAGACCGACGCGCCGATCAACCCCGGCAACTCGGGGGGCCCGCTGGTGAACCTGCGCGGCGAGGTGGTGGGCGTGAACAGCGCCATCGCCAGCCCCACCGGCTACTACTCGGGGTACGGCTTCGCGGTGCCGATCGACCTGGCGCGCCGCATCAGCGACGACCTGATCCGCTACCACGCGGTGCGCCGCCCCGCGCTGGGGGTCTCGATCACCGAGGTCACCCCCGAGGACGCCGAGGTCTTCAAGCTGGAGCGCATCCAGGGCGTGGTGGCGCAGGACTTTCCGGCCGGGAGCGCGGCGCGGCAGGCCGGGCTGCAGCCGGGTGACGTGATCGTGGCGGTGGACGGGAAGCCGATCCAGCGCGTGGGACAGTTCCAGCGGGTCATCGCCTCGTACCACCCCGGCGACCGGGTGAAGCTGGACGTGGTGCGCTACGGCGCGCGCCGGCAGTTCACCGTGGCGCTCACCCAGGCCGAGACCGACGCGAGCACCCAGCGCACCACCCAGGCGCCGCAGGCCGCGCCCGACGCGGACGGCGGCACCAGCAAGCTGGGCGTGGCGGTGCAGCCGCTCACCGGCGAGACCGCCCGGCAGCTGGGCTACACCAGCTCGGGCGGCGTGGTGATCTCCGCCATCCAGCCGTACGGGCCGGCCGCGCGCGCCGGGCTGTCGGAGGGGACGCGCATCCTGACGGTGGACGGGAAGGCGGTGAACGACGTGGGCGCCTTCCGCACCGCCATGGCCGGCAAGCGCCCGGGCGACGTGGTGTCGCTGCAGGTGCAGACGCGGCTGCAGGGCGGCGGCTCGCAGAACTCGATCCTCAACATCCGCCTGCCGGACTGAGGCTGAGGCCCGCACGGGGACCGTACCGGCTCATCGTCGCACGGTCGCCCCAAGCCTGAGCATCCGGCCTGGACCAGAGCGGGGCCGCCCACGCCGGGCGGCCCCGCTTTCATTTGTCCAGCACCCTTTGCGGAGCTCGTTCCGGAGAGCGGCGGTTGGGCGCGGGCGAGTGGAACGCCACCCCACGCCAGCCGCAGCCACACGTCCGGTAGCTGGAGCGGTGGGGAAAGAGCAGGCGCAGCGGCCGGGCCCAGAGCGGCGAATGCTCCCGCGAGGTCTCACCGTTGCAGCGCGGGCAGCTCCGGCCCAGCGCCACGCCGGGTGGATCGAGCCGCAGGCTCCATCGCCGCGAGCGCCAGTACGGAAGCGCGAAGCCACAGCGGGGGCAGCTCAACGTGAGCACCCTGCTGACGTGCGCACAGTTTCGGCAGAGGATCATCCGCGGCGCCGGGGGGGCGGGTGGGCAGCGGACAGGCGCGCCCCGAGACGGGCGTAGACGCAATGTACGCCCGGGTTACTTTACTTGCAATTGTCTCGGAAGGGGCTCAGATCGTACCTGCTGGGACAAACATGGGGAGCCATAAAATTGATCCCCCTCGTGAGGAATTTTGGCACAGCTTACGGCACAGTTCGATTTCGGCACAGCAAAAACGAAGGCGCCGCAGGGTGGTAAACCCTTGCGGCGCCTTGGCTTCCAACAGTAGCAGGGGGGGGACTCGAACCCCCGACCTTACGATTATGAGTCGTACGCTCTAACCGGCTGAGCTACCCTGCCACGCAGAAGGCCGGCCCGGGGGACCGGCCTTCGCACGTCAGTAGCGGGGGCGGGATTCGAACCCGCGACCTTCGGGTTATGAGCCCGACGAGCTACCAGGCTGCTCCACCCCGCGTCATGACGGCAAATTTAACCCTTCAGCCGCCCCGGGTCAAGGCGCGGCCGCCCCCGGAGCGGCCTTCCGCGCCGAATCGACGGGGACGAAGCGGTACAGCGTTTCGCCTTCGCGGATCATCCCGAAGCGCTCACGGGCTACCCGCTCGATGGTCGCGGGGTCGCCCTCCACCTTGCGGCTCTCCACCCGCAGCGAGTCGACCTCGTGGCGCAGGCGGGCCAGGTCGTCGCGCGCGGCCTGCCGGTCGTGCCGCAGGCGCAGCAGGGTGAACACGGAATACTCGCCGCCCCACACGGCGTAATACAGGGCCAGCGCCAGGGCGGCGCCGGCCACCAGGTGCCGTCCGCGCGGCCTCAGCGCCACAGGCTGGCGCCGGGGTACCGCGCGGCCCCGCCCAGCTCCTCTTCGATGCGCAGGAGCTGGTTGTACTTGGCCACGCGGTCGGTGCGGCTGGCGCTGCCGGTCTTGATCTGGCCGACGCCGGTGGCCACCGCCAGGTCGGCGATGAAGGTGTCCTCCGTCTCGCCGCTGCGGTGGCTCATCACGGCGTTGTAGCCGGCCTTGCGGGCCATGTCGATGGCCTCGAGCGTCTCGGTGAGGGTGCCGATCTGGTTCACCTTGATCAGGATGGCGTTCGCGATCCCCTCACCGATGCCGCGCGACAGGCGGTCGGTGTTGGTGACGAACAGGTCGTCGCCCACCAGCTGCACCTTCGAGCCCAGCGTGGTGGTGAGCTGCTTCCATCCGTCCCAGTCGTCCTCGGCCAGCCCGTCCTCGATGGAGCGGATCGGGTACGCTTGCGTCCACTCGCGGTAGAAGTCCACCATCTGGGCGGCCGTCTTCCGCTCCTGCGTGCTCTTGTAGAACAGGTACTCGCCGCCGCGGAACATCTCCGAAGCGGCCACGTCCAGCGCCAGTACGACGTCACTTCCCGCTTTGTACCCCGCCTGGTCGACCGCCTGGAGAATCACCTCCAGCGCCTCTTCGTTGCTGGCCAGGTCGGGCGCGAAGCCGCCCTCGTCACCCACGCCGGTCCCCTTCTTCTGCCCGGTGAGCACCTTCTTGAGCGCGTGGAAGATCTCGGCGCCCACCCGCAGCCCCTCGCTGAACGACGAGGCGCCGACCGGCATCACCATGAACTCCTGGAAGTCGACGTTGTTGGCCGCGTGGGCCCCGCCGTTCAGGATGTTCATCATCGGGACGGGAAGGATGTTGGCGTTCTCGCCGCCCAGATAGCGGTAGAGCGGCTGGCGCGCGTCGGCCGCGGCGGCGCGGGCGGCGGCCATGCTCACCGCGAGGATGGCGTTGGCGCCCAGCCGGCCCTTGTTGGGTGTGCCGTCCAGCTCGATCATCGCCCGGTCCAGCCCCGCCTGGTCGTGCGCGTCGCGGCCCTGGAGCGCGCGCGCGATCTCGCCGTTGGCGTTTTCCACCGCCTTGCGCACGCCCTTGCCCAGATAGCGCCCCTTGTCGCCGTCCCGGAGCTCCACCGCCTCGTGCTCGCCCGTGCTGGCGCCGCTGGGCACCGCCGCGCGGCCGAACGCGCCGCTGTCGAGCGTGACGTCCGCCTCGACCGTGGGGTTGCCGCGCGAGTCGAGGATCTCTCGCGCGCGGATCTGCTGGATAGTGGCCATGTATGCGCCCGAAACGCGTCGGGATTCTGGAGATGGGAACCGCCTGGAAAGCGGGGCGGAACGTACCCGCTCGCGCGCGTGAAGTCAACGAATCCGGACGTCCGCCGGGCCAACGGCGCCGGGCACGATCAATACGCCGCGTGCAGGTCCAGCGTCACGCCGGGAATGCCGAGCGTGCTTTCCGGGGCGGGCGATTCGAGGATCGCGGCGGGAACGGCCTCGGCCACGTCGCGCGGGAGAAGGCCCCGTCCGCGTCCGGCGATTTCCGCGGCGCGGCCGCAGTACCACAGCCCCAGCCCCGCGGCCGTGCGCGGCTCGCGGCAGAGCGACAGCAACGCGCCGGTCACGCCGCTCAGCGTGTCACCCATCCCGCCGGTCGCGATGCCGCTGTGCCCGGCGACGCTGACCAGCACGGGCTCGTCCGCGGACGCGACGAGCGACGGCGCGCCTTTCAGCAGCACGGCAGAGCGATACCGCTCCGCCAGCTCGGCCGCGGCCGCGAACGGGTCGGCGGTGATCTCCTTGGTGGATCGGTCGAGCAGGCGGCTCGCTTCGCCGGGGTGCGGCGTGAGCAGCAGCGGCTGGTGGATGTCGTCGCGGAGCGCAGGATTCTTCGCGAGCAGCGTGGTGGCGTCCGCGTCGAACAGGAGCGGGCAATCCGCGGCGGCTACGATCTTTCGCAGCAGGGCCAGCGCCGCGTCGTCCGTTCCCATCCCCGGCCCGGCGACGATGGCGTCCGCGTTCGCGAAGACCTCGTTCTCCACCGCATCGCGGTCCTCGTACAACGCTTCGGGGACGGCGGTCTGGATGATCGTCCGGTTGGCGTCCGGCGCGACGAGCACGGCCATCCCGGCGCCGGCGCGCAGCGCCCCCATTCCGGCGAGGATCGAGGCGCCCGCCATCCCCGGCCGTCCAGCCACGATCACCACGCGGCCGAGCTGGCCCTTGTGCGCGTTCGGTGCGACGAGAGGGAGATGCGCAGCCGCCCACACCGGGGTGATCAGCTCCGCGCCGTAGCCCGGCTCCAGCGGGTTGAAGCCGATCTCCACGCAGACGATCCGCCCACACGCCGCGCGGCCGGGGAACAGGAGCAGCCCTCGCTTCGGCGCGCCGAACGTCACGGTGACGTCCGCCCGGACCACCTCGCCGGCCGCGGCCCCGGTGCTGAAGTCGATCCCGGACGGGCCGTCCAGGGCCACGACCGGCTTCCCCGCCCCGTTGATCGCGCGGATCACCCGATCGTACGGATCGCGCGGCGCGCCGGTGGAGCCGGTGCCGAGCAGCCCGTCCACCAGCACCTCCGCCCAGGCGACGGAGGCGTCGAGCGTTTCGGTCGCGACGGTTTCGATCGCCCAGCCGTGCCGCAGCGCGTCCGCGGGCGGCTTGCTGCCGGCGGCCAGCACGCGCACCTCGCGCCCCCACGCCCGCAGCGTGCGCGCGAGCACCATCCCGTCGCCGCCGTTGTTGCCGCTGCCGCACGCGACCAGCACCCGGCCCCGAGGGTACAGGCGCTGGACGACGGCCGCCGCCGCGCGGCCGGCGCTCTCCATCAGCACCGGCTCGGGCACGCCGTGCGTGTCGATGGCGGCGCGGTCCCACCCCCGCATCTCGTCCGCCGTCAGCACGGGGACGGTGTCACGGGCGAAGAACGGGGCGGCCGGCGGCGGATCTGCGGGGGCGTGGGAGGGGGACATGCGCGACGGGTCCGGATGCGGTCGTGCCCACGGCGAAGAGGTTCGCCGTGGGCACGTTCAATCTGCGTTCCTGCGGGCGGATGTGCTACTTGTAGCTCTGGCCGATGGTGCGCCCGTAGCTGATCTCGCCGTTGTCGATGCGGATGTTGAAGCCGCAGTCGGGGTTGGTGCAGACCCACGCCTTGTAGGTGATGGGCGCTCCGTCGCGCCCGTAGTCCGATAGCGGAAGCAGGATCCCCTGCTTGCACTTCTGGCAGGTCGGAAACTCACGTTCGTCCGGCATCGCGTTCCCCTCCCCTCACTGGTCAGCCACTTCCCGGGCGCGCACGCGCCCCGCACACAGGACAAGACCATCCGGCGCCGCAAGGCGTGTTCCAGCCTTTGAACAAGGATGCGCAGTGTACGGCCGTTCAGTCCTGCTCGATGCGGCGGGGGCAGGCCCAGGGGTAGTCGCGCTCGAACGCCTCGGCAAAGCAGAACACACCGTCGAAGTCGTCCACGCTGTCACCGTCCTGCTTCACCAGGATCCCCAGCTCCACCAGCGCGAACACGATCTCGCCGAAGTCACGCGTGCTGCGCAGGCCCCAGTACTCCAACACGCTGCGCGCCATGGGTCCGTAGCGCTCGATGGCCAGGTCGCGGCACCCGGACGCCAGCTCGCGCCCGCTGATGTGCCGCGCCTCGCCCAGCCGCTCGATGGTGTAGTGCAGCGCGGCCAGGATGAAGAGATACGCCGTCTCGTGGTACATGGGATAGCGCCTGCGCAGGCGCTCCATGATCGGGTCGGCTAACACGGCTCCATCCATGCGGAACGGCTCTCGGGAACGGCGTCGCCGCCGGTGCGGCGGCGAAATTGTGGGCGGGCGCGGGAACGACGTCCCGGGTGATCTCGGGCACCGTGGCGTTGCGGGTGCCCGCATCTGTACGCCGATCCTCAATCCGCGTTCCGATACAGCACCGCGCTGCCCAGCGATTCAGGCGCCACGGCGCCCGCGGTCGCCTCGCGCAGCTCGTCGCGCACCCGCACGGTGACGCTCGCGGGCACGCTGAACTCCACCACGCCGGCATCACCCGAGTCCGCGTAGCCGTGCTCGACCTCCGCCGCGCCGGCGCGCTCCATCACCCGCATCACCGCGGCCGTGTGGGCGTACGGGTAGCGCACCCGCAGCCGCTCGGCCACGGTCCCCACGCGCCGTGGCGCCGCTTCCAGCGCCAGCGCCGCGGCCTCGCCGTACGCGCGCACCAGCCCGCCCACGCCCAGCTTCGTCCCGCCGTACCAGCGCGTGACGATCACCACCACGTCCACCAGCCCCGCGCCCTCGATCGCCGCCAGGATCGGCGCGCCGGCGCTGCCACCCGGCTCCCCCGCGTCGTTCGCGCGGGTGACGCCGCCGCGCAGCTTCCAGGCGTTGCAGTGGTGCGTGGCGTCCCACATCGCCTTCTCGCGCGCGGCCAGCGTCGCGCGCGCCTCGTCCTCCGTCTCCACCGGCCACGCCGTGGCGAGAAAGACCGACGCCTTCACCCGCGTCTGCGCCTCGCCGGGGCCGGCCAGGGTGAGAAAGTCGTCGCTCATTCCGGGTCGCGCGGCGGCCGGTAGATCTCCCATACCGTGGCTTCGAGCCACCGCCGCAAGGTCTCGGTCGGCACGTTGGAGCGCGGAAGCTGCCCGATGCGGTCGTACAGCTTCCGGTGGTTCACCAGCCGGTCGGCCAGGAGGGTTCGCACGAAGTCGCGGTCCTTCTCGCGGAACGCGGCAAGCTTGCTGGCGGCCAGGTCGTGCGCCTCGATGCACCGGCCCACGGCGGGTTTGGGTCCGCACCCGTCCACCGTCACGGTCCGGCGTTCCCACCCCTCGGGAAGCACCGCGGCGTCGATCGTCAGCCCGTGCACGTAGAACCCGTGCGTCGCGTGGAACATCGAGTCCTCCCCCAGCACCCCGTCGATCCGGTCCGCCGCGTCGGGATCGTTGGACGCCGGCGCGATGTCGGCCTCCATCGACTGGCGGAGGTGTTCGCCTGCGTCCGGGTGTTTCCCGAGCACGGCCTGCGACCCGAATACGATCACCTCTTCCTCCCGGGCCACGTCGCAGGCGGCGCGGATCGCGTGCTCCAGCTGTTCTCGCGTCATACGGCGGTCTCCTCCACCATGCGCGACCTCTCTCTGGGCGAGAGCGCCATGATGAACGGGTTGTTCTGGCGCAGCCGGTCCGAGCGCTCGTCCTTGCGCAGCAGCACGTACTGGAGGGTGGGGATCGGCGCGCTCTCCAGCAGGTGCAGCCACTCGGTGAGGTCGGCCGTCTCGCGCGGGGACGAGGTGTGCAGCCGGTGAACGATCGCGCTTCGTGCCCGCTGCGGCATCGCCGGGTCACGATCGAGCAGCCGCACGATCCACATCGCGCGCCGCAGCGACTTCCCCTCGCGGTCGGCGTGCGTCCGCGGCGTGCGCGAGGCGGCGGGGACGGGCTCCGCCTGCGTTTCGAACGCCAGCGGGTTGGGGCCGTGGAGCACGGTGGCGTTCTCCAGCCGCTCCCGCTGGCCCTGCGGCATGGCGGCAAGGTCAGGGAGCGTGCGGACGAACAGCTCGAGCGTGACCCCGAAACGGGCCGACAGCTCCGCCAGCCGCGGGCGCAGCGCGTCCTGGACCGCGGGCACGTCGGCGGAGTTCGCCAGCACGTAGACGCTCACGGGAACGCTGGGCGCCAGGCGCCCGCCCTCGTCCATCCATGCCGACCGCACGGCCGGGTGCGCCTCGCCGGCCACGCGCCCCAACTCGGCGATCAGCTCCTGGTGCTGCAGCGCCTCGGTCCGGAACAGCACGTGGAGCATGCTGCTCAGCGGGTGTTCCTCGCGAACGGCTACCAGCTGCCGGCCGCCGGTCCCCACCGGCTCCGCCACGCCGGTGTCGAACAGCCGCGGCAGCGCCTTCACCACGCCCGGCAGCGAAACCCCCGAGCGGCGGGCGATCTCGGCCTTCGAGAGGGGCTCGCCCGCCAGGAACAGCTCCCGAAGCATCCTCACGTTCGCCTCGCTGGAAAAGATCCAGTTCAGCGGCGCCTGGACGGTGCTTCGCCCAATCATCCCGATTCGCACGCACACCTCCTTTCTTAACTTTATTCAACTTACTTGAATCAAGTTAACCTCTCCTCGCCAAAGCGTCCAGAGCGGTTCCCGCGCACGGTCGCCACTTTGCGCCGCAAAAGCAAGCGGCTCCCCGGCAATTTCGCCGGGGAGCCGCCTGTTCGTCGTTCTTCCGCGTTGAAGCGCAGCGAGTTACACACCTGCGGCCGCTTCGGCCTCCTCGAGGTAGTACTCCAGCCCCAGGTGGGTGATCGGCTCCTCGCCCATCAGCCAGCGCAGGGTGTTCTTCAGCTTCATCTGCTGGATGAACAGGTCGTGCTCGGGGTACAGCCCCTCGGCGGTCATGGGGCTCTTCAGGTAGAACGAGAGCCACTCCTGGATCCCGCCCAGGTTGCTCCGCCCCGCCAGGTCCAGGAAGAGCGCCAGATCCAGCACGATCGGCGCGGCCAGGATGCTGTCGCGGCAGAGGAAATCGACCTTGATCTGCATCGGGTAGTCCAGCCACCCGCGGATGTCGATGTTGTCCCACCCCTCCTTGGCGTCGCCGCGGGGCGGGTAGTAGTTGATGCGGACCTTGTGGTAGAAGTTCTTGTACAGGTCCGGGTAGGTGGCCGGCTGAAGGATGTGCTCCAGCACCGAGAGCTTCGACTCTTCCTTGGTCTTGAAGCTCTCGGGGTCGTCCAGCACCTCGCCGTCGCGGTTGCCCAGGATGTTGGTGCTGAACCACCCGTCCAGCCCCAGCATGCGCGCCTTCAGGCCCGGCGCGATGATCGTCTTGATCAGCGTCTGCCCGGTCTTGAAGTCCTTGCCGGCCACCGGCACGCCGCGCTCCTCGGCCAGCTTCACCAGCGCGGGGAAGTCGACCGACAGGTTGGGCGCGCCGTTGGCGTAGGGGACGCCTTCCATGATCGCCGCGTAGGCGTAGAGCATCGACGGCGCGATGCTGTCGTCGTTCGCGTCGAGGGCGGCCTCGAACGCCTCGGTGCTCTGGTGCGCGGCGCCCGCCTTGATGTAGACCTCGGTGCTCCCGCACCACACCATCACCAGGCGCTCGCAGCCGTTCTCCTCCTTGAAGCGGCGGATGTCGGCGCGGATCTCGTCGGCCCAGGCGCGCTTGCTCTTGCCGGGCTTCACGTTGATCCCCTCCAGCTTCTTCACGTAGCGCTGGTCGAAGGCGGCCGCCATCGGCTTGACCGACTGCAGGAAGTCCTTGATCGGCTCGATGTGCACGAAGCGGTCGAGCACGCCCGCGTTCAGCGCGCTCTCGTAGGCGTCCTGCGGGAACGGGTCCCACGCGCCGAACACCAGGTCGTCCAGCCCGGCCAGCGGCACGAAGTCCTTGATCAGCGGGGCGCGGCCCTCGGTGCGCTTGCCCAGGCGGATGGTGCCGTACTGGGTGAGCGAGCCGATCGGCCGGGCCAGGCCGCGGCGGGCCAGCTCCACGCCGGCGATCAGGGTGGTGCTCACGGCGCCCAGGCCGGGAAGGAGAATGCCCAGCCGCCCCTGTGCGGGGCGCGGCGCGTAGTCGTCGTTGCGCACGGTGTGTCTACCTGTTCGCGGGTTCGGGAACGCTCCGGGACGGGCCCGGCGCGGACGGCTTGGGTTCGGTGGTGCGGAGGTAACGCGCCACCCACCAGATCCGGTAGATGGCGGTGAGGTTGGTGAGCACGGCCATGGCCAGCATCACCCAGTTGAGGACCACGCCGCGGTGCCAGCTGCCGAAGAAGAGGCTGGCCCCGCCCAGCAGGATGATGCGCTCGGCGCGCTGCATCAGCCCCACCTTGCAGTCGATGCCCAGCGCCTCGGCCTTGGCGCGGGTGTAGCTCACCATCAGGCTCCCGGCCAGCGCGGCGGCCACCACGTACGCCATCCACGGCTCGCCCAGGTTCGGCTCCTTCCCCAGGTACAGCGACATCGCCCCCAGCATCACCAGGATCTCGGCGATGCGGTCGGTGGTGCTGTCGTAGAACGAGCCGAACACGGTGGCCATGTTGGCGCGCTTGGCCACGTGCCCGTCCACCACGTCCACGAAGCCGCCCAGCAGCACCAGCGCGCCGCCCAGCGGGATCTGGAAGAGGAAGAACGCCAGCGCGGCCAGGGCGTTCACCAGCACGCCCACCGTGGTGATCCAGTTGGGGTTCACCCGGTGCCGGACGAACACGTCCAGCGGGCGCACCAGGGCGCGGGTGATCTCGGCGCGATAGGCCGAAGGCTGGAACTTCAGCACCGCTCGCTCAGGCCAGGATGATGCGGCTCTGCTCGCCGGCCTCGACGCCCTTGGCGATCTCCTCGTCGATGCGCTGCATGAGGCGGTCGAAGTTGGCGCGGGCGCTCTCGAAGGCCTGGTAGGCGGGCGCCGCCTGCACGCTGCCGGCCAGGCGCTCGAACTCCGCGCGCTCGGTGTCGGCGGGCTCGCGGCCCTGCTGCAGCGCCATCCCGATCTGCTCCTGCAGCTCGTTCAGGCGGTTGATGCCGGCGACGGTGCCGCGGTCGTTGGCCAGCGTGTCGTTGGCGCGCTTGAGCGCCTTGTACTCGTCGCTCTGCGCCACCAGCCGGCCGATCTCGCGGGCCTTTTCCCAGATCTGCTCCATCTATCAGCCTTCCTCGAAGGAATCATCTCGTGAACCGCGGACGAACAGCCGGGTTGGGGCGTGTCCCTCCGCTGCGCTCCGGGCCGGGTCGCGCGCGCCGCAGGCAACGATACCGCCGTTGCCAACGGCGCCGGGCCTGCTCCGGGCAAACCGCCGCCCTCCGCCGTCCCGGCCCTCCGGGCGCGCACCCCTCACGCAACCGCCGGTGCCGTGGACCCTCGTCCCGCGCCGCTCTCGCGGCCGCACCCGGCGCCGGCACTCCGCACGGGCGGACTTCGTGTGGGGGCGGCCGCGGTTTCAGCCACTCGCCCCCATCCGCCGCCGGTCCGCTCCGCCGATCCGGAGAGAATCGTCGCCCCCGGCCGTCACCCCGCCGTCAGCCGGCCAGTTCCGCGGTGACGATCCGGTCGCGGCCGGCCAGGTCGCGCCGCACCCGCGGCTCGGCGAAAGCGCCCGTGGCGCGGACGAGGGCGCGGACCGCGTCGGCCTGGCCCGCGCCGATCTCCAGCGCCAGCAGGCCGCCGGGGGCCAGGTGCCGCGGCGCCTGCTCCACCAGCGGGCGGATCACCTCCAGGCCGCCGGCGCCGGCGAAGAGCGCGGTGGCGGGCTCCCAGTCGCGCACCTCGGCGTCGAGCGAAGACCGCTCCTCGGTGCCCACGTACGGCGGGTTGCTGGCGATCACGTCGAACCGCTCGCCGCCGACCGCCTCGTACACGTTGCCGAGCCTAAAGTCGACCGCGGCGCCGGCCGCGGCCGCCGCGGCGTTGGCGCGCGCCACCTCCAGCGCGTCGGGCGAAAGGTCAACGGCCACCACGCGCTCGAACGCGCCTTCGCTGGCCAGCGCCAGGGCGATGGCGCCCGAGCCGGTGCCCACGTCCAGCACGGTGCGCGCGCCGTGGGCCGCGGCCCAGTCCAGCACCTCCTGCACCAGCACCTCCGTCTCCGGGCGCGGGATCAGCACACGCCGGTCGACGGTCAGCACCAGGTCACGGAAAGCCGCGGTGCCGTCAATGTACTGCAAGGGCTCGTGCTTCGCACGCCGCAGCAGCCGCGCCTTGAACGACGCCAGCTCGTCGGCCTTCAGCGGCCGGTCGAACTGGAGGTACAGGTCCAGCCGCTTGACGCCCAGGGTCCCCGCCAGCAGGAGCTCGGCGTTCAGCCTGGGGTTGTGAAACCCCTTCTCTCCCAGATAGTTCGCCGTCCACCCGACCAGCTCCATCACCGTCCAGGTCTTTTCGGACACGCGGGCTCGTCAGCGGGTGAAGGCGATCTGAGTGGACACGGCCGGACGGATCCCGTCCCCTCGCCCGCGCCCCGGCGGTCGAACCGCGGCCATGACGGTACGAATTCCACCTCGGGAGCGCTTTGCGGACCACCGGCTCGCGCGCCGGCGCGACCCTCTCGCGCTTACGCCGCGCGCTCGGTCTGGCTGGCCAGCTTCAGCGCCTCGAGCAGCTCGCCCAGCTCTCCGTCCAGCACCTGCGGCAGCGCGTGCGTGGTGAAGCCGATGCGGTGATCGGTCACGCGGCTCTGGGGGAAGTTGTAGGTGCGGATCTTGGCGCTGCGGTCGCCGGTGCCCACCTGCAGGCGGCGGTCGCGGGCGCGCTCGGCCTCCTGCTCGGCGATGCGCGCGTCCAGCAGGCGCGAGCGGAGGACGCCCATCGCCTTGTCCTTGTTCTTGTGCTGGCTCTTCTCGTCCTGGCAGGTCACCACCAGCCCGGTGGGGAGGTGGGTGATGCGCACCGCGCTGTCGGTGGTGTTCACCGACTGCCCGCCCGGCCCCGAGCTGCGGTAGACGTCGATCTTGAGCTCGGCGGGGTTGATCTGCACGTCCACCTCCTCGGCCTCGGGGAGGACGGCGACGGTGGCGGCGCTGGTGTGGATGCGGCCCTGCGCCTCGGTGGCGGGGACGCGCTGCACCCGGTGCACGCCGCTCTCGTAGCGCAGGTCGCCGTACGCATTGGGGCCGCGCACGTTGAACACCGCCTCCTTGTAGCCGCCGGACGATCCCTCGGAGAGGGAGACGATCTCCGTCTTCCACCCGCGGCCGTCGGCGTAGCGCTGGTACATGCGGAACAGGTCGCCCGCGAAGAGCGCCGCCTCGTCGCCGCCGGTGCCGGCGCGGATCTCGACCACCGCGTCGCGGTCGTCCAGCGGATCGCGGGGGATCAGCAGGAGCTTGAGCTCGTCCTCGAGCCGCTCCGCGAGCGCCGAGAGCTGCTCGGCCTCGGCGCGGGCCATGGCGGCCATCTCCAGGTCGCCGTCGCTCTCGTCGAGCAGCGCGCGGGCGCCCTGCAGCTCGGCGCGCGCCCGGTTCAGGCGCGCGGAAGCCTCCACCACCTGGGCGAGCTGTGCATGCTCGCGGCTCAGGTCGCGCAGGCGCTTGGGGTCGGCGTGGATGCCGGGGTCGGCGAGCTGCGTCGACAGGTCGTCGTAGCGCTGCTCGATCTCGCGCAGTCGGTCGTCCATCTAGAATAGATCGAGAGCCGGGGGATCAGCCCCGGCTCTCGATCAGCGTCACTTGGCCGCGTCGCTGCCGGCGTAGCGCTGCCGGAACCGCTCGATGCGCCCCGCGGTGTCCATCAGCTTCTGCTTGCCCGTGAAGTACGGGTGGCAGGCCGCGCAGATTTCCACGTGGATGTCCTTGCTGGTCGAACGGGTCTGCCACGTGTTGCCGCAGGCGCAGTGCACCGTGACCGTCTGGTAGTTCGGATGGATGTCCGCCTTCATGGGCGCACCTGCCTCGCGATTGAGTTCGTGCAAATCCCGGGTTTAACCCGGAAGTCAGTTCGAAAGAAGCATGAAAGATAGCCAAACCCGCCGGATCGGGCAACCCGGCGGGTCCACTTCCCTGTAACGTTGCAGTAGAAATGTCCGGGGTTAAGTGAAGTAGAAAAGTCCTCCTTCGGAAACCGTTCGCTACGTTTGCGACGGTCCAGCTTCCGGGAGAGAGGACGTTGCTCACGTTGAGTCAGGCAGATCGAGATCGGCTG
>DASSME010000352.1:0-5994 GCA_035689035.1 Longimicrobium sp. | reverse complement strand
CTCCCAGAGATGCGCATTGACAGATGCGCATAACGATTATAACAGTTATAACGAATCTCACTCGCAGTACGGGGTTTGTCAACACCTGGCGGAAACAGATGGGGAAGGGGGCGCCGATGACCAGAGACGAACGCCGGGCGGTGGGCCGCCGCATCCGCGTGGTGCGCGAGCGGCAGGGGTGGCGCCGCGACGAGATGGCGCGGCGGCTGGGGGTGCACGTGGGCTCCATCGCCCGCTGGGAGACGGGGGGCGCGGTGCCGCACGGCTACACGGTGGAGCGCCTGGCCGAGCTCGCCGGCACCACCGCCGAGTGGCTGCGCACCGGCCACGACTATGACGGCGTGCCGCAGCCGCCCGGGGGGGACGCGCCTCCGGCCCCGGCCGCCGCGCCGCCGGCCGAGGACCCCTTCACCTCGCACGCGGCGGTGGTCCGCTTCCTTGCCGCCATCGCCCCGCCGGGCCAGGAGCCATTACGTAAGCTCGACGCGCTCGACGGCCTGCGCCGCATGCTCACCGCGCGCGGCGCGCTCCCCGGCTGGTGGTACCGCGTGCGCGGAGAGGTGGAGACGGGCGTGTTGTAGGTGTGATGGCGCACGGGTGGCCAAAGGATGCCTCGCGGCGCACCGGGAAGAGGGGCCGGCCTCCGGTGGGGCGCGCCACGCCGCCGGAGACGAACGCGGGCGGCGGCCGCGAACGGCGGTGCCGCTGCACGCGTGGCGGAGGTGGGATGGATTGACGCGGGGTGGTGGGATACTTACATTTCCAGTTGTAATTAGAATCTAAGAGATTGGACGCACCCAGGTCCTGCCCGGTAAAGATTCCGGGCGGGATCTTTCGTTTGCGGAGTTCGGCGGGGGTCGGCGAGTTGCCTGATGATAGGCGCTCGCGGTGGAGGGCGGCCCCCGCCGATCCGCTTCGCCAGACCCATCACCGGGCATCGCCCGGCACCGAGAAGAACGCGCGCTACGTTGGGCCTGTTCGGTTCCTATGGGGCCTTTCAACGTTGACGCTTTCCGACGCGTGTCAACCGACGAGGAGCGGCGGGAGAGGTGTTCCGTGGGGCTGGGTCCTGTGGAACCCGAGCAAAGCTGATGCATGCACCGGCATGCTCGACCCTTGTGCGTGCAAGGACGAAGGCAGAGATGTCCCTAAAGGTACTTAACCTTGATGTAACCGAATCTTCCGTCTCCTTGGGTGTGCTGCGGGAAACGGCGACAGATCAAAGGGTTCCGAAGTGAACCCGGGCGCGGAGGTGGTATCTTAAAACCGGCGGAACAGGGAAGGCGTCCCGGTGTTGAATCATGCGTGGGGGCACGTGGTCCGGGCGTTGAGCACCATGCGACCGGAGGGCGCTCGATGGCGAGCGATGATGTGGTGATCGCGTCCGCCGCGCGGCTGGTTTCGGCCGCGCGCGGGCTCGCGGACGACTACGCGGGTGCGGCGGCGCCCGTTTCACCCGACCAGCTTCGCGTGCTGCTCGCGGCCAGCGGGTGCCACGTGGAAATCTTCCCGTTTCGCTCCGACGCGCTGGGGATGACGCTGCCGTTCTGCGCGGGCGTGCACCCGGTGCTGGTGAACGGCGACACGGCGGGCGTGGACCGCTGGTTCGCGCTGCGGCACCAGGTGGCGCACGTGCTGGCGGGCGATACGAACGGCGCGGTGTGCCTGGCCGGCGAGGGCTTCCACCACCACCCCGAGCGCGTGGCCGACCTGTTCGCCCTGGCCGACGCGGTGCCGGGGTGGTGGATCACGCGCCTGGTGCACGCCTGCCGCTCGTGGAACGCCGTGCGCGTCGCGGTGGCGAGCCGCGTGGCCGAGATCGCCCCCGCCTGGCCGCCCGCCCGCGTGCACGACCGCGCGGAGCTTCGCCTGCGCATCTTCTGCGACGAGGGGATCTGATAGGATCGTGATGCCGAATCCATAAATTCAGTGGTTGTACCCGCTCTGCTGATGGGTCTCACGGAAGGACGGAAGTCCGTTCCTCCGTGAGACCTTTTTTCACCGGTAGCATATCATACCGTTCGTGGGAAATGACTGTGCATTCTGCACCCAACCCGCCGCCTCGTCATCCTGAGGCTGACCACGCGGGCGTCGCAGCATGAGCGAGCGGTCGCAAGCCGAAGGACCTCTGGCCGGTCGGCGCAGAAAACCCAGCGGTAGCACAACCTTGGCCACAGATCCTTCGCGCTGCGGCCATCGTGGCGCCGGCGGTGCAGGCGTGGTCGCGCTCAGGATGACGAGCTTGTAATAGTCGGCTCGAATGCAGAATCGAACAGTCCTTCGGCGGAGCTCGGACGATCTCTCCTCCGGCCGCGGGGCGATGCTGGACAGGCTGGGTGGGATGCCGCGGAACGCCTGGCGGGATATTATCTCACTGCGCCGCCACCGTCCCCCGCCCTTCCACCCCGCCCTGCCGATGAAGATGTACCGAGCGCTGCTCCCGGCCGCCGCCGCCCTGCTCGCCGTCACGCCGCTGCGCGCGCAGGACGTGCTGGCCAGCATCGGCGCCAACCCCGGCACGCCGCCGCCCGCCCTGAGCGCCATCCGCGAGGCCGAGCTGCGGCGCGACCTCGAGGCGCTGGCGGCCGACACCTTCCGCGGGCGCGAGGCGGGGACGCTGGACGAGCTGCGCGCCAGCGCCTGGGTGGCCGAGCGCGCGCGGGCCGCCGGGCTCCTCCCCGCCGGCGAGGACGGGACGTACTTCCAGTGGTTCCCCATGCGCCGCGTCCGCGTGGCCAATCACAGCCGGGTGGAGTTGGGGGGCCGCGCGCTGGCCCTATGGCGCGACGCCATCGTGGTGGCGCCGACGGACGCGGTGGTGGACGCGCCCCTGGTGTGGGTGGGCGCCGCCGACAGCGCGCAGCTGGCCGCCATGGACCTGCGCGGCAAGGCGGTGGCCGCGCAGCTGGTTGCGCCGCGCGAGGCGCCGCCGCGCGGCGTGAGCCTGTGGGCGTGGCGCTACGCCCGCGCCGCGCTGCGTGACCGTGCGCTGGCGCTGCAGGCGCGCGGCGTCGCGGCGGTGGTGCTGGTGAGCGACAGCGTGTCCGAGTCCGTGTTCGACGTGCAGGCGGCGTACTACTCGCGCGGCAGCTACGGGCTCGACTCGGCGGGCGTGGAGGCGCCGCGGCCCGCGCGCGTGCCCGTCATCTGGGTGCGCGCGGCGCTGGCCGAGGCGGCGCGGGCGCCGGGGCAGCGGCTGGTGGCGCGCATCGGCAGTGAGAGCTTCACCTACCCGTCCGTCAACGTGGTGGCGCAGGTTCCGGGGACGGACACGCGGCTGCGCAACGACTACGTGCTGTTCAGCGGGCACCAGGACCACGACGGCGTCCGCGCCCCGATCGACGGCGACAGCACCTGGAACGGGGCCGACGACAACGGCACGGTGAGCGTGGCGCTGCTGGCCATCGGCCGCGCGTTCGTGCGGCAGCCGGGGCGGCGCACGGCGCTCTTCGTGTGGCACGGCGCCGAGGAGCGCGGGCTGATCGGCTCGCGCTGGTTCGTGGAGCACCCCACGGTGCCGAAGGGTGCGATCGTGGCGGTGCTGAACGGCGACATGATCGGCCGCAACCATCCGGACAGCGCCGCGCTGCTGGGCGTGCAGCCGCCGCACCGCAACAGCCGCGAGCTGGTGCAGATCGCGCTCGACGCCAACCGCCAGGTGTCGCGCTTCGTGGTCGACAGCACCTGGGACCGCCCCACGCACCCCGAGGGGTGGTACTTCCGCAGCGACCACCTGCCGTACGCGCGCGCCGGCATCCCGGCCCTCTTCTTCACCACCCTGCTGCACCCGGACTACCACACCCCGCGCGACGAGGCGATGCGGATCGACTACCCAAAGCTGGCCCGGATGACGCGCTGGATGTACGCCACCGGCTGGACGCTGGCCACCGCCTCGGGCCGGCCTTCGGTCGATCCGGACTTCAAGCTGGAGAGATGACGGGGTGCTGAGTGCTGAGTGCTGAGTGCTGAGGTGCTGAGTGCTGGCTGTTGACTCTGCCCCGTGCACGAAACAGCCTGGCGCAGTTTGCGAGGCGTCTCGGGGTCGTAGCTCGCGGCTTCGGGCGCCGCTGTAACCGAGATGTGCCCGGAATTCAGGCCAGACCTTCCATCGCCCCCACCGAGGTGACATGACCGACAGAGCCCCAGATGCAGCCGCCGCGCACGCCGAGGTCGCGGCCATCGTCCAGGCCATGCAGGACGCGTGGAATGCCGGGGACGGAGCGGCGTTCACCGCGCCGTTCACCGACGACGCGGACTTCGTGAACGTGTACGGGATGCACGCGCGCGGGCGGGACGAGATCCGACGTGGGCACGAGTTCATCCTCAAGGGGCCGTACGCGGGAAGCGTCAACCGCTATGTGCTGGAATCCGTGCGGCTGCCGCGGCCGGACACGGCGCTGGCGCACGTGCGCGCCACGCTCCAGGTCCCGGCCGGCCCGCTGGCGGGCGAGCACCAGGCGCGCTACTCGATGGTGCTGCTCCACGACGGCGGCCGCTGGCAGGTCACGGCGTTCCACAACACATTCGTCCGCGAGCCCGGCCCGCCGCGCTGACGGGCATCCACCCGCACCCGGAGAACCTCGATGTCCACGCCGCACCCGCCCGACCGGCTGATCATGACCACCACGTTCGCCGTGGAAGGCTACCGCATCCGCGAGTACCTGGGGATCGTGCGCGGCGTGATCGTGCGCGCGCCCACCATCTCGCAGGGGTTCATGGGCGGGCTGCGCAGCATCGTGGGCGGGCAGATCCACGAATACACGCAGATGTGCGAGCAGACGCGCCAGCAGGCCACCGCCGCGCTCGCCCAGCACGCGCGCGAGATGGGCGCCAACGGCGTGGTAGGCATCGCCTACGACGCCTCGGAGATCGGCCAGACGGCCACGGAGGTGCTCTGCTACGGTACGGCGGTCATCCTGGAGCCGGAGGGCGCCGCGGCGTCCGCCGGAGGTGCTCCGGGAGGTGTTCCGGGCGCGTGACGGCGCCGCGTCGCGCGGCGTGGAACCCTCATCTCCCCGGCCCCCCCTTCTCCCGAACCGCGGGAGAAGGGGGTGACCTGCATTCATGGGGGCGTGATGTCGAACACACCGATGTGCTTGGGGTCGTCCTCGTCGTCGCCCAGGTTCCACTTGGTGAAGGAGATGCGCCAGCCCTCGGCCTCGAGCGCTTCGAGCAGGCGCAGGCTCATGGGGCGGAAGGGGTCGGCGAGGAGGACGCGGCCGCCGGGGGCCAGGTTCGCCGCGAAGATCCGGCGCAGGTCCGGGTGGAAGGCCTCCCCGTAGAGGATGTCGGCGCCGATGATGGAGTCGTAGCGGCTGGCGTCGTCCCACGCCGTCCAGTCCACCAGCCGGTAGTCGATGCCGCGCACGCCGTTCCGCTCGCCGTTGCGCCGGCAGACGGCCATCGGCACCTCGTGGCGGTCGGTCTGCACCACCCGGGCGCCCAGGCTCGCGGCCACGATCCCGGGCAGCCCCGTCCCCGCGCCCAGTTCCAGCACCGTCTTCCCCTGCCACGCATCGCCGCGCGCGGCCACCTCGTGTGCCAGGGCGATGGCGCTGGGCCAGAGGGCGACGCCGTACGGAAGCTTGTCGCGCAGCTCGCTCAGGAAGGTCTGCTCCTGCTCGAAGGTCAGCAGCAGCCCGGTGTGCAGCACGGTCCAGTCGTGCCCGTTCACCCGCAGGTGACTTTCGTGCAGCGGAAATTCGCCCGCCGTGGTTTCCAGCACTTCGTCCCGCGTTTCCGCCAAGCTCGTCTCCATCCCTGCTGATCGATCATTTCCGCCACCACGCTGTGGCACAAGCACACTGCAGCACACCGCGCGGGCGCGCAAGCGATGGACCCTGCGCAAGCCGGCGGGCGACTAAACGACCACCGGCTAAAGCCGGTGGGTTATGGTGCGACTGAAAGTCGCTGGGTCCGGCTGAAGCCGGCTGAAATGTCCGGGGGCTGGAAGCCCCCTGAAGCCTGGGACTGAAACTCCCTTCCCTAGTCCGC
>DASSME010000351.1:0-7397 GCA_035689035.1 Longimicrobium sp. | reverse complement strand
TTCAACATGCCGCTTGAACTGGGGCTTTTTCTTGGCGCGCGAGAGTTTGGTCCGGGCCGGCAGAAACGGAAGCGCGCCCTGATCCTCGACAGCGAGCGATACCGCTACCAGAAGTTCTGCTCGGACATCGCGGGCCAGGACATCAAGGCGCACGAGGGCGACGCGGAAAAAGCGGTGCGCGCCGTGAGGAACTGGCTCGCGACTTCCCTCGACGGCCTGGTGCTCCTCCCTTCCGCCGCGACCATCGCGGAGCGATACCGCGCGTTCTCGGCAGAGCTTCCACGGATTTGCAGGGCTTTGTACCTGGATCCGGACGACCTCCAGTACGTCGAGCTGCGCACGCTCATCGAGGAATGGGTCGACCTGAACAGGCCCTGACGCTCGTGGGATGAGCTTCCCTCAGTACCGCCGCTCCAGCACGTATCGCGCGAGCCCCTCCAGCGCCTCGCTCTCGATCCCGCCGGCGCGCAGCGCGGAGACGGCGGCGGCGACGTAACCCTCGGCCCGCGCCCGGGCGCCGTCCAGGCCGAAGAGGGCGGGGTAGGTGGTCTTGCCGGCGCTCTCGTCCTTGCCGGGAGTCTTGCCGAGCTGGGCGCCGCTCCCGGTGACGTCGAGCACGTCGTCCACGATCTGGAAGGCGAGGCCCAGGTCCTGGCCGTATTCGTCGAGCGCGGCGAGCGCCGCCTGGCCGGCGCCGGCGGCGAGGCCGCCCAGGCGCAGGGCGGCGGCCAGCAGCGCGCCCGTCTTGCGGCGGTGGATCGCCTCCAGCGCGCCGGCGTCCAGCGCGCGGCCCTCGCCCTCCAGGTCCATCAGCTGCCCGCCCACCATTCCCGCTGCCCCGCCCGCGCGGCAGAGCTCCTCCACCAGCGCACGCCGCGTGGCCACGCCGAGCGACAGGTCGCGCGCGGCGGCGTCCAGCACCTGCACGGCGGCGGGGATCAGCGCCGCGCCGGCCAGCATCGCCCGGTGCACGCCGAAGGTGGTGTGCACGGTGGGGCGGCCGCGGCGCAGCGCGTCGTCGTCCATGCTGGGCAGGTCGTCGTGCACCAGCGAGTAGGTGTGCACCACCTCCACGGCGCAGGCGAGCCGGTACACCGCGTCGGGCGGGGGGCCGTGGTGGATGGCGCGCCAGGCGCTCACGCACAGGATCGGCCGGATGCGCTTGCCGGGGGTGGCGAGCGCGTAGCGCACCGGCTCGCGCAGCCACGCGGGCGCACCGGCGACGAGCTGGTCCGCGATGGCGGCCAGCGCGCCGTTCACCCGCTCGCGCTCGTGGGCCAGGAACGCTTCCACGCCGGTCTGCTCCAGCAGCGCCGCCCCGGTCACAGCGCCTCGGGGAACTCGTCCATGCGGAAGCCGCCGCCGGCGTCCTCCAGCAGCAGGCGGAGGCGCTGGTCGGCGTCGGCCAGCACCGTCTCGGCGAAGCGGAGGAGGCGGACGCCCTCCTCGAAGAGCTGGAGCGACTCGTCCAGCTCCATCCCGTCGCCCTCCAGCGCGTCGGCGATCTCGTTCAGCCGGTCCAGCGCGCTTTCGAAGGTCCACGCGGGCTCGGCGTGCGTGTCTTGCTCGGTCATCGTCATTCCGTTGGTTCGTCCACGCGGCAGGGCACGGTGCCGTCCGCCACGCGCAAGCCGAACGCCGCGCCGGGGGCGAAGTCGGCCGTGCGCCGCAGCACGCGCCCGCTCTCGCCGAGCGGCACCGCGTAGCCGCGGGCCAGCACGTTCAGCGGGCTGAGCGCCTGCAGCCGCGCCGCGTGCGCCGCCACCCCGTCGCGGCGGGCGCGCAGGCCGCGCTCGGCGGCGGCCTTCAGGTCGAGCCGGGCGTTGAACACCGCCTCGCGGCCGTCGGCCAGGCGGTCGCGGGTGCAGCTCACCAGCCGCTCGCGCAGGTCGCCGAGCCGCCGCCGCACCGCGCCCTGGTCCGGCACCGCCGCCTCGGCCGCGGCGGAGGGGGTGGGCGCGCGCAGGTCGGCCACCAGGTCGGCGATGGTGAAGTCGGTCTCGTGTCCCACGGCCGAGATCACGGGCACCGGCGAGTCGGCGATGGCGCGCGCCACCACCTCTTCGTTGAAGGCCCAGAGGTCTTCAATCGACCCGCCGCCGCGCCCCACGATCAGCACGTCGGCGCAGGCGGCGCGGCCGATCAGGCGGATGGCGGCGGCGATCTCCTGCGGCGCCCCGTCGCCCTGCACGCGGGCGCTGGCCAGGACGATGCGCGTCCACGGCGCCCGCCGCCGGATCACCGACACGATGTCGCGCAGCGCCGCCCCGGCGGACGAGGTCACCACTCCCACGCAGGCGGGGTGCGCGGGGAGCGGGCGCTTGCGCGCCGGGGCGGTCAGCCCCTCCTGGTCCAGCCGGGCCTTCAGCCGGTCGTAGGCGAGCTTGTACAGCCCCTCGCCCTTGGCCTCGAGCTCGAAGCAGGAGAGCTGGAACTCGCCGCGCTGCTCGTAGAGGGTGAGCCGGCCCAGCGCGCGCACCTTCATCCCGTCTTCGGGAAGGGTGGGGAGGCGGCGCGCGTCGTCACGCCAGAGCACGCAGCGGATCTGCGCGTCGGCGTCGCGGAGCGAGAAGTAGCAGTGGCCGGATTTCGCCCGGGTGAAGTTGGCGACCTCGCCGTGCACCCAGAGGGGAGGGAAGACCCCCTCGATCAGCTCGCGCGCGGCGGAATTCACCTCGGCGACGGTCATCCCCTCGGCGGGCACGCGCATCATCGAGCGCGCCCCGGTCTCGGCCTGCCGCGCGGCCACGGTGCGCGCCACGTCTTCGTTGCGCGCCTCGTTCAGCGCCGTGGCGCGTCCGCGCGCGGGCGTATCGGCCCTCGGCTCGAACAGCTCGGGCACGGCGGAGGGTGGCGCCGTCTCCTCCTCAACTGGAGGCGGCGGCTCCTTCTTTTGGTCGGTCTCGCGCCGCTCGAACTCGGCGGAGGTGAACAGGTCCCACATCGTACTGCCTTCGTTCGTTATCGAGTCACTGCGTCGGCGCTCGCCGCCAGGATGGTCACCGGTCGATCAGCTGGGGCCGGGCGGTTGAAACCGCGGCACCGCGGCAACAACGGCCCGAAGTCCGCCATCGCGGACTCGCACGCGGGCATCGGTGCGCCATTCGGGCGAAATTCCCCGTCCTGGTCAGCCGGCGGGTTGAAACCCGCCGCTGATCGACTCAAGTCCGCCTTCGCGGACCCCCACCAAGATCGCCTTCCACGCCGGCTGGTACCCCGACAACACCCCGCGGGGCCCGTGCCGCGCCCCGGCGCCGCGTCCACACCAGCGCCGGTAGTGCGCGCAGGCGGACTTCGTGTCGTTGTTGCAGCGAATTCATTCGCCCTGGCCTGCCCTGGGCTGACCCCGCCGGCCTCAGCCCTCAGCCTCAGCCTCAGCCTCAGACCCCCGCCCGCCGCCGCTCGCCTTTCGTCCGGGCGTGGTGCACGCGCATCGCGGCCTCCACGGTGTTGCGCAGGAGCATGGCGATGGTCATGGGGCCGACGCCGCCGGGGACGGGGGTGATGTGGCCGGCGACCTCGCTGACCGCCTCGAAGTCCACGTCGCCCTTGATCACGTAGCCCTTGGCGTGATGCTCGTCGGGCACGCGCGTGGTGCCCACGTCGAACACGGCGGCGCCGGGCTTCACCATGTCGGCGGTGATCAGGCCGGGCTTGCCGACGGCGACCACCAGGATGTCGGCCATGCGCGTGTGCTGGGCCAGGTTCACCGTGTGCCGGTGCGTGAGCGTGACCGTGGCGTTGGGCCCCGGCGCCATCAGCAGCGACGCCAGCGGCTTGGAGACGATCAGGCTGCGCCCCACGATCACCGCGTGCTGCCCGTGCGTCTCGATCCGCTCGTGCCGCAGCAGCTCCATGATCCCCGCCGGCGTGGCGGGGACGAAGCCGCGCGGGTCGCCCACGAAGGCGCGTCCCACGTTCAGCGGGTGGAAGCCGTCCACGTCCTTGGACGGATGCACCCGCTCGAGCACCGCCTTGGGGTGGATGTGCGCAGGCAGCGGGAGCTGCACCAGGATGCCGTGGATCGCCGGGTCGGCGTTCAGCCCGTCGATCACCCCGAAGAGCTCGTCCTGGCTCACCGTGTCGGGGAGCTCCACCAGGCGGTCGTGCATCCCGGCCTCGTGGCACGCGCGGGTCTTGCTGCGCACGTACACCTGGCTGGCCGGGTCGCCGCCCACCAGCACCACGGCCAGGCCGGGGGTGGTGCCCTCGGCCTTGAGCCGCGCCGTCTCGGCCGCCACCTCGTCGCGGATCGCGCGGCCGCACGCCGCGCCGTCGATGATCTTCGCGGTCACGTTCAGTGCTTCTTTCCGAACCGGTCGAGCAGGACGCGCTCCAGCCCCACCGAGACGCGCTCGATCCCCTTCGCCAGCCCGGTCGAGTCGTCGATGTCGACCAGCGCGCCCTGCAGGTGCAGGTCCTCGTCGGCGGGCTGCAGCCGGTCGCCGCGGGTCAGGGTGAGCTGGCGCTCGAGCGAGATCTCCCACTTCATCCCGATCACCCCGCCCAGCCCGCCGGTCATCCCCATGTCGGTGAGGTACGCCGTCCCCTTCGGCAGCTTCTTCTCGTCCGCCGTCTGGCAGTGCGTGTGGGTGCCGACCACGGCGGCCACGCGCCCGTCCAGGTAGCGGCCGAACGCCTGCTTCTCGCTGGTGGCCTCGGCGTGGAAGTCCACCACGATCGCGTCGGGCCTGGGGTCATGCGCCTGCAGGTCCTTCAGCAGCTGGTCGGCGGCGCGGAAGGGGTCGTCGATCGGGGTCATGAAGGTGCGCCCCTGCAGGTTCAGCACGGCCAGGTGCCTTGGGCCTACGGGGACCACGGACCATCCGCGGCCGGGGTTGCCGGGCGGAAAGTTGTGGGGGCGCAGCAGGCGCGGCTCCTTGTCGAGCAGCGGAAGGATCTCCTTCTTGTCCCACACGTGGTTGCCCGTGGTGATCACGTCCACGCCCAGGTCGAAGAACTCCTTCACGATCTCGGGGGTGATCCCGAACCCGCCCGCGCTGTTCTCGCCGTTCACGACCACCGCGTCGGCCTTCGTGTCCGCGCGCACGAGCCGGATCAGCTGCCCGAACACGCGGCGCCCCGGCGATCCGATCACGTCGGCCACCATCAGCACCCTCACGCGCGCACCCCGCCGTCCATCCCCCGCATCGTCCTCCCCTGTCCCGTGGACGCGAAAGGGCGACGCACGCGCCGCCCCGTTTCTCTTCGCCTGAATATATCCTCCCGATCCCGATCCCGCCGCCCCCGCCCCGTATCCCGCCACGCCCAGACCCGGGCCCCTTCGCGCGCCGGGGAAATCACCGCGAGGGAGCCGTCTCACGAGCATCGAGATCGATCCAGGGACCGTGAACGGAGAGGATTCCATGTGGCCCGTCAAGCTCGCCGCCTGCATCGCCTACGACCTGTTCGACTTCACCATCGGGCGGCTGCTCATCCCGATCCCGTTTTTGGGCGAGATCATGGGCTGCGCCCTCTGCTGCGCGCTGTTCGGCAAGAACGGACTGTACTACGCCCTGGAAGCGTTCGATCCCACCGAGCAGCTCGACGGCTTCGTTCCCACCGCCACGATCATCGCCTTCCGCAACAAGCCTTGACGGGCATGCCCCGCGACGGCGGGGCGTCACCCGCCGGAGCGCAGCGCCTCCACCTCGGCCATCAGGCACGCGTGCAGCTCTTCGCCGAGGTTGAAGAAGCCGCGTGACGTCAGCAGCTGGTGGTTCGGGTTGGCGCGGTAGCCGTCCGCCACCGGCACGCCGCCCTCCACCTTCACGGCGCCGATGATGTCCTCCCGCGGCACCGCGCCGGCGGGATCGGGGGTGCGCGCGTCGTACACGTAGACGAACCCGTCGCCGATGCGGGCGGCTTCGTCGCGCAGGCCGGCCAGGAGCGGCGCGTGCCGGGCGATCACGTCGTGCATGAAGCGCACGAACACCGGGTTGGGCGTGAACACGTCGGCCGCCGCGGGGTCGCCGCCCAGCGCCTTGGTCAGCGCGCCGACGATCGCCACGCTCGGCAATCCGCGCTCCGTCACCGTCTCCGGAGGAAGGACGGTCACGTAGTCGCGCGCGCCCTCGGGCACGCGGACGCGAACGACGAAGACGGTCTGCGTCATTCCCACGCTCGATCGCTGTTGAAGTCCGCGCAGGCGGACCGTGTGCCGTTGTAGCGGCGAGCTCGCTCGCGAACTCGCGCAAAAACCTTCACCGCCGCCGTTCCACGACCGCCGCACCGGCCGGGAGCGCAAGAAAGAAGGCCACCCGCCGCGGATGGCCTTCTTCCTTCTGCCGTGGGTCGGTCGGTCCTACCGCGCGAAATCGACCGCGCGGGTCTCGCGGATCACCACGATCTTGATCTGGCCGGGGTACTGCAGCTCGGCCTCGATGCGGCGCGCCGTCTCTTCGGAGAGCCGCGCCATCTCCTCGTCGCTGATCTGCTCGGGGATCACCATCATGCGCAGCTCGCGGCCGGCCTGGATGGCGAAGCAGCGCTCCACGCCGGGGAAGCTGGTCGCGATCTCCTCCAGCTTCTCCAGGCGGCGCACGTAGGTCTCGAACATCTCGCGCCGGGCGCCCGGGCGGCTCCCGCTGATGGCGTCGGCCGCGGTGACCAGGAAGGACTCGGGGAAGAGGTGCGGCTCCTCGTCGTGGTGCGCCTTGATGGCGTTCAGCACCTGCGGCGGCTCGCCGAACTTCTTGGCCAGGTTCCACCCCAGCTCCACGTGCGTCCCCTCGTGCTCGTGGGTCATCCCCTTGCCCACGTCGTGCAGCAGCCCCATCCGCTTGGCCATGGCCGCGTCGAAGCCCATCTCGGCGGCCATGTTCCCGGCCAGGATCGCCACTTCCTTGGCGTGCATCAGCTGGTTCTGGCCGTAGCTGGTGCGGAACTTCAGGCGCCCCAGCACCTTCACCACCTCGGGGTGCACCCCGTGGACGCCCAGCTCGTACAGGATCTGCTCGGCGGCCTCGCGCATGGAGTTCTCCACCTCCTTGCGGCTCTTGGCCACCACGTCTTCGATGCGGCCCGGGTGGATGCGCCCGTCGCCCACCAGCTTCTCCAGCGCCAGCCGCGCCGTCTCGCGGCGGATCGGGTCGAAGCCGGAAAGGACGACGGCCTCGGGGGTGTCGTCGATGATCACGTCGATCCCCGTGGCCTGCTCGAACGCACGGATGTTGCGCCCCTCGCGGCCGATGATGCGCCCCTTCATCTCGTCCGACGGCAGCGACACCACCGAGACGGTGGTCTCGGCCGTGTGTTCGGCGGCGATGCGCTGGATGGCGAGCGAGATGATCTTCTTGGCCTCGCGGTCGGCGTCGCGGCGCGCCTCCTCCTTGATCTCGCGGATCCGCTGCGCGCCCTCGGCCCGCGCGGCCTCTTCCATCTCGTGCAGCAGCTGC
>DASSME010000350.1:0-4177 GCA_035689035.1 Longimicrobium sp. | reverse complement strand
CATCATCGACTTCGACAGCGGCGCCGTGACCGACGCGCCCGACGAGTCGCCCACCACCTTCGGCAAGCTCACCGAGGGCGAGTGGCTGGCGCCCGAGATCATGGAGCAGATGCTGAAGAACCGGACGCAGCGGGCCACCGTGCAGGTCACCCAGTTCACCGACAACTGGGCAGTGGCGGTGGGGATCCACTACCTGCTCTTCCTCTGCGGCCCGTTCTTCCTGCTCGACCGCCCCAGCACGCGCAACATCCGCGACTACGCCGCGCGCCACGGCTGGCCGCGCCACGACCCCGTGGACCCGCTCTTCGCGCCCGGGATGGACGATGCCTACCGGGTCTTCACGGAGCTCGTGTTGGAGGTGCCGGCGGAGGTGATCCGGCAGATGCGCCACGCGATGACGGTGGGCGTGGACAGTCCGGACCGGCGGCCGACCTACTACCAGTGGACGGCGGCGCTGAAGACGGCCCAGACGCCGCTGGGGATCCCCGTCTTCCGCGTGGTGCCGGCCAGCACGGTGGCGGGGCGGCCGGTGCGGCTGGAGTGGGAGGTGACCGGGGCGCGGCGGGTCAGCATCGACCAGGGGATCGGGGACGTGGACGAGGCCGGCGGCGTGGAGGTGTTCCCCGCGCAGAGCCAGGGGTGGACGCTGACCGCCGAGGGGCGCGGCGGCGCCCCGGTCACCGCCACGGCGTCGGTGGCGGTGTGGCCGGTTCCGGTGGTGCGCTCGGTGTTCGTCCCCGCGCCCGACCTGCGGCACACCGTGGTCCTGCGCAACGTGGGCGTTTCCGCGCCCCGCCTCAGCATCCCCGCGCCGCGGATCGAGCTTGCCGCGCCCACCCTGCGCATGCCGCTGAAGCTGGATCTCTCCGTCCGCCTGGGAGACGACCGGCCGGGCGCGTTCCCCGGCAACCTGCTCGCCCGCGCCCTCCCGCCGGCCTCGGCGCTCGCGTGGCCGCGCCGAGACTGGGTGCCGCGCATCGGCGACACCTTCGAGCGCCTGGCCGCCCGCGTCCGCCACGAGCTCACCACCCGCTTTGGAGGGGGTGCGCCCTGATCGAAGGGGCGAGGTGAGGTGCCGCAGTATCGCCGTTCCATCCGAGTGGTCACCGTCCGCCTGGTCAGGCGGCCCAGAAAGCCGTAGGGAGTGAAACCATGCAGCGCTTCTTCCTGTTCTGCGCGGGCGTAAACCGCGACATCCTGGCGAAGTGCCCCACCGACGAGACCAAGTACGCCGGGATCGGCGCCACCATCGTGCTCACCGCGCTGATGGCGGTGTGCTCGGGCGGCTACGCGCTGTACACGGTGTTCCGCTCGGTGCCCGCGGCGATCGTCTTCGGCGTGTTCTGGGGCTTGGTGATCTTCAACCTGGACCGCGTGATCGTCTCGGGGATGCGCAAGCAGAAGAACTTTTCGCTCGACCTGCTGTTCGCGTCTCCCCGCTTCGCGATCGCGGTGCTGCTGGCGGTGGTGATCTCGCGCCCCCTGGAGCTGAAGATGTACGAGCGCGAGCTCACCGCCGAGATCACGCAGATGAACCTCGACTCGCACAACGCCGCGGTAAACCGGGTGAACGCGGGTTTGGGCGAGGTGGAGCGGCTGAACCGCGAGAATACCCGGCTGAAGCGGGAGATCGAAGCGATCCGGCAGGAGGTGAACACGCGCTACGGCGAATGGATCGCCGAGCGCGACGGCACCGGCGGCTCGGGCGTTCCGGGCCGGGGCCCCCGGTGGGACGAGAAGCGGCAGCGTCTGGACGATGCGCGGCAGCAACTCGCCGAGGTGAAGAAGCGGAACGATCCAGTGATCCAGCGGAACGAGCAGGAGATTGCCCGGTTGGAGGCACAGCGAAACCAGCAGATCGCCCGCACCGACACGGCACAGGGGAATGCGAACGGGATGCTCGCGCGCATGCGCGCGCTAGGCGCGCTGAAGGCGCGCGACGACGAGGTGTTCTATGCGAGCTGGTTCATCACCCTGGTGTTCGTGGCGCTCGAGACGGCGCCCGTGATGGTGAAGCTGCTCTCCACGCTCAGCCCCTTCCGCCCCTACGACGAGCTGCTGGAAGAGCACGAGGCCTTGCTGGTGGAAGAGGCCAAGCAGAGGCGCAAGGTCCGCAAGCACGAGCTGGAGGAGGCCGCCGAGAAGGCGATCTCGGACGTGGACGACACCCTGAACACCGAGATGCGGCTGAACAGTGAGAAGAACCGCCTTCGTCTGGACGCCGAGCTGAGGGCCAACGAGACGCTGATCGACCAGATCGCCGCCGCCCAGGCCGAGCTCGCCGAGCGGATCGTGGAGGAGTGGAAGATCCAGGAGCTGGACAAGATCGATCAGGGCCTGGGCACCTCCGTCCCCTGAACGGCAGAACCACGCTCCCACACCGCCCCGGCCGTTCCGGCGGCCCGATCGACCATCGCCAAGTCAGGATTCCCCTCGATGCCGAAGATCACCGATGTCGTCTCGCTGAGCTCCGGGTTCACACCGGCGTGGGAGAACATTGACACGCTCGATCTGGCCGGGCCGGTGTTCCCGAGCGGCGCGTTCGGCGACGTGTACGATCTGGCGGCCGTCAACGGCGCGCCGCCGCCCTCGCGCCAGATCGTGAAGGTGCTGCGGGACAACGGCCAGGGCAGTAATCAGAAGGGAATCGGGACGATCGAGAAGCTGCAGCGGAGGATCGTGGAGGTGAACCAGCACCGCGCAACCAGCTCCCGCCTTGCGCTGCAGGAGCTCCCAGCCTTGCGCGCGCTGCCGCAGTTCAGCTTCCGCGGGCGGATGGGAAACCTGCCCGTGTGCGGCTACTCGGCCGACCGGCTCGACACCGCGGGGTACCTCCCGTTCGCGGCGTTCCTGGACGTGGACGAAGACCCCCGCCCGCGCGAGCGCTACGTCCGCGAGCTGGGCATGGACGACCGGCTCCTGCTAGCCCACGAGCTGGCCGAGGGGTTCGACGCGCTGCGCGAGCTCTGGTACATCCACGGCGACCTGAACCCGCCCAACCTGTTCGTGAACGTGGACGAGCGCCACGTCGCGATCATCGACTTCGACAGCGGCGCCGTTACCGATGCGCCCGACGAGTCGCCCACCACCTTCGGCAAGCTCACCGAGGGCGAGTGGCTGGCGCCCGAGATCATGGAGCAGATGCTGAAGAACCGGACGCAGCGGGCCACCGTGCAGGTCACCCAGTTCACCGACAACTGGGCGGTGGCGGTGGGGATCCACTACCTCCTCTTCCTCTGCGGCCCCTTCTTCCTGCTCGCCCGGCCTAACTTGCACAACATCCGAAACTACGCCGCGCACCAAGGCTGGCCGCGCCGCGACCCGGCCGACCCGCTCTTCGCGCCCGGGATGGATGCTGCCTACCGGATCTATACGGAGCTTCTACAGGAGGTACCGACGGAGGTGATTCGGCGGATGCGTGATACGATGACGGTGGGCATAGCGGCTCCAGGGCGGCGGCCGACGTACTATCAGTGGACGGCGGCGCTCAAGTCCGAGCAATCGCCAATGGAGGTGCCTATGTTCCAGATAGGGCCACCTGGCACGGTCGTAGGTCAGCCGATCCGTATAAGCTGGTCAGTGCGAGGTGCCCGGCGGGTAACGATTGACCGAGGAATCGGTGACGTGGAATCGTCTGGTAGCCGTGTGGTGTTCGCGGTACTCAACCAGGTATTCACTTTGACCGCAGAAAATCATAGTGGCAAAGTAATTACGAAGAAGGCCGTGGTTGAAGCCCTGCCGGGTCTTACCACAAGAGAACTGTCTTCCATTTCCTTCAAGACCAGAGATCTCCCGGACGACACCCCCAGAGTGTTCGTCGGCCATAATCGCGCTGACCGGAGATGGCTCAAGCGAGTGGAGAGCCATCTCAAAGTGATGCGGAGCCCTGCAAAACTCGATGTGTGGGACGACAGCCGGATCGGCGGCGGGCTAGGATGGTGCGACGACGTGGAGCGGGCTCTCCGATCGGCGACCGTCGCGGTGCTGCTAATGAGCGCTGACTTTCTTGTGACGGATTTCGAGCACGATTTCGAGTTGCTTCGACTGCTCCTGAACGCCGAGGGAGAGGGAACGGTGATCCTTCCGGTGATCGTGAGCGCCTGCAAGTACGAAGAGACGCCCTGGCTCGAGCGGCTCCCGCCCGTCAACGAGCCGCAACGCCCCGTCGACAGCCTTC
>DASSME010000349.1:0-8506 GCA_035689035.1 Longimicrobium sp. | reverse complement strand
TCTGCGCACCGACCTGGGCGGAGACCCCACCTTCCGCGAGCTGCTGGGGCGGGTGCGCGAGGGGACGCTGGGCGCGTACGAGCACCAGGAGGTGCCGTTCGAGCGGCTGGTGGCCGAGCTGCAGCCGGAGCGCAGCTTGAGCCACGCGCCGCTCTTCCAGGTGATGTTCGTCCTCCAGAACGCCGACCGCTCCGGCTCCGGCCTGGCGGGGCTGCGGACGGAGGGGGTGTCCGCGGAGGTGGAGACCACCCGGATCGACCTGGCGCTCACCGCCGTTCCGCACGAAGGCGGCGTCGGCGGCGCGCTGGAGTACAGCACCGACCTCTTCGACCGCTCCACCGTCCGGCGGATGCTGGGGCACCTGGAGCGGGTGCTGGAGCAGGTCGCCGCGGACGGGGACGTGCGGCTCTCGCGGCTGGATCTGCTCTCGGCGGAAGAGCGCGGCCTGGTGGTGGAGGAGTGGAACCGCACGGCGGCCGAGTACCCGGCGGACCGCTGCATCCACGAGCTGTTCGAAGCCCGGGCGGCGCGGACGCCGAACGCGACCGCGATCCGCTTCGCCGGCGCGGCGCTCACCTACGCCACGCTGGACCACGCCGCCAACCGGCTGGCGAACCACCTGCGGCGCCGCGGGGTCGGCCCGGAAACTCGCGTGGGCATCTGCCTGGAGCGCGGCTCGGAGCTGGTCGTCGCGATCCTGGCCGTGCTCAAGGCCGGCGGCGCCTGGGTGCCGCTGGACCCGGCGTACCCGGCCGAGCGGCTGGCCTTCATGCTCGCCGACTCGGGCGCCTCGCTCCTGCTCACCCGCCTCCCCCTGCCGGTGGGGCTCCAGCCCCAGGCCGCCGCGGTCGTCTGCCTGGACGCCGACCGCGAGCGCATCGAGGCCGAGAGCGGGGAGGCGCCCGCCACCGGCGTGGTGCCCGGGAACCTGGCGTACGTCATCTACACCTCCGGCTCCACCGGCCGCCCCAAGGGCGTGCTGGTGCCGCACCGCGGGCTCGCCAACGTGGCACGGGGGCACGCGCGCGACCTGGGCGTGGAAGCCGGGGACCGGGTGCTCCAGTTCGCCTCGCCCAGCTTCGACGCCTCGGTGTTCGAGATGGTGATGGCGCTGGCCGCCGGCGCCACGCTGGTGCTGGGTACGCGCGAGACCCTGGCCCCGGGGCCCGACCTCGTCCGCCTCCTCCACGACGAGAAGGTCACCGTCGCCACCCTGCCGCCCTCCGCGCTCGCAGTGCTGCCGCCGGCGGAGCTGCCGGCGCTGCGCACGCTGATGACCGCGGGCGAGGCGTGCCCCGCCGAGCTGGTGGAGCGCTGGGCCCCGGAGCGCCGCTTCTTCAACCTGTACGGGCCCACCGAGGCCACCATCTGGTCCGCCACCGCGGCGTGCGCTCCGGGCGGCGGCCGCCCTCCCATCGGGCGCCCGACGGCCAACACCCGCGCGTACGTGCTGGACGCGCGCGGAGCGCCGGTGCCCGTGGGCGTCCCGGGCGAGCTGTACGTGGGCGGCGCCGGCGTGACGCGCGGCTACGCCGGCAGGCCGGGGCTGACGGCGGAGAAGTTCGTTCCCGACCCCTTCGGCGGCGAGACCGGGGCGCGGCTCTATCGGACCGGCGACCGGGTGCGGTGGTCGCCCCGCGGTGAGCTGGAGTTCCTGGGGCGGGTGGACGCGCAGGTCAAGGTGCGCGGCTTCCGCATCGAGCCGGGCGAGATCGAGGGCGTGCTGCGGCGGAGCGAGGGCGTCGCCGACTGCGTGGTCGTGGCCCGCGACGACGTGCCCGGCGAGAAGCGGCTGGTGGCGTACGTGGTGGGCGATGGCGAGGCGGGGGTCCTGCGCGAGCACCTGCTCCGGGAGCTGCCGGAGTACATGGTCCCCTCCGCGTTCGTCTTCCTGGAGATGCTTCCGCTTACCCCGAACGGAAAGCTGGACCGCAAGGCGCTGCCGGCGCCGGACTTCGCCCCGGCGAAGGAGCGCTACGTGGCGCCGCGCACGCCGACCGAGGAGGTGCTGGCGGGGATCTGGGCCGAGACGCTGCGCCGGGAGCGGGTGGGGGTGACGGAGAGCTTCTTCGACCTGGGCGGGCACTCGCTCCTGGCCACGCTCATGGTCGCGCGGGTGCAGCAGGTATTCGGGGTGGAGGTGTCGCTGCGGGCGATCTTCGACGAGCCCACGGTGGCGGAGCTGGCCGGGCGCGTGGACGCTGCCCTGGAAGTGATGGACGCCGAGCTCGCCCAGGTGGACCCGGACGAGATGGCGCAGATGCTCGCGCTCCTCCACGAGCCCACCGACGCATGACCCCGCACGTTCCCGCGCGCTCCGGCGCCTCCGCGTCGAGCGAGCCGGAGGTGCGCGGGGTGACGGGGATGCCGTACCGGGGCGGATGTGGCGCCAGGCGCGCACGGAGGGCCGCGTGGATGCCCCGGTCCGGGCCTTCGGGAGAGCTGGGATGACGGAATTCAGGTTCGACGATCCCGACCGGTACGTGCACGGCACCCCGTTCGCCGAGTTCGCGCGCCTGCGGCGGGAGGCGCCGTTCGCCTGGCACGAGGCATCGGGGGCGCCCGGCGACGGCTTCTGGCTGGTCACCCGGCACCGCGACGTGGTGTCCATCTCCCGCGACCCGGAGCGCTTCGCCACGCATGCGCCGCTGCTGGCCGACCCGCTGCCGCGCTCCGTGTGGGCCATGTTCCCGTCGCTGGCGATGATCGCCGACAACCTGATGACCTTCGGCCCCGAGCAGCACGCGCGCTTCCGGCCGCTCGCCACCGCGCTGCTGGCCCCGGCGTCGCTGCTGGCCATGGAGGACCGCGTCCGCGCCGTCTGCGCCCGGATCGTGGACGACGTCTCCGGCCGCCCCGGCTTCGACTTCGCCTCGGAGGTGGCGCTGCGGGTCCCCGTCGAGATCCTCTTCGGCATGTTCCTGGGGGTCCCGGACGACGACCTGGCGCGGATGCGGGATGCGGTGCTCGCCATCAACGCCATGGACGACCCGGTCTTCTGCCGGCACGGCGCGGGGTTGATCGAGGCCGCCCAGGCGCTGTACGAGTACGGGTTCGCCCTCTTCCGCCGGCTGCGGGCGGACCCCCCCGGGCCCACGCTGCTGAGCACGCTGGTGCACGGCGAGGCGCCCCAGGGGATGACGCCGGAGCAGTTCTTCCTGGTGTACTGGTTCCCGCTGATGGCCGGGGCGTTCGACACCACGGCCAGCACCATCGCCGGCGGCGTCCGGGCGCTCCTCGAGCACCCCGACCAGCTGCGCCGGCTGCGCGAGGATCCCTCCCTCATCCCCGTGGCGGTGGACGAGCTGGTCCGCTGGGTCTCGCCCGTGGTCTACTTTCGCCGGACGGCGACGGGGGACACGGAGTACGAGGGCCACCGCATCCGCGAGGGGCAGAAGGTGGTGCTGTGCTACGCCTCGGCCAACCGAGACGAGGAGGCGTTCGCCGATCCCGACGTCTTCGACGTGGGGCGCAAGCCCAACCGGCACGTCTCCTTCGGCTACGGCCCGCACTACTGCCCGGGGGGGCGCATCGGCTCGCTGGTGGTCCGCCTGTTCCTGGAGGCGTACCTGGACCGCATCGCCGGGCTGGAGCTGGACGGCCCCGCGACCTGCACCCGCTCGGCGTGGATGAACCGCATCTGGTCCATGCCCGTCCGCCACCGCGCGCACGTCCCCGCGGCGGGGGCGGCCCATGCCCCGGCCGCCTGACGCGCGCCGGGCGGCCGGAACGGCCCGGGTCCGGATCCGCCCGGTGTCCTCGCCCACGCCGATGCTCCGTCGCGGCGCGCCTTCTCCTCGTCCCGCCGCATGGACCTCGGCTCGTGCACGGGGAGACGGCAGCCCGGCGAGTGCGGCCCCAGGTGCCGCAACAGCCGCGGGTGACTCATGGCCGAAACAGAACGGCGCGTCATCACCGCGCAGCCGCGGGATGAGCGGCGGGTGAGGGACAGGGGCTGCGGCGGAGATGTCCGAAAACATGGAGCGAGGCGAAAGGCAGGGGAGCATTGAGAAGGATCTTTCCTATGAGGTCATAGCGCACAGAAGCAATCATTTCCCGCCGTTGGTCCGCTCGGTTTGCGTCTGTCCCCGCCGCTGCCTGCCTTCTCAGCCCCGCTCCGCGCGCAGAGCTCGCCGGGACCGCGCCGGCCCGGGGGCCCCGCTCTTTCCGTAAACCTCAATTTCAACACATTTTACTCCTACTTTTTCCGGGGTGGAATGTTGACTAAACACGAGGCGAGGGGGTATCATTCGCGTAGCTACCTTTCGGACACCGCAAAGTAAAATTCCAAATCGGACGCCTGCACGGTGAGGCACGATGTGGTCGATCGTGCGTTTCCGTCAGCTTTCGGAGCGGGAGATGAAAGGTGCGGTTTCGCCTTCTGGAGCACGGGTCCGAGCGGTGCGCGGAGCCCCGCCTGAAAGGCGGAGCCCGGCCGGAAGGTGGACGACCGTTCGGCCTGGAGCGAGACCGCTCGCCGCGCGGGGGGCTGTTCGCGCGCGCGAAGGCGTCGGGGGAGCTGGACGGTCAAGGTGCCGTTGGTTGAGCCGTTCACCCGGCCGGTGCTCACGGACTTCGCCCAGGAAGTGATGGACGCCCATCTCGCCCCGGTGGACCCGGACGAGATGGCGTAGGCTGCTCGCGCTCCGCCGCAGATCCGCCGGCGCACGAACTACCGCTTTCCTCACGCGCTCCGCATCGAGCGGGGCGGTTCGCCGACCGTGCGGCGAGCGGCCGGCTCGTCGGCGTGCCCGGCCGTCCCCGCCGCCCCTCGCCGCGCGGAATCCACCCGCGGCATCGACGTCTTCCCCCGTCGGGCCGCTTCGACCGGGCGCGATGGCGTCCGTGCGCGTTCCACACACCCGATCCACCGGCGTCCCCAGGGCATGAACTCCGTCGCGACACTCACCGACCTGACACCGGCTCAGCGCCTGGAGCTCCTGAAGATGGCGCGGGCCCGCAAGCTGGTGGGGGACCGGCCGGAGCTTCCGCCGATCGAGCCCGCCGCCCGCGAGGGCCGGCCGCCGCTCTCGTTCGCGCAGGAGCGGCTCTGGTTCATCGACCGGCTGGAGCCGGGAAGCGCCGTCTACAACCTCCCCGCCGTGGCATGGCGCCCGGGGGGTGCGCTGGACGAGGCGGCGCTCGAGCGGAGCTTAAGCGAGATCGTGCGGCGTCACGAGGCGCTGCGGACGGTCTTCGCGGAGGTGGACGGCTCGCCGGTGCAGGTGATCGAGCCCTTCGGCGGGTTCTCGCTGCCGGTGGAAGACCTGTCGGGCGAGGCGGATCCCGAGGCGGCGTTCAGGCGGCGGGAAGGCGAGGAGGCGCGGCGGGCGTTCGACCTCTCGGCGGGCCCGCTCTTCCGGGCGAGCCTGCTGCGCCTGGGTGCGGAGAGCCACGTGCTGCTCCTCTCGATGCACCACATCGTCGGCGACGGGTGGAGCCTGGGGGTGCTGCAGCGCGAGCTGGGCGCGCTCTACGCGGCGTACCGCGAGGGGCGTGAGTCGCCGCTCCCCGAGCTGCCGGTGCAGTACGCCGACTACGCGGTGTGGCAGCGCGAGCAGCTGGCGGGCGAGGTGCTGGACCGGCAGCTGGCGTACTGGCGGGAGCGCCTGTCGGGCGCGCCGGAGCTGCTGGAGCTGCCGACGGACCGTCCTCGCCCGCCGGTGCAGACGTACCGGGGCGCGACGGTGCCGGTGGAGCTCTCCCCCGAGCTGCTGGAGCGTCTGCAGGCGCTGGGGCGGAGCGAGGGCGCGACGCTGTACATGACGCTGCTGGCCGCCTTCCAGGTGCTGCTGTCGAAGTACAGCGGGAGCGACGACATCGTCGTAGGCAGCCCGATCGCCGGGCGCACGCGCCGGGAGGTGGAGGGGCTGATCGGCTTCTTCGTCAACACCCTGGTGCTGCGCACCGACCTTTCGGGCGACCCGAGCTTCCGCGAGGTGCTGCGGCGGGTCCGCGACTTCACGCTGGGTGCGTACGAGCACCAGGACGTGCCCTTCGAGAAGCTGGTGGCCGAGCTGCAGCCGGAGCGCAGCCTGAGCCACTCGCCGCTCTTCCAGGTGATGTTCACGCTGCAGAACGCCGGGGGCAGGGAAGGCGCACTCGCGGCGCACGAGGTGGGCGGAGCCGACGCGCCGCTGGAGATCGCCAAGTACGATCTCTCCCTGACGCTCGCGCCGACCCCCCACGGGCTGCGCGGCGGACTGAACTACAGCACCGACCTCTTCGAGCGCGCCACGGCCGAGCGGATGCTCGGCCACCTGGCGCGGGTGCTGGAGCAGGTCGCCGCCGACGCGGAGGTGCGCCTCTCGCGCCTGGCGCTCACCGGGCCGGAGGAGCGCGCCCGGGTGGTCGTGGAATGGAACCGGACGGAGCGGCCGTACCCGCGGGGCGTGTGCATCCACGAGCTGTTCGACGCGCAGGTGCGGGAGCGTCCCGGTGCCGTGGCGCTGGCCTGGGGCGGCGTGGAGCTGACCTACCGGGAGCTGGATGCGCGGGCCAACCAGCTTGCCCACCACCTCGTCCGCCTGGGCGTGGGCCCCGATGCGCGCGTGGGGGTGCTGCTGGAGCGGAGCGCGGAGCTGATCGTCTCGGTCCTCGCGGTGCTGAAGGCGGGCGGCTGCTACGTGCCGCTGGACCCGGGCTATCCGCCCGAGCGGCTGCGCCTGATGCTCGCCGACAGCGACGCGCGGGTGCTGCTCAGCCGAAGCGAGCTGGCGGGGGTGGTGGAGGCCCGCGCCCTGGGCGTGGTCCACCTCGACCAGGCCGCCGGCGCGCTCGCGTCGGAACCGGTCGAGGCGCCGCTCGGCGGGGCGACGGCGGAGAACCTGGCGTACATCGTCTACACCAGCGGGAGCACGGGGAAGCCCAAGGGCGTGATGGTGGCGCACCGGCACGTGGTCCAGCTCGTCGTCGAGACCGACTACGTGCGCTTCCGCCCCGGCGACCGCGTGGCGCAGGCGTCGAACGCGAGCTTCGACGCGCTGACCTTCGAGGCGTGGGGCGCGCTCCTGAACGGGGCCACCCTCGTCGGAATCCCCCGCGACGTGCTCCTCTCGCCTCCCGCGCTGCACCGGATGCTGCGCGAGGAGCGGATCACCACGCTCTACCAGACGACGGCGCTGCTGAACCAGCTCTCGCGCGAGCAGCCGGACGTGTTCGCGCCGCTGCGCGAGGTGCTCTTCGGTGGCCAGGCGGTCGACGCCGACAGCGTGCGCCGGCTGCTGAAGGCGGGCGGCCCCCAGCGCCTGCTGCACATGTACGGGCCCACCGAGACGACCGCCTGGTGCTCGTGGGAGCAGGTGACGCACGTGGCGGAGGACGCGCTCACGGTTTCCGTGGGCCGCCCCACCGGCAACCAGCGGATCTATCTCCTCGACGCTGCCCTGAACCCGGTGCCGGTGGGCGTGCCCGGAGAAGGGTACGTGGGGGGCGACGGGGTGGTGCGCGGCTACCTGGAGCGTCCGGGGCTGACCGCGGAGCGCTTCGTCCCCGATCCATTCGCCGCGGAGCCGGGTGCGCGGATGTACCGCACGGGGGACCGGCTGCGGTGGAGGGCGGACGGGCGGCTGGAGTTCATCGGCCGGGTGGACGAGCAGGTGAAGGTGCGCGGTTTCCGGATCGAGCCCGGCGAGATCGAGGCGACGCTGACCGCGCACGCCGACGTCCACGAGGCCCGGGTGATCGTGCGCGAGGACGAGCCCGGCGAGCAGCGGCTGGTGGCGTACGTCGTCGGGAAGGCGGAGGCGGACGCGCTGCGCGAGCACCTGCGGCTGTCGCTGCCGGAGTACATGGTGCCGGGCGCGTTCGTGGCGCTGGAGCGCATCCCGTTGACGCCGAACGGCAAGCTGGACCGCAAGGCCTTGCCGGCGCCCGATCTCGCGCCGGCCGAGGACCGGTACGTGGCGCCGCGCACCCCGACCGAGGAGGTGCTGGCGGGGATCTGGGCCGAGGTGCTGCGCCTGGAGCGGACGGGGGTGACGGAAAGCTTCTTCGAGCTGGGCGGGCACTCGCTGCTGGCCACGCGGGTGGTGTCGCGGGTCCGCGAGCTGTTCGGGGTGGAGCTGCCGCTGCGGGCGCTCTTCGAGGGCCCCACGGTGGCGGAGCTGGCGGTGCGCGTGGAGGAGATGCGCCGCGCGGAGCTGCCGGTGCTGCCCCCGGTGGTGCCCGTGGAGCGCACCGCGCCGCTGCCGCTGTCGTTCGCGCAGGAGCGGCTCTGGTTCATCGACCAGCTGGAGCCGGGAAGCGCCGTCTACAACATCCCCGGAGCATGGCGCCTGGCGGGTCCGCTGGACGGGGCGGCGCTGGAGCGGAGCTTGAGCGAGATCGTCCGCCGGCACGAGGCGCTGCGGACGGTCTTCGCCGAGGCGGACGGCTCGCCGGTGCAGGTGATCGCGCCCTTCGCCGGCTTCATGCTGCGGCGCGACGATCTCTCCGCGCTCCCCGACGCGGCCCGCGAGGCGGAGGTGAGGCGCCGCGCCACCGAGGACGCGATGCAGCCGTTCGA
>DASSME010000348.1:0-12465 GCA_035689035.1 Longimicrobium sp. | reverse complement strand
TTCGTAGAAGCGGGGGTTTACCGCACCGCGACCGTGGTGTCCAGCACCATCGCGCGCTGGCCGGGGCGGCTGCGCCACGCGTGGAAGACGCGCACGGTGAAGGTGCCCGCCGGCAGGTCGTGCAGCGTAACCGAATACGTGGACGCACGGAAGGCAACGGAGCAACGGGAACGCGCGCCGCGTGCCTCCACCACCAGCGTCACCACCTGGCCGGTCCGGTCCGCGGCGGCGCCCAGCTCCTGGCAGAAGCCGGGATCGGCGAAGGTGCCATGCACCGCGATCGCGTGCGTCCGCCCGTCCGCACGCACCCTCGCCGAGCCGGCAGCGCGGATCGGGCGGAAGCGGCCCGACAGCCGCAGCTGTTTCCGTGCGGTCACGTCCAGGGGGCGGAGCGCGACCGGCGCCGCGGAGTCGCGCCCCGCCGCCACCTGCGCGCCGCTCGTGGCCGGCGCGGCGGCGGCCAGCAGCGCGGCCAGGGCGGCCGATCGCGCCGCGATGGTGCGTCTCATCGTCCGCGTCAGCGCGCCGCCGGCACCACGCGCATGGAGGCGACCGTATCCCCCTCCAGGATCCCGTCGACCACGCCGATGCCGTCGACCACCTCGGCGAAGACGGTGTAGTCGCGCACCAGGCGGGGGTTGTCCTTCAGGTTGATGAACCACTGGGCGTCGCCGGTGTCGTGCGCGCGCGTGCTCATCCCCACGGTGCCGCGGGGGTGCGCGACGGTCGCCAGCTCGTCGCGCAGGTAGTGGGCGTAGCCGACGTATTCGTTGGTGCCCGGGCCGCCGCCCTGGATCACGAAGTCGGGCTCCACGCGGTGCCAGTTGCCGCCGTCGTAGTAGCCGCCGCGGACGAGCTGGAGCACGCGCGCCGCCATCATGGGTGCCAGCTCCCCACGCATCCGCACCACGAACGACCCTCCGCCGGACGCGGGCGACATCGTCACGCGGACGCGCACCTCCTTCCCCAGCGCGAGCGCCACCGCGTCCGGCGGCAGGGCGTGGACGGGGGGAGGCGGGCGGTCGTCGCCGGCGGGGCGGCCCGCCGCGTCGAGCAGGGCCACGCGCACGTCGCGCTCCGAGTCGTTGGCGCGGGCTACCCAGCGGTCGAAGGCGGCGTTCGCCGCGCTACGCACGGAGGAGCTCGGCGATCCCTTCAGCGCGATGGCGGCGGCTCGGACGGCCTGCGCCTGGTCACCACCCAGCGCGGCCAGGTACACGTCGTCGGCGCCGTGCGCCACCAGCTTCGACAGCGCGTCGATCGCCGCCTCTTGCACGTTGCCGTCCGGGTCGCGGGCCAGGGTGCGCAGCCGGGGCGTGTCGGCCAGCACGGCGGCGGCGCGGGCGGCGTACAGGCGCGCGTGCCAGTCGCCGTGCGCGGCGAGCCGGCCGAGCCGCGCGCGGGCGAGCGCCGGCGCAATGCGGGCGAGCGCGACCTCGGCGTGGGCGGCGGCGTGCCACGACACGCCGCCCGCGGCGCGGCGGCGGGTGTCGCGCGGGAGCGCATCGACCCAGCGGGCCAGCACGCGCACCAGCGCCGAATCGGCGCCGCACGGCGCCTGCGCCAGGTCGGCCGCGTGGAGGCGGACGTGCCACACGGCGTCCCCGAGCGCGGCGCGCAGCGCTCCGCAGTCCGCGCGGCGGTCGGCGAGGGCGCGGTAGCGCAGCCGCCACGCCGGCTCGGGCCACGCGGGGGGAGCGGCGGCCGGCGGCAGCGAATCCCGCGAGGTGAAGAGCGGGCTGCGGATCCGACCCAGCGCCCGCCCGGCGATCAGCCGCACCCGCGGGTCGCCGTGCCGCAGCCCGTCGGCGAGGGCCGCGTCGGTGGAGTCACGCCGGTCTTCGGCGAGCAGGATGCGGCCGATCAGCGCCGAGTCGGCGGGGGTCTGCGCCCGGAGCGGTGCCGGGGCGAGGAGGAGGAGTGCGATCCAGAGCTTTTTCATGGCACCGGCGACGTGGACGCGCTCGCCGGTCCGGCCACGGTGGCGGCGCAGGGTGGGTCCCGCCGTCCGGCCGGCGGGTGGTTGGCGTACAGTGTCGTGGGCCCGCGCCCGTTCCGCCACCCCGGGCGACCGGTGTGGACGCTACCACGGGCGCGGGCGCCCCTCCCCGCCATCCGGGCGTGCATCGCGCCGGGCAGGGTCCGCGTCTCCATCCGCAGCGTCGTTCCTCGTTCCAGGCACCGCCGCGCGTTTGAGGCCGCGGATCCGCAGGTGAAACTGGTACAGAAATTCGTTGCAGATGTAGAGTGCCCGATACATATTGCGCGACGTGGCCGCAGTTCGTCCACTCGCGCGCAGTCCCGCGAAATGCGCTTCCCCGGGCGCAGTCCGGCCCCGCCACTCGGAACCCGCCGTGCCGGAGGACCTTCCGTGACCGAAGATCGATCTCACCACCCGCCTTCGCTTCGCCGCACGGCGGTGGAACTGCTCGGCGTTGCCGCCGTGGCCGCGGCGATCCTGGCCGGCTGCCAAACGGTGTCGCGCGCCCCGGTCCAGCCGGTGGTGACGGTGCCGAGCGCGGCCGGCGTCACCCGCGTCCGCCTGCCGCGGCTGCTGGCCAACCACGCGGACTCGCTCACCGAGCCCCTGGTGGTGCGGTCGATGAACGGCGTGCTGAGCGCCACGCTCGACGTCACCATGGCCAACCTGCCGGTCACGCGCGCCGGCACCGTGACCGACACGGTGATCAAGGACACCGTGGTCACCGACACGCTCCCCCTGCGCGCCTACACGCTGGCCGCCACCACCGACACCGCGTACCAGGCCAACGACCCCCGGTTCACGCCCCGCTTCCCCGGGCCCACCTTCCGGGTGCACCCCGGCGACCTGGTGCAGATCTGGCTGCGCAACAAGCTCCCGCCGTCGGACTCGAACAACGTGTGCATGAACTACCCGGCGGCGGTCAGCGCGTCGCCGCGGGACGTGTTCCAGGACTGCTTCCACGGCCCCAACTTCACCAACATCCATTACCACGGGATGCACGTCACCCCCGACAGCACCTCCACGGTGGTGGGTGACGACGTGCTGATGACGATCGCGCCGGGCGACTCGATCCTGTACTCGTTCCGCGTCCCGATGAACCAGTCCCCGGGCACGCACTGGTACCATCCGCACAAGCACGGCTCGGTGGCCCTGCAGGTGGCCAACGGGATGGCGGGCGCGTTCATCGTGGAAGACCCCACCACGGGGCTGGACCGGTTCACGCAGGAGTTCCACCTCCGCGAGCACCTGATCGCGCTGCAGCAGGTGGACACCACCGTCGGCCTCTTCCACGGCGACCAGACCAACATCCTGGACAAGGTGCCGCCGATCGTGAACGGGCAGAACTTCCCGGTGATCTACATGGCGCCGGGCGAGGTGCAGCGCTGGCGCCTGGTGAACGAGAACGTGACCCGCAACACCAAGACGCTCGCGTTCGGCTTCCAGGACCTTCCCGGTGACGAGCCGGCGATCGTGGAGGTGGCGCGCGACGGCGTCACTTACTCCCTGGCCAACCTCGCGATCGATAACGACACCATCCTGCTGCTGGGCGCGGGGAACCGGCTGGACGTGATCGTGCAGGCGCCGCTCACGCCGGGGGTGCACCTGTTCGGGGTCCGCCACAACGCCGGCGCGAGCCGGCGCACCCGCGCCCCGGTGCTCCCGCTGCAGACCGCGGCCCGGCAGGACAACCAGCAGATCAACGACCAGAGCGGCTACCTGTTGTTCCGCGTGGTGGTCGATCCCTCGATCAGGGGGGGGAGCACGGGGCTGCCGACGCGGGTGCCCAGGCTCTCGGCCTTCCTGGGAACGCGCATCCCCGCGCCCTCGGCCTTCCTGGGCGTGAACCTGACGCCGGCGCACGACACCGCGGTGATCGTGTTCACCGACACGGCCGGCCCGGGAAGCTACCTCAAGCCCGCCCAGTTCTTCCTGGGGAGCGTGCAGAACGCCTATCAGCGGTTCAACGACACGGTGGTGTTCGTTCCCTCCAACGCCGCCGGCAAGCCGATGCCGATGGTGCTGGACTCGACGCAGACCTGGAAGGTGGTCAACAACAGCCCGAACCAGATCAACCACCCGTTCCACATCCACATCAACCCCTTCCAGGTGGACTCGGTGTACGCCCCGGCGGGCGCCCAGGACCCGTTCTACGCCTTCTACCAGGAGCTGAACGCGGCCTCGCGGCGGGGATCGCCGATCTGGCTGGACGTGATCCCGCTGCCGTGGCCCACCGTGGACAACGCCGGGAACGTGGTGGACACCGCCTACGTGTTCATCACCCAGCGCTACGAGGATTTCGACGGGTGCCCGGCCGGCAACTGCGGCCCCCCCACCGGGAGCTTCGTGATGCACTGCCACATCCTGGGCCACGAGGAGCGGGGGATGATGCAGGTGCTGCAGGTGGTGCCGAGCTCCGGCACCGCGATCGCGCGGCCGCACGGCCACGGAACGAACTACCCCGCTCCCGCCCCCGGCTCCGGTCGCGGGAGCGGACAGGGCGGCGGTGGCGGACACGGCGGTGGTGGTGGCGGACCGGGCGGTGGCGGCGGACCGGGGCAGCACCGCGGGAACGCGCAGGGGCAGCCGCAGCCCTGAACGCATCCCCCTGAACGGGCCAGCGCCCGGTGGCGGCCGCCACCGGGCGCTCGTCGTTCACCGCACCGTCACGCCGGCCGAATCGAGGGCCACGGACGGCTGCCACGCGCCGGCGCGGTAGGTGTGGAGGACGCGGAGGGTGTAGGTGCCGGGCGGCAGGCGGCGCAGCGTGACCTTGTAGGTGGACGCGCCGACGGCATCGCTCGGGCAGGGATCGCCGGTGGGGCGTGCCTGGATGTTGAGCGTGACCAGCGGCCCCACACGGTCCGCCGCGCCGGCCAGGCGCCAGCAGGCGGTGGGCGTGGGCACCACGCCGCGGACGATCACGCGGGCCGGGCCGCCCTCGCCGCGCGTGCGCTCGGCGGCGAGCAGCGAGTCGGTGGGGTACACCGGCGTGAACACGCCCACCATCGGCAGGCGGCGCGGGCGGGTGGACGCGGTGACGGCGCCGAGCCGCCGCGGCGCGACGGGGATGCGCAAGACCACGCGGACGGTATCGCCCGGGCCCGCCGTCACGGACGTGCGGGCGGCTTCGTAGCCCGTCCCCTCGGCCCGCACACGATAGAGTCCGCCGCGCACGGCGATGGAGAAGCGCCCGTCGGCGGCGGTGAGCGTGCGGCTGGATTCGTCGTTCTCGTGGCCGGCGACGGTGACGCGCGCCCGCGCCACGCCGGCGCCGGTCGCGGCATCCACCACGCGCCCTGCGATCACCTGTGCGGCGGCCGGGGCAGGAGGCGCCAGGGCGATGGCCGCGAGCGCGGCGATCATGGCGCTGTGGCGTGGCTTCATGGGGGGATGATCCTCGCGGGTGCGTGGCCAATGGGGACTGGTCCGAATACACGCGTTATCGTGCGGTAAGGTCGAGCCGATAAGTTGTCTCGACGCGGCGTGCGGAGTGCGCGCCGGCGGTGCGGTGCCCATCCGCCACACCTTCTCCACCCACCGCTCCGATCGGAAGACGAATGATCCGCCATCCCGTGCTCACCGCCCTGCTCGCGACGCTGGCCGCCGTCGCGGGCGCCTCCTCGCCGGCCGCGCAGACGGCCGCCCCTGCCGACGGACCCTATCGCGTGATCCACCGCACCGTCATCGGCGGGGACGGGGGGTGGGATTATCTCACCGTGGACGCGGCCGGGGAGCGGGTGTTCATCTCCCGCGGCACCCACGTGATGGTGGTGGACCTGCGCCATGATTCGCTGGGCGGCGACCTCCCCTCCACGCCGGGCGTGCACGGGATCGCGCTGGCGCCCGAGCTGGGGAAGGGCTTCACCAGCAACGGGCGCGACTCGTCGGTCACCATCTTCGACCTGCGCACGCTGGCCGCCACGGGGTCGCTCAAGGTCACCGGGCGCAACCCCGACGCCATCCTCTACGACCCCGCCACCCGCCGCGTCTTCACCTTCAACGGCGGCAGCGCCAATGCCACCGCCATCGACGCCGTGCGCGGCGCGGTCGTCGGCACCGTGGCGCTCGGCGGCAAGCCCGAGGCGGCGGTGCTGGACGGCGCGGGGCACGTGTGGGTGAACGTGGAGGACCGCGGCGAGGTGGCGGAGTTCGACGCGCGGAGCCTGCGCACCCTGGGGCACTGGGCGCTGGCGGGGTGCGAGGAGCCCAGCGGGCTGGCCATCGACCGCGCGCACGGCCGGCTCTTCTCCGTCTGCGGCAACGGGGTGATGGTGGTGACCGACATGGCCGCGCACCGCGTGGCCGCCACCCTCCCCATCGGCCGGGGCGCGGACGGCGCGGCGTTCGATCCATCCAGCGGGACGGCGTTCAGCAGCAACGGCGACGGCACGATGACCGTGGTTCGCCAGGACCCGGCCGGCCGCTACGCCGTGGTCCAGACGCTGGCCACGCAGCGAGGCGCGCGCACCATCGCCCTGGACCCGTCCACGCACCGCGTCTACACCGTCACCGCCGAGCTGGGCGCCGCGCCGGCCGCCACGGCCGACAATCCGCGCCCGCGCCGGCCCGTGCTGCCGGGCACCTTCGTGCTGCTGACGATCGGGCCCGCGGCACGGTAGCCGTCCGGGTCACCTTGCCGAACGGCGCAGGACGACCGCAGGCTCTCTCGCAGGAACGGAAACACGGAAATGGCGAAGGAACCACGGAAGGTGCGGAAGTTCTTCCGTCCTTCCTTCCCTCCGTCCCCACCGTCCCGCTGTCCCGCCGTGAGAGCCAATGCAGTTGCCGTTGCGGTTGCCGTTCTCCGCTGCTCCGTTCTCCTCCGCTGCTCCGTGTGACGCCTTTCGTAGCCGTGTAGGCCACCCAAGGAATATCGGGGATCCGGGATCGAATCACACCGTCTCGGCGGCCACGGCGCGGTCCAGCCGGTAGCCGGCGCCGCGGATGGCCACCACGAACGCGGGGACCAGGAAGAGCGTGATCGGCGTGGAGAGTGCCAGCCCGCCGATCACCGCCAGCGCCAGCGGACGCTGCAGCTCGCTCCCCGCGCCGATCCCCATCGCCAGCGGAAGGAGGCCGAAGAGGGTGCAGAGGGTGGTCATCAGGATCGGGCGCAGGCGGGTGCGCGCGGCCACGCGGATCGCCTCGCCCAGCGGCTCGCCCTCGTGCTGCATGCGGTGGTGGGTGAAGTCGAGCAGGATGATCCCGTTCTTCACGATCAGCCCCACCAGCAGCACCATCCCCATCAGCGAGCTCACGTTGAGCGGCGTTCCCGTCACCAGCAGCAGCGCCAGCGCGCCGACGAAGGAGAGCGGCGCGGCCAGGGTGATGATCAGCGGCTCCACGAACGAGCGGAACTGCAGCACCATCACCGCGATCACGCTGAGCGCGGCCAGCGCCAGCACGGCCAGCAGCGACTTGAAGGCGCCCTGCTGGCCGGCGTACGCCCCGCCGATCTCCACCCGCACCCCCGCCGGCGCCGGGTGCGCGGCCAGGATGCGCCGCACGTCGGCCATCACCGCGCCGAGAGAGCGCCCCTCCACCCCGCCCGTGACGGCGATGGTGGGGCGCTGGTTCTCGCGGCGCAGCTCGGCGCGCTCGGTGCCGTCGACGACCGTGGCGACGGCGCCCAGCGGGACGTCGCCGCCGGTGGCCGCGCTGAAGACGGGGAGGGTGGCCAGGCGCCGCGGGTCGAAGCGCACCTCGTCGGGCGCGTGCACGCGCACGCCCACCGTCCGGTCGCCGGCGCGCACCTGGCCGGCCTCGGCCCCCAGCAGCTCGGCGGCCAGCTGCGTGTTCACGTCGTCGCCGGTCAGGCCGACGCGTGCGGCGCGGCTGGGGTCGACCTGCACGTGCATCTCGGGGGCGGGCTCGCTGACGCCGCTCTGCAGGTCCACCAGTCCGTCCACCTTCTCCATCGGCGCGGCGATCGACCGGGCGTACGCCTCCATCGGCCCCAGGTCGTCGCCGAAGAGCTTGATCTCCACGGGGCTGTCGCTGCCGGCCAGGTCGTTGATCACGTCGGAAAGGATCTGCACGAACTCGATGTTCAGCCGCGGCACCTGCGTCTCGATCTTCCCGCGCACCTCGTCGATCACCTCGAACGAGCTGCGGTCGCGCCGGCTGGGCGCCTTCAGGCGTACGACCATGTCGCCCACGTTCTGCTCGGTGGCGAACAGGCCCAGCTCGGCCCCCGTCCGCCGGCTGATCCCCTCCACCTCGGGCGTCCGCATCAGGATGCGCTCGGCCACGTGCAGCTGCCGGTCGGTCTCCTGCAGGTCCGTTCCGCCTGGGGTGAAGTAGTCCAGCACGAACGCGCCCTCGTCCATCTCGGGAAGGAACCCCGTCCCCACGAAGCGCTGCGCCAGGTACCCGGCGGCCACCAGCACCACCGCCACGCCGAACAGGCGCCGCGGACGCCTGAGCAGCCGGGTGAGCGTCCGCTCGTAGCGCCCGGTCAGCGCGCGCAGCCCCCGGCCGATGCGCGCGGGGACGCCGCGGAGGCCGGGGCGCGGCACCTCGTTCTCGTCGTCCACCTCGCCGGCGCGGATCAGCTGGTCGGCCAGCAGCGGGATGATGGTGAGGGCGAGGACGAGCGAGACCAGCACCGCCAGCGAAAGGGTGATCGACAGCGCCTTGAAGAACTGGCCGACCACGCCCTCGAGCAGCCCCAGCGGGATGAAGACGACGACGGTGGTGAGCGTCGAGGTGGTCACCGGCCAGATCAGCTCGTCCACCGCGTCGCGGATGGCGCTCCTCCGGTCGGGGGTGAAGGCCAGGTGGCGGGCGATGTTCTCGGTCACCACCACGCTGTCGTCGATCACCAGCCCGATGGCGATGGCCATCCCGCCCAGCGTCATCAGGTTGAACGTCTGCCCCAGCATCCACATCCCGAGCACGCTGACCGCCATGGTGACGGGGATCGAAGCCGCGCTGATGGCGGTGATGCGGCCGTGGCGCAGGAAGAGGAGGAGGACGGCCACCGCGAGCGCCGCCCCCACGAGCATCGCGTCGCGCACCGAGCCCACCGCCTCGCGGACCAGGACCGCCTGGTCGTAGACGGGCTTCAGCTTCATCCCGCGCGGCAGGGTGCGCTGCAGCGCCGCCATCTCCTTGGCCACGCTGTCGGCGATGGCCACGGTGTTGCCGCCCACCTGGCGCGAGATGTTGATCAGCGCCGCGGGCTGCCCGTCGCCGGCGACCAGGGCGACGTGGTCCTCGGTCCCCATCGACACCGTGGCCACGTCGCTCACCCGCGTGCCGGGGCGGACCACCACGTTGGCCACGTCGTCGGCGGTGTGCGCCTCGAGGTCGGTGACCACCAGGTACTGCTGGTAGTCGCGGGTCTCGCGCCCCACGGCGGCGGGCTGGGTCCCGCCGCGGATGGCGTCCGCCAGGTCCGTGTAGCTGAGGCCCAGCGTGGTCATGCGCACGGGGTCGGCGATCACCTCCAGCTCGCGCACGTCGCTCCCCTGCACCTCCACCCGGCTCACGCCGGGGATGCGCGAGATCACCGGGCGGATCTGGTAGACGGCGGCGTCGTAGAGATCGGTGGTGGCGGCGCCGGTCAGGTTGTAGCTGAGGATGGGGAACACGGTGGGCGTGAGACGCTCCACCTGGACGTCGAGCCCCGCGGGGAGCTCGGCCTGCGCCTGGTTGACCCGCGCCTGGGTGAGCTGGAGCGCCTGCGCCATGTCGGTGCTGGGCGCGAAGTCGACCGAGATCTCCACGCTGCCGCGGATGGAGCGGCTGCGCACGCGCCGCACGCCGGGCACGTTGCTCACCGCCTCTTCCAGCGGGCGGGTGATGGCGAACACCACCTGCTGCGCGTTCAGCGCCGACCCCTGCGCGATCACCGCGATGCGGGGGAAGGTGAGCTCGGGGTAGATCGCCGACGGGAGCCGCGCCGCGGCCCAGACGCCCGCCACCCCCAGCAGCGCCACGGCCAGGTAGATGAAGCGGCGCTGGGCGGCCAGCGTGTCGACCAGCTTCATGGCGTCTCCGCCGCGGGCGCGGAGTGGATGCGCGCCCCGTCCTGCACGCCGTACGCGCCCTGCGTCACCACCGTCTCGCCGCCGTGCAGCCCCTGGCGGATGGCGACCAGCTCCCCCTGCCGCTCGCCGGCGGTGACGGGGGTGGCGTGGGCGATCCCCTTCGCGTCGACCACGAACACCTGCTGCCCCGCTTCGGCGGGGACCAGCGCGGTGGCGGGGACGGTGACCACGTTCGCCGGCCGGGCCACGTCGATGGTGGCGAACACGTCCTGCCCCACGAACAGGCGGCCGGCCGGGCGGGTGAGGGCGGCGCGCACGTCCACGCTCCCGTTGGCCGTGTCGATCACCGCGCCGACCCCGGCGACGACTCCGTCGCCGAGCGACGGGCCGCCCGCCGCGCGCCCCACGCTCAGGTGCACCGGCTGGCCCGGCTGGATGCGCCCCGCCTGGTCCGGCGGCACGGAAAGGTGGATCTCCAGCCCGCTGGGGTCGACCACCTGCACCAGCGTGGTCGCCGGGTCGGCCTGCGCGTTCAGCCTGGCGCCGACGGCCGCGACGACGCCGGAGATCGGCGAGCGGAGCGTGGCCTGGCCGGCGGTGTTGCGCGCGGCGATGGCGGCGGCGTTGGCGTCGGCCAGCGCGGCGGCGGCGGTCTCGGCGTCCTTGCGCGGGAGGATCCCGGCGTCGGCCAGGCGGCGCGCGCGGTCGTACGCCTGCTGCGCGGTGACCCGGGCCACGTCGGTGCGGCGGACCTCGGCCGCGAACACGGTCGGGTCGAGCGCGACCAGCGGCTGCCCCCGGCTCACCGCCTGGCCGGTGCCCACGTAGATGCGGGTGACGCGCGCCTGCGCCGGCGCGGCCAGCTCGGCCACGTGCCCCGGCGCCGCGTCCACCAGGCCCAGCGCGGTGACGGTGACCGGGAAGGATTGCACCTGCGCCACCGCCGTCTGCGCGACGACCTCGGGCGTCACCTCGGCCTCGTCGCCGCCCTCTTCCGCGTCGCCGCCCTTCTTCCCGCACGCGGCGACGGAGAGGAGCAGCACGGCCGCCGTGATCGCCCGCGCCGCCGGGCGAATGAATTCGCCGCAACGACCCCACGAAGTCCGCCTTCGCGGACTACGGGCGTCGGCACGGCCGCGAGGGTGGTGCGCGGAACGGGGTCTCGCGGCGTCGGCCGCCGGTGGGGGGGCCGGCCCGCCGTCGATGCACATCGTCACTCGCGGGGTCACGTCGGTTCTCGCGGTCATGGTGCGGCCCCCACGGTGCGGGCCAGCGCGGCGGCGCTCTCGGCGGCGCGCAGGGCGGCCAGGTCCTGCACGTACTGGCGCAGCACGTCGCGGGCGGCGCGGCGCGCGTCGATCACGGTGGTGATGGGGAACGCTCCTTCGCGGTAGCCCTGGGTGGAGAGCGCCACCACGCGCTCGGCGTGCGCCAGCAGCGCGCGGCCCCGCTCCACGCTGGCCGCCGCGGCCGCCCGCGCGCGCTCGGCCGCCGCCAGCGCCGCGGCGCCCTCGCGCTGCGCGGCCAGCAGCTCGGCCCGCGCGCGCTGCAGCCCCGCCTGCGCCGCGGCGATCGGGCCGCGGTTGCGGTCCCACAGCGGCAGGGGGACGGAGAGGCCGAAGGTGGGGAGATATCCCTTCTCGCCCCCGGTGGGGTCGTGCCACTCCACGCCCCCGGTGATGGACGGCGCGGCCCAGCGGTTGGCGCGCTCCACGGCGATCGACGCGGTGCGCGCCTGCACGTCGGCCTCCGCCGCGGCGGCGCGCAGCGGGATCGCCGTGGCGTCGGCCGTGGCGGCGGCCGCGGGGGCCAGCGCGGGGAGCGACGCCAGCGAATCGGCGAGGACGATGGTGGGGTGGGTGGACGGGATCCCCATCAGCGCCTGCAGGTCGAGCAGCGCGGCGATGGCGGCGAGCGAATCGGCCAGGGCGGCGCCCTGCAGGCCGCCCTGCGCGACCAGCGCCAGCTCCACGTCCAGCTCGCTGGCGTCGCCCGCCTGCTGCCGCGCGCGGGCGATGCGCACCAGCTCGTCGCCCTCGCGCTCGGTGCGCGCGGACAGGAGGTACAGCTCGCGCGCGGCCGCCGCCTGCACGTACGCGCTGTCCACGGCGAAGCGCACCGCGGCGCGCTCGATCTCCAGCCGGTAGCGCGCGCCCAGCGCCCCCGCCCGCGCGGCGCGGATACGGGCGCCGCGGAGCCAGGGAAACTCCAGCGGCTGGTCGGCCGTGAGATGGTACTGGGGGGGCGACTTCGAGTAGTCCGCCGCGACGGTGGGGTTGGGGAACGCCCGCGCGGTGAGCAGGTCGGCGCGCGCCGCCGCCTCGTCCGCCGCGGCGATGGAGATGCGCGTGCCGTTGGCCAGCGCCGCGGCGCGCGCCTGCTCCAGGGTGACGCGCTGCTGCGCGGCGCCCACCGCCGGCACCAGCGCTACACCGATCAGGACGATCGAAAGCCGAGCCCGCATCCGCCTCCGTGCGCGGCGTGGGG
>DASSME010000347.1:0-12192 GCA_035689035.1 Longimicrobium sp. | reverse complement strand
TGGTGGTGGACCCGGGGGTGACGGTCGGCTTCGACGTGGTGCTGAAGCGGTAGGCGGGGTGCCCGCGGCGCCGGTCGTGGTCAGGGGCCGCCACGGCCGTTGTCGGGCGAAGCGGACGGGGATGGCTGATTCCCCGCGCGGGGTATCGCCCGGCCGCTCAGTCGTCGTCCAGGAAGGGCGAGGGCTTGCGGGTCTTCACCTCCACGTGGCTGAGGGCGGTGGCCAGGTGGCGGGCGGCCTCGCGCCCGTCGTCGTCGCGGCGCAGCACGCGCTCGGCGTCGGCCAGCGCGGCGGCCACGCGGGCCTTCACCTCGTCCGGCACGCCGGCGGCGCTCACGCCACGGGTCAGGGCCGGCAGCCGGTCGGCCAGGTGATCGGCGCGCAGGGGGCTGTCGCCCACGCGCAGCGCCTCCTCCCGCGCGTCGGTGAGCTTCTTCCGCAGCTCGTCAGCGTCCATCGTTCCCTCCCGCGGTCTCGGGCGCGCCGGACGGGCGGTACATCGCCACCAGGTGCGTGGCCGTCTCGGGGGTGATCATCGCGCCCACCAGCCGGAAGCGCACGCGCTCGCCGTCCACCAGCGCCAGCGTGGGCACCGTCTGCACGCGCAGGCCCAGGGCGCGCGTCTGGCCCTCCTCCGTCTCCCAGTCCACCATCTCCAGCGGCAGGCCCGCGGAGCGGGCGAACGCCTCCACCACCGGCGTCTTCTCGTGGCACACGCCGCACCAGCCGGCGCGGAAGTACATCAGCTTGAAGGCGGGTTCGGCTTCGCCCATCGGACGCTCCCCTCGGCTTCGGTTTCCCACCGCGTGGCGGATGAAGTGATAGGGAGATCCGCCGCCATGTGCAACCCGTTTGGGACAAATGAGTAACGCGGGCCGGACGACGGTGTCCGGCCCGCGCTCCCGGCATCGTGCGCCGCGGCTCAGCGGCTGGCGTACACGCGCGTCTTCCCGTCCCTGGTGAAGGCGATCACGTCGTAATGCTGCGGGCTGGGGCCCTCCATCCCCGGCGAGCCGGTGACCATCCCCGGCACGGTGAGCCCGGCCACGTCGGCGGGGTGCTCGGCCAGCAGCTTCTTCACCAGGTCGGCGGGGACGTGGCCCTCGATCACGTAGTTCCCCACCTTCGCGGTGTGGCACGAGCGGCCGTTCGCCGGCACGTGGCCCTCGTCCTTGACCGGGGTGACGTCGTCCATGTCGTGCGTCTCCACGCGGAAGCCGCTCTGCCGCATGTGCTCGACCCAGCTGTTGCAGCAGCCGCAGGTGGGGCTCTTGTAGACCACGGCCAGCGGCGCGCCGGCGTCCGCGGTCTGCGCGGCGGTGGCGGGCGCGGCGGGCGCCGGCGGCTGCGTGGTCTCGGCGGTGGCGCCGGGCGGCTGGCGGGCCTCGCCGGTGTTGCCGCACGCGGCCAGCACGGCGAAGGCGGAGAGGGCGGCGCTCTTCAGCAGCGCGCGGGCGGTACGGGTCGCAGGCATCACGATCTCCCAGCGGATTTCGGGATTCAGGTCGCTTCGGTGGGCTTCACCGTCGTGTGGCGCGGAGATACCCGGGACGGTTCCCCGGGGTCCACGCCGCCAGGTGCTGAACGATGGCACTTGCCGGATCGCCGTGCGAGGGGAGATGCCGGACACCCGTGCACGCATCCCCAACGGCAGGAGGTCACACGGAGGAACGGCGTGCAGCGGAGCAGCGGAACCCCGACCGCAGTGCGACGTTGCAGTTCTCCGCTGCTCCGTTCTCCTCCGCTCGTCCGTGTGACCCCCTTGCACCGATCCGCCTCCGCACGAGGCTGCACGAAGCGGGCACCGCCCTCTCAGGACACCGTCCGCCGACGCCGGCGCGCGAACAGGATCGAGCCCAGGTGCTCGTCCACCTCGTCACGGGTGAGGATCACGATCAGCGCCTCGGCCGCCGCCAGGGTGCAGGTTCCGATGGTGACCCAGAATTGGACATGGCTGTAGCGCCCCAGCACAAGGAGGGGGATGCCGAAGCAGAAGGAAAGGAAGACGGCGGCCTTGGCGCTGTACAGGTGCAGGTCCACGAAGCGGTGGAAGCGCACCCAGCTCACCGCCAGCACCAGCAGCGCGAACGCCGACCAGGCGATCAGCGGCCACTTCTGCTCGCGGAAGAAGAACGGGCGCAGCAGCACCAGCCAGAGCGTGACCGAGATCGCCAGCAGGTGGTCGGCCACCGAGTCCAGCCGGCTGCCGAACTCGCTGGTCTGGTGCCACCGCCGCGACAGCCACCCGTCCAGCACGTCGGTGGCGCCGGCCACCGCCACGCCCACGCCCAGCCACACCGGGCGGTTGAACACCGCCAGGAGCCAGAGCAGCGGCACCATGGCCAGCCGCGTGGCGGTGAGCTGGTTGGGAAGCGTGCTCAGGTGCCGCCGCAGCTGCGCCCAGGTCAGGCGCGGCCGGGTGGCGCCGCGGGTGTCGCTCGGGATCATCGGGACTTGAACGCCTTCCACGCCATCGAGGGGGAGCGGAACGAACCGCGTCCGCTCGCCCTGTAATCTGGTGCAAACCGCCGCCTGCCGGGAGTGCGGCGGCGCGGGACCCTTGCGCTCCCGCGCGCCTCGACGCATGGATTGACGTCGCGCCGCGCGTCCGGCGCGCTCCATGCAAGAAAATCCGCCGCTGGTACGTTCCATTCGCGGCCCGGTTCGGCCGCCGCTCGTCTCGTCCGCTCCCGCCCGGGTGCGGACCCCCCCAACCCCAGGCGGGAGGCACGCCATGCGCCCGCAGTTCATCGCCGCCCTCCTCGCGCTCTGCGCCGCCGCGCCCGCCGCGGCGCAGACCGTCCACGGCCGCGTGATCGAGCGCGGCACCGACAACCCCGTGGCCGCCGCCACCGTAGAGCTGCGCGCCGGCGACATCGTGCGCGGCCGGGTGCAGACCGACCAGGACGGCGAGTTCGACCTGGACATCCCCGGGGCGGGCGACTACCGCCTTTCGGCCGAGCGGGTGGGGTACATCGCCCTCCTCTCCGAGCAGCTGCGGGTGGGGAGCCTGGACTCGCTCGACGTGCTCTTCCACATGACGTCGGACGCGGTCACCCTGCAGCCGGTGCAGGTCACCGCCGCCAAGCGCTTCACCTCGCCGCTGATCGCGGCGTTCTACGAGCGCGCGGCGCAGCGGCGGCAGGGGCGGTTCATGACGCGCGAGCAGATCGCCGTGCTGCACTCGGCGCGCACCAGCGACGTGCTGCGGCGGGTGGCGGGGCTCAGCGTGCGCCCCAACCGCCGCGGGCAGACGGCGCTGCGGGCGCGCGGCGGGTGCGAGCCGCTGGTGTTCCTCGACGGGATGCAGGTGAACATGTACGGCGGCAGCGCCTTCTCGGTGGACGACCTGGTGCGCCCCGACGACCTGGAGGGGATCGAGGTGTACAGCGGCGCCAGCGTGCCGATCCAGTTCGTGCGCGACGGGCCGCTGGGCTCCAACTGCGGCGCCGTCCTGCTCTGGACCAAGCAGCGGGTGTAGCCGCCGCCACGGCCGGGGCGGAACGCGGGGCCCTCCTTCGCCAGCGGGGCGGGGGAGGGCCCCGCCGCGTCTCGGCGGCGGTGGCGGCGCGCGCCCGCGGGGATGCCGGGAAGGGGCGGCTGCTTGCGGGGCGGCGTCCGCAGTGCGAACATGGCGGCCCGCATCCTGCGCCTGCCGCGCGCAGCCGCCGGCTCCAGCTTGCGCCGGCATCCCAACCCAGGTGGACTGATCTCGGAGATCGGAATGGCGAAGACCATGGCGTCCCGGCGCAGACAGGTGCTCCTCTTTGCGCGGAACTTTTTCAAGCACCCCCGCATGCTGGGCTCCATCATCCCCAGCTCGCGGTTCCTGGTGAGCGACCTGATGCGGCAGATCGACTGGAAGCGGGCGAAGGTGGTGGTGGAGTACGGCCCGGGAGTGGGGAACATCACCGCCGAGGTGCTCAAGCGGCTGCGCGGCGACGGGCGGATGGTGGTGTTCGAGACCAACGACGACTTCGTGGAGTTCCTGCGCGCCTCCATCCCCGACCGGCGCCTGACGGTGGTGCACGGCTCGGCGGCCGACGTGGGGCGCGTCCTTGCCGAGATGGGGTTGGACCACGCCGACTACGTGATCTCGGGGATCCCCTTCAGCACCATGCCCGAGGCGGTGAGCACCGAGATCGTGCGTGCCACCCGCCAGTCGCTGCGCCCCGGCGGCCGCTTCCTGGTGTACCAGTTCTCGCGCGAGGTGCTGCGCTTCCTGCGCGCCGAGTTCCGCGAGATCCGCGAGGCCTTCGAGCCCCTCAACATCCTCCCCGCGCGCCTGTACTACTGCTCGGCGTGACGGCCGGAGCGCAGCTCGATCCGATGGACCACGGCCCCGGACGCTCTCGGCGTCCGGGGCTGTTTCGGTCGATCAGCCTGCCCGAAAAGATGTGAAACAGTGGTTGGATCACACGGCCGAAGGCGTCATACCGAATCCGGCGAAAGACTTGTTTCACGCAGAGGGAGCAGAGGAGCAGAGGCAGCAGAGAACAATTCCTCTGCTTCCTCGGCTTCCTCTGCGTGAGATTTTGGTAGTCGGTTCCGTCAACGATCCCAGGCGGATCTGGTGACCATCAACCGAGCCGGTGTGATATGACGACTGCGTTTGCGGATCCGGGATCACACCAGCCGGCGCAGGGTGATGCTCACCTCGCGCGTCTCGCCGCCGCGGCGCACCACCAGGCGGCGGACGGCGCCGGGGGTGGCGCGGAACGAGGCGCGCAGCGCGTCGAACTCCGCAGGGCGCGCAGGGGCGCCGTCCACCGCCACCAGCTCGTCGCCCGTGGCGATCCCGGCCTGCGCGGCGGGGCTCCCGGCCACCACGTACGACACGGTGACCCGCCCGTCCGCCCCGCCCACCAGCGACATCCCGCTCATGTCCGCCTCGAACGGGTCGCCGAAGCCCGGCCCGGCCTCGAAGATCACCCGGTCGTGCGGGTAGTCCACGAACATGGTGGTGCGACGGAAGACCGGGGCGCCCAGGGTGCCGTCCACCACCGTGGTCCCGAAGAACCCTTCCGGCCGCAGCGCCAGCCCCGCCGTGGGCGCCTCGATGCGGAGCGAGCCGAGCGCCGCCGACTGAAGGCGCGCCACGCGGCCCACCACCATCCCGCCCACGCCGGTGCCGATCGGCGCGTCGATCCCGTCGAGCGACGCGAGGCCGTGCGCGGCCACGAACGGCGCCACCAGCCGCACGGCGAAGTTGGCCGAGCCCAGGTCCAGCACCAGCCGCGCGGGGATCGGCTGGCCGCCGGCGGGGGTGATGGTGGCCTGTACCACGGGGATGCGCAACTGCGTGCTGACCGGCACCGCCACGCCGGTGCCGTGATAGCTCCAGCGCTCGGGGTCGTACAGGCGCAGGCGCTGGGCGGCGTAGTCGATCTCCACCACGTAGCGGCGCAGGAAGTCGTAGCCGATGGTGCCGTGCAGGTGCGAGCCGCGGGCGCGCTCCACCGCGCCCAGTGGGATCAGCGCCACGCGCGTGCGCCCCAGCTCCACCCCGCCGATGCGGATCGAGTCCGCCTCGCCGATGCTGCCGCGCACCGTCGCCGAGCCGTTCACCTGCGTGCCGGTGGCCACCACCCGCACGTGCGCCGCCGTGTCGGCCCACTCCGCGTCGAGTGACGAAGTGCTGGAGCCGGTGTCCAGCGCCAGCCATCCGGCGTGGCCGTTCACCGCCGCCTGGAGCATCACGTGGTCGCCGCTCAGCACGAACGGGATCTCGGCGATCAGCGAATCGCCCCCGCCTGCCGTGGATGGCCGCGCGACGTCGGGCCGCAGGGAGGCGGGGCCCGCCCCGGTGAGCGCGAGGGTGAACGGTACGAGGAGCAGTGGCCGCATGAGAGCCTCGGGATGGGTGAAATGTGAATCAATGTTCGCGTATAGTATGCGAACGATGATTCTCATTCGTCAAGGGGGATGTCGTCCGCTATCGCTTGCCCACACATCGACGCAGTGCGATGACGCGCGGTAGTTGTGCATTCGTTGCTCGTCATCGCTCATCCTCGTGAGCGCGACCACGCCTGCCGCCGCAGGACCAAACAGCTTGGCTCTCACAGAGTTCACGGAGTCCACAGAGGAACTGCGGTTGTTACTGTGAACTCCGTGGACTCTGTGAGAGCCCCGTCGTTTCATGCTTCATGGTCGCGCGAGCGCGGCGGGAGACTCACGATGGACGCGGGGGTGGGTTGGATTCCGAATGCACGGACATTCCCACGAACGGTATGATCCATCCCTCACGCGGTCCGTTGCTCATGTGGCCGGAAACGAAGACCGCCGCCCTCCCGGTTCGGAAGGCGGCGGTCTCGACCCACGATCGGGGTCCCTCGTACCCTATCCTCCATTCCCCCGACGGACTACCACTGCACGGTGCCCTGCTTGGAGGTGTCGACGTTCTCGGTCTCGCCGGTGCCGAAGAAGAACTCCTCGGTCTGGTCAGCCAGGAACTTGCGGGCCTCGGGGTCGCGCAGGTTCAGGCCGTAGTGGTTGATCAGGGCGGTCTGCCGCTGCAGCCAGCTGCCCCAGCACACCTGGCACACCTGCTCGTGCAGCCTCTTGCCCAGCTCGCTGTTGAACGGCGCGAAGGCCAGCCCGGCCCGGGTCTCTCCGCACCGCACGCACGTGACGTCGGCCATCGGTTCTATCTCTCTCATTCGATTGGCGGTTGCGCGCACCCGGCGCGCGTGCGGAATATACCCCTTGGCGCAAGTGAGGGGACAGGGGACAGGGGACAGGGGACAGGGGACAGGGGACGTGCCCGGTCGCGGGGGAACGCTGTTCAGGACGGCAATGGCATTGGGAACGAATGGGTGAGACGATACCCGCGCGGCTGAGCGACGACGGCCGCACCGCCACCTGGAACCCGGCGCTCACCCGCGCCGCCCACGTGATCGTGCACGTCCGCCGCGGCGACGGCGGGGTGGAGGAGCGGCGGTCGATGAACAGCGGCCGCGCCAGGGTGCGCGAGGGCGAGCGGATCACCGGCGTGGTCGCGGCGGACGGCTGAATGGCGGAGCATGACGCCGATCCGGCCCCTGACGATCCGATCACCGGGATCCTGGCCGCGGTGCGGAGGCAGTGGGCGGAGGAGGGGATCTCGCCCGGAACGCCCGCCACGCCGGCCGAGCTGGAAGCATTCGAGATCCTCCACCGCGTGCGGCTGCCGGACGACGTGCGGGCGTGGTTCCTCACCCTGAACGGGGTGGATCTCGGCAAGGACGGGCCGATGGACGGCCTGTACGTGACCTTCTGGAACCTGTCGCAGGTGCGCCCCGTGCCCGACGAGGTGCCGGACCGCCACTTTCCCGGCGCCGAGCGCCACCTGGTGTTCGCCGACTACCTGCTCTGGAGCGACGCCTACGCGCTGCGGCTTCCCGACGAGCCCGGCGCGCCCACGCCGGTGGTGGTGCTTTACGCCGCCGCCGCGCCGCTCCAGGTCGCACCGTCGCTCACCGCGTTCCTGCAGGCCTGGCTCGACGCGGACGCGAGCGTGCTGGCTCCCGGGGTGCCACGCCCGCCGGACACGCTGGCGTCGCGGCTGCGGCGCGCGGCCGCCCGGCTGCTCCCCGAATCGACGCGCGAGGTGCCGCCGCGCCTGCGCAACCGGCGGGCGTTGAGCCGCACCCTCTCGGCGTTCGCGGACCAGCGGGCCCGCTCGCGGCCCGAGCTTCGCGGCGCCGGCGAGCGCGTGGCCGTGCTCCGCATGCGCATCGACCGCCAGGGCGTCCCCGACCCGGACACGCCCACGCTGGACGAGTCCACGCACGATCCGGTGCTGGACGCGGAGACGCTGCGGGTCGCGACCACCCTGCGCTTCCGCCCCGCGCGCGTGGGCCGCCGGCGGGTGGTCGTGTGGGTCACGCTCCCGATCACCTACCGCTTCCGCTGAAGGCCGCGCGCGCCGCCGCGAGCCGGCCGGGCATCTTCCCGCCCCGCCATCGCTTTCTCGCCGCCGCGCAGGTATCTTTCACCCATACAGTTGTGCCGTCCGGCCATGGCCGGGCCCGATCTCTCCAGGCCACCTCACACCCGGTGGCTCTCCCTTCCCCCCGCGAACTCCCATGTCCGTGAGCAAGGTGTCGATGGAATGGCTGACCCAGCGCGTGGAGAACGCGCCCACCTCGTACCACCGCAACCTCCCCGACATGGCCGCGCTGCGCATCCGCATGGCGTGGCAGAAGCTGAAGCGGAAGGCGGTGGAGGAGCAGGGCGACGAGATCTGGGCGTTCGAGAACCCCGCCAACATGTGGAAGCGCATGGGCAAGCAGACCGGCTACGCCATCGTGCGCGAGGGGCAGATCGTGGAGAGCGTGGTGGTGCTGAACGAATAGGACGAAATACCGATCGCGGCGTTCCCGGTGCGGAACATGCGTCGCGGCGGTAAATGTGTTACCTTGTGCACAGAGCCGGTTCCTGGGATCCCACTGCCTGGAGGTGCGGGATGCACGGCGGCAAACACGGAAACAAGCAGGCATACGACGTAGCCTTCGAACGCGGGCGCCAGGGCAAGTCGGCGCGCAACCTGTGGGAGACGCTCCTCTCCCCGCTCGAAGACACCTACACGCGCGACTCGCGCGAGCGGGGTTGGCGCGACGGCAGCGCCGAGCGCGAGACCCAGCAGGCGCCCGACGCTCCGCCGTCCACGGCATGAACGCAGCGAGCCCCGGCCTCCCCAGGCCGGGGCTCGCTCGCTTTTGCGGGGCGAGGATCGCCACGCCGGGAGCCGTGCGCCGCTACGTCGCAGGCGAATGAAGAATTCGCTGCAACAACTACTCGAAGGTCCGCCTGCGCGGGACTGCCGGCGCTTGCATGGGTGCGGTGATGGTGCGCGATGGAGAGATCCCGTCCGCCGGGTGATCTCACCGGCCGCGGCGCGCGCGGGTGAGCACGCGGTCGAGCGCGGCGGCGAACGCCTGCTTCTCGCGCGGGCCGTAGGGGCGCGCGCCGCCGGTCTCCACGCCCGAGCCGCGCAGCCCGTCCATGAAGTCGCGCACGGCCAGCCGCTCGCCGATGGTTTCGGGCGTGTACTCGTCGCCGCGCGGATCGATCACGGCCACGCGCTTCTCCACCAGCGCGGCGGCCAGCGGGATGTCGGCCGTGACGGCCACGTCGCCGGGCGCGGCGTGGTCGGCGATGTAGCGGTCCGCCACGTCGGGCCCGCCGTCCACGCGCACGGCGCTGACGAACGGGTTCCCCGGCGGCGGGGTGAGCCGCTGGTTGGCCACCAGCACCGTCTCCATCTCCAGCCGCCGGGCCGCGCGGAACGCGATCTCCTTCACGTCCCTCGGCGCCGCGTCGGCATCGATCCAGAGCTTCATGGTATGGGAGGGTAACGGTTCGGCGACGGGACATCCGCGGGATCCGGACTCGCACGCAGGTGGAGCACCTCTACCTCGCCTCGGAGGGCCATCATGATCATCATCGCCATCATCATCGCCGTCATCTTTCTACCGCTCATCCTTATCCTGGTCGTTGCCGAAAAGAAAAAGGTCTACGGTTCGTGCCCGAAGTGCCAGGAACGGATCGGGCTGATGTACGGGATCGGGACGTGCGACCACTGCGGCGCGGCCGCGCAGTTCGTGAACGGCGCGTTCGCGACACCGGAGCCGGGTCTCGTGGCGGATTTTCCCGCGTTCAAAACGAATCTGGCCAGGCTCCGCCACCCGTCGGCGTGGAGTCCCGTCTGGCCGGGAAGATGCTGCGTCTGTGGCGCACCGGCCATTCGCGGCGAGAAGATCCGGATCAAGTCCGTGGAAGGCCAGGTAGGCCCGCTGATCACGCCGACGAACCTGACGCACACCGAGCGGTTCGACCTCGGCTACTGCGCCGCCCACCGCGACGGGGTGCGGTTCTGGTTTCCGCCTGGAATGGCCACGGCCAAGTCGAACCAGCAATGTTTGCTCGCGTTTCGCTCGTTCGACTACTTCCAGGAATTCCTCCAGCGGAACGGAAGGGCGGGAGCCGTCCCCGCCGTGGACGTGGGTGGCGGCCAGGGCGACGCGACGGTGCCGTCCAGCTCCCCACGCGCCGGCTGAGCCCATCACGAACTCGGGCGCGGAGGATGGCTCCTCCGCGCCCGGCTGCGTACGGGGCGGAGCGGCTACGACCCTTCCGAACGAGCCGCCGCTCACCCGCGGGCGAGAATCCCACGCATCGCCTCCACGAAGCGGTCGATCTCGTCCAGCGTGGTGTAGACGTTGGGGGTGACGCGAATCCCCTTCACGCCTCCCCAGTCCGTCGGCGAGGTGATGATGCGGTGCTTCGTCCACAGCTCTTCGTAGATCTTCCCCGGCTCGACGCCCTCCACCTCCACCATCGCGACGGCGTATGCCTTTCCGGGGCGCAGGCTGGTGTGCAGGCGCACGCGGGGATTCTGCCGCAGCGCGTTGGCCCAGCGGTCGCGCAGGTAGGCGAGGCGCGCGGCCTTGTTGTCGATGCCGATCGCCTGGACGAAGGTGATGGCCTCGACGGTCACGGCCACGTCGCCGGGCTCGGCGTGTCCCCGACGAAGCGGTCCGCCACGCCGGGCCCGCTCTCCACGCGCACGGCGGTGACGAACGGGTTCCAGAGCTTCACGTTCGTTTCGCGGCGCCGCTAAACCTTCTCGACGTGGGCGTTGATGGCGCGCGGCAGCTCGAACATGGTCACCTGGTTCTTGCCGAACACCGGGCGAAGCGTGGCATCGGCGTTGATGGAGCGGCGGTTCCCGGCGTCCTGCAGCCCGTTGCGCTTGATGTAGTCCCACACCAGCCGGGTGATCTCCGCGCGCGTCCTGGGCTCTCTGCCGCCGATGACGGCGCCGAGCGCCGCGTCGGGCCGCACCGGCTGGGTCAGGCCGCCACCGGCCGCGCGCGGCTTCTTCGCCACGCCCTCGCCGGCCCGCGGCGAGCTGCGCGTCCGCGTCGCCTTGCCGCGCCCTGCTTCGGCGGCTGCTTCCGCCTTGCGGCGTCTGCGCCGGGCCACCACCACCGCCGCGCCACCCACGGCGGCAGCGGCGGCTGCCGCCGCCGCGAGGGGCATCGCCATGCCGGACTTGCGACCGGCCTTGCCACCCTTTCCTTCCCCCTCCCCAGGGGTCTTCCCTTTCTCCGACTTCGCCGTCCGGGCTGTGGAAGCGGACCCGGATTTCTTCCCGTTGCGTGCGGAATCGCCCTGCGCCTTCTTGCCGTCGGTGCCGGCCATGGCTTCTCCTGTTGCAAACGGTGTTCGATCGCCTCCCGCGTTCACCGTGCACGCATCGTTCCGCCTGAGCGTGGCGGCCCGCCGTAGCTGCCGTTGAAGCTCGGCGTGGTTCGTCCTACCCGGCTCTCCAGCGCCCTTCGCGTCACGAAATCGAGCGGCCGGCGGAGCCATCAGGGCTCCGCCGGCCGCGTTTGCGAGCGGGGCCGACGGCTCAGGCGTCCGCGCCGCGCACGGTGGCCTTGAGCGCGTCCACCTCGCCGCGGAGCTCGGCGAGCTCGCCGCGTTGCTGGCGGACGATCTCCAGCAGGTACACGGACAGCATCTTGTAGTGAACGGTCAGCGGCCGTCCCTCGGCGTCATTCGCCACCAGGGTGTCGAGGCCCACCTGCGCCACCTCCTCGGCCGTGTATCCGATCCCCCGCTCTCCCGAGTCGCGGTAGTTGAACGACCGCGGCTGCAGCAGGAAGAGCTTCTCGAAGTCGTCCTGCAGCGGCTCGATGTTCTCCTTGAACCGCGCCGACGAGCTCTGCGGCGAAACGACGCCCTGCGCGTTGATGGTCAGGTCGGTGTTCCCGCTGGGAAGGTTGGGCATGGCCGGCATGGCAACGGTCCCGTTTCCGCCCAGCTGGAGCACGGTGTTGTAAGAGGCCCCTTGAGGAGGGGTCCCCTGCTTGGGGAGCATCTGAAACGCCAGGTTCGCGTTCCATCCTCCCAGGTCGGTCGCGATGATCTGTACGTTGGGCTGTGTCGGCGGAGTGTAGCCGTAGGTGGAGATCGTAAGACCGGCGGTCGCGCCCGCGCCACCCTTGCCGACGACGGCGACCACGCCGCTGTTGTTCAGCTGCAGCGCGCTCGAGTTGCCGTTCTGATCCTGGACCGGCTGGAGCCCGGAGCTGAGGGGGTTTGGAACGGTGAGGTCGATGCTCATGGAAACCTTGCCTGATGAAATGAAGAGGAAGAGAGGAAGATACAACTGATGATTTATGACAGATAATAATGCCAGCT